>VXPF01000081.1 GCA_009839725.1 Dehalococcoidia bacterium | reverse complement strand
ACCCCCGCCCCCGAGAGCGAAGAGGTGGCCACCAGCAGCGGCCTCGATGTCGAGCATGGCGTCGTCCCCGACGTCATCGGCCAGCCCGAGCACATCGCTCGCCTCGCCGTCGAAGAAGCCGGCTTCGAGGTCACCGTCGTCACCGGCCGCAACGAGCAGTACCCCCGCGGCACGGTCTTCGAGCAGGCGCCCAGCGCCGGCGTCGAGCTGGAGCCGGGTCGGGGCGTCTTCATCGCCGTGAGCGAGGGCCCCTAGACGGTTCCGTAAAGACCCAGCCGTTAGCATGGGCCCATGACCGAGATTCCTTCCCTTGATCCCCCCAAGCGCGTCCTTATGGGCCCCGGCCCCAGCGGCGCCGACACGAGTGTGCTGGCCGCCATGGGCCTCCCCCTCCTCGGCCACCTCGACCCCGAGTTCATCCGCATCATGGACGAATGTCAGCAGATGATGCGGCAGGTCTTCCGCACCGGGAACGAGGTGACGCTCGCCACTCCCGGAACCGGCACCAGCGGCATGGAAGCGGCGGTGATGAACCTCCTCCAGCCCGGCGACCGCGCCATCGTCGGCATCTGCGGCTACTTCGGCGATCGCATCTCGCAGATGGCTGCCCGCACGGGCGCCGAGGTCACCATCGTCACCGCCCCCTGGGGCTCCCCCATCCCTCCCGAGGCCATCGAGCGCGAGCTCCGCGCCGGGCCAACCAAGCTCGTCGCCGTCGTCCACGCCGAGACCTCCACCGGCGTCCGCCAGCCCGTCGAAGCCATCTCCGCGCTCTGCAAGGAACACGGCGCCCTCCTCCTGCTCGACTGCGTCACTTCCCTCGGAGGCGTGCCCGTCGAGATCGACGAGTGGGGCGTCGACGCCGCCTATTCCGGCACGCAGAAGTGCCTCTCCGCGCCCCCCGGCGCCTCCCCCGTCACCCTCTCCCCCGCGGCCTGGAGCGCCGTCCAGGCCCGTGAGGCGCCTTCCAACAGCTGGTACCTCGACCTCGGCCTGCTCGAGGCCTACTGGGACAGCCGCCGCGCCTACCACCACACCTCGCCCATCTCCATGACCTACGCCCTCCACCGCGCCCTTGCCCTCGTCCTCGAGGAAGGGCTCGAAGCCCGCTGGCAGCGCCACGAGACGAACGGACGCGCCCTCCAGGCGGGCCTTGAGGCCATGGGCCTCACCCTCCACGCCGACGCCGAGCACCGCCTCCCCGTCCTCACCACCGTGCGCATCCCCGAGAACGTCGACGATGGCGCCGTGCGGGGCGCCCTCTTGAACCGCTTCGGCATCGAGGTCGGCGGTGGCATCGGCGATCTGCGCGGCCGCGTCTGGCGAGTCGGCCTGATGGGCGAGTCCTCCACCGCCGGCAACGTCCTCTTCTTCCTCGCCTCCCTCGGCCGCCTGCTGGGCGAGCACGGCTTCGCCGCCGATGTCGGAACCGCCCTGGACGTCGCTGCCCAGCGCCTCGATCCATGAGCGCTGGCCCGTGGCGACGCTCGACGCTCGCTGCGGGTCTCCTTGTCGCCGCTGCCCTGGTCGCCTGTGGCGACTCCTCGCCGGCCGGTCGCCCGAGCCCTCCCGCCACCCCCATATCGGAAGAGGCGACGCCTTCGCCGACGGGCACGAGCGTCGCCGGCACGCCCGAACCCAGCCCAGCCCCCCGGCCCCACACGTCCACGCCGGCGGCTGACGAAGAACCCGCCTTCGCCCTTGTTCCCGCCTTCCCCGGCCTCCCCGAATACGAACGGTTCATCGACTTGATCGACGTGCCGGAGCACGACCTCTTTCTCATCGTCCTGCAGAAGGGCCGCGTGCTCTCCGTTGACCGCGACGGCCCCTACGACGAGCCCCGAACTGTTCTCGACCACCGCGAGGCGACTGTCTGCTGCGGCGAGCAAGGCCTCCTTTCCATCGCCCTCGACCCCGACTTCGCAGCAAACGGCTACGTCTACGCCCACTACAACCCGTCCGCCGAACCGGGCCGGACGTGGCTCTCCCGCTTCGAGACGACCGGTGGGGGTGGGGCGCTTGTTATCGACCCCGAGAGCGAGTTGGTTCTCCTCCGGGTCCGCCAACCCTTCACCAATCACAACGGCGGCACCGTCCTCTTCGGGCCCGACGGCATGCTCTACCTCGGCCTTGGTGATGGAGGCGCTGCCGACGACCCCTACGGCCACGGCCAGGATTTCGCCACCTACCTCGGCAGCATCATCCGCATCGACGTGCGCGGCGCCTCCCCCGAACGTCCCTACGACATCCCTTCCGACAACCCCTTCCTTGAGGACGATGGCGCCCTTCCCGAGACCTGGGCCTACGGCCTTCGGAACCCCTGGCGCATGAGCTTCGATCGTGAGACCGGGCTCCTCTGGGCCGCCGATGTCGGCCAGAACCGCATCGAGGAGATCAGCATCATCGAGGCGGGCGGAAACTACGGCTGGAACATCATGGAGGGCTCGCGGTGCTTCCTTCCCGAAACGGGCTGCGACCGCACCGGGCTCGTCCTTCCCGTCTGGGAGTACAGCCACGACGACGGCTGCTCCATCACCGGCGGCTTCGTCTACCGCGGCCAGGCCGTCCCAGAGCTCTACGGCTGGTACGTCTACAGCGACTTCTGCAGCGACCGCATCTGGGCCATCGACGCCGAGACCGCTGCCACCGGCGGCTTCGTCGCCCCCATTGTCCTCTGGGAGGGAGAGCCCGCCCTTGTCGTCTCCTTCGCTGAGGACCGCGACGGGGAGCTCTACGTCATCAGCTTCGACGGCGAAGGGATCTACCGCGTCGTCGCCCGCTAGCGGCTACGCCATGTCCTCCATGGTGAAGCCCCACCCCTCGGCCCGGCGGTCCCGCTCCCAGATATCGTCCGGCGTCGTCCGGCGCGCCGGGATCATGCGCAGCGCGTCCTCGCCCAGCGGCCACCGCATCGGAAGCCGCTGCTGCAGCTGGACCGCATCCGCGATCGCCATCCCCACCGCATCCGACCCCGGCCGCGTCGCCGCCACCGCCCGGAACTCGGCGAGCTTGCGGTCCACACCCGGCTGGTAGGCGCTGCGTCCCTCGCGCACCGCCGCGCAGACGTCGAGGCTGCTCGTCTGCCAGTCGCTGCGGTATTGCCCCGGCTGCAGGATCGTGACCTGCACCCCGAAGGGCGCCACCTCGTCCGCCAGCGCCTCCGACATCGCCTCTACGGCGAACTTCGAGGCCGCGTACATCCCCCGCACCGCCCGTGGCACCTGCCCGGAGAGCGAGCTCACGTTCACGACCTTGCCCCACCCCTGCTCCCGCATCCCCGGCAGCACGGCCTTCTGCATCCGCCACTGCCCCAACAGGTTCGTGTCGAGCTGTCGCCGGCACTCGTCCTCGCTCAGGTCTTCCAGTGGCCCGTAAAGGCCGTACCCCGCGTTGTTCACCAGCACGTCGATGCGCCCGAAGCGCTCCCGCACCGCCGCCACCGCCGCCTCGACCGACTCCGCATCCGTCACATCCAGCGCGAACGACTCGATGCGCTCCTCGAACCCCTCCCGGACCGCCGCCCCATCCCGATCGGGATTCCTCATCGTGGCCGCCACCAGGTTCCCGCGGGCCGCGCACTCCCTTGCCGCCGCCGCCCCGAACCCTCGCGAGGCTCCCGTGATCAGCACGACGCTCTCCCCGCTCCAGTCCCGCTTGCTACCGCCCTGCTCCCCTGGACGCCGCCACGTTCGCAACGTCCTCGCGAGCCGCAGCGCCTCCCACCCCGCTTCCGTCGTACCCAGGCGCGACTCGATCAGGTGCGTGCTGTCCTCCCCCACCGGCCAGCGCATCGGCAGCGGCTGCTCCAGCTCGACCATGTCCGCCATCGCCACCCCGATCGATCCCGAGGCCGGCCGCGTTGCCGCCCGCGCGCGGAAGTTCGCCAGCGCCTGCTCGACCGTTTCCTGGTAGGCGCTCCGCCCCTCGAGCTGCGGCGCCGCAACGTCCAGGCTCCCCGTCTGCCAGTCGCTCACGTACATCCCGGGTTCCAGGACGCAGACCTCCACCCCCGTGTGCCCCACCTCGAAGCGCAGCGCTTCCGACATTCCCTCCACCGCATGCTTAACCGCCGCGTACATCCCCAGCCACGCCCCCGGCACCCGCCCTGCCAGCGAGCTCACGTTCACGATCTTCCCCGAGCCCCGTGCGCGCATCGATGGCAGCACCGCCTTCGCCAGGCGCCACTGGCCCAGCACGTTCGTATCGATCTGCCTCCACACCTGCTCCTCCGAGACCTCCTCGATCGGCCCGTAGAGCCCGTACCCGGCGTTGTTGATGAGCACATCGATGCGCCCGTGACGCGCCAGCGTCTCCCCCACCACCGCGTCCACCCCCGCCGGGTCCGTCACGTCGAGCCGCGTCGCCAGGATGCGGTCCTCGAGCCCCGCCACGATCGCCGGCCCGTCCCGCTCCGGGTTCCGCATCGTCGCGATCACCGTGTTGCCCCGCGACGCGATGCGGCGTGCCGCCTCGCCTCCGAACCCGCGCGACGCCCCCGTGATCAGCACAACCTGTCCGTTCACGCTCGCCTCCGCCCGGCAGGATAGCGAAGGAACGCCACGGTTCGCAGGTTGATGGGAACGATGGAAACGGCTGCTACGCCGATGCAGGGTTCGGGTCGTCTCGCTTGTAGACGATCTGCTCGATAACCGACTGGCGCATCTCCGAAGTGGCGATGCGACCCTCGATGTTCGAGAAACGCCGCTCGACGGCGGCGAGCCGGTCGTCGATGCGGCGCAGGAACGGCATCACCTGGTTCTCGCCCCAATCCTTCAGGGCAGCGACATCGGACTTGAGGCCACCGACATCGGCCTTCAGTTCCGCGACATCCGAGTGGAGGCTGGCAACTGCCACGGCCAGATTGCCCACCGACCGATTCAGCGCCTGGAACTGCTCGTCAGTCACCGGAACTCCTCGTTGCGTGAAGCAATTGTAGGAAATGCCCTCTGTTGCGTCAATCCCGACCGCCCTCGACCTGCCCCGGAAGGCCCCAAGCGGGGCCGCTGCTACACTCGCTGCCGTGAACGCCGAGGCGCTTCCTTACACCCTGCTCATCATCCTCGTCGAGCTCGCCATTGGCAGCCTCTGGGTCACGCTCGCCGCCGACCTGCGCGGCGGCGTCACCCGCGGCTTCGTTCTCACCATGACCGCTCTCGCCGCCGTCGTCGCAGGCCTCGCGTACTGGCTCGCCCTCTCCCTCAACGTCGGCCCGGACGTGGACGGCTACCTCATCGACGCGGGCTGGTTCGAGCCTATGCGGACCCTCCTCCTTGTCGTCACGGGGACGTCGGCCTTCTACGCCTTCATGGTCTTCATGGGATGGGACCCTGCCGGACGCATCGTCGCCATCGGAGGCTCCGTTGTCGGCGTCATCTGCGTCGCCTTCCTCGCGGGCATGCTCGCCCCGCCCGTCTGGGGGTACGCGGGCGTGTTCCTCGCGCTCCTCGCGGGGACCGTGGCGGTGGGCGCCGTCTCCACCTCGATGACGTGGGGGCACTGGTACCTCACCGAGGGTTCCCTTCCCGGCCGCCCCCTGCGCGAGCTCGCCTGGATCCTGATCGTCGCCATCGTCCTGCAGGTGGTGCTGCTCGCCATCAACGCGGCCATCCCCGAGCGCATCACCCCCACCCCCGCCAACCCCGTCGACGGCGGCCTGCTCGCCAACCCGCTCTTCTGGTTCCGCATCGGCGTCGGCCTTGCCTTCGCCTTCGTACTCGCCGTCCTCGCGCTCCGCACCGCGCAGATTCGCTCCATGCAGAGCGCCACCGGTCTCCTCTACATCTGCATGGGCGCCGTCTTCACCGGCGAGGTCCTCGCCCGCGGGGTGCAGTTCCTCACTGCCCACCCCGTCTAGGCGGGAGTACCGGCCTCTGGGTGGTAGGATTGCCCCGCCGCTGGAGGGGCCTATGCAGCGCGATCGCGCCTGGGAAATCCTCGCCGAGTTTGCGCAGGAAGAGCGTACGCGCAGGCACGGCGTCGCCGTCGAGGCGGTCATGCAGGCGTATGCCCGCAAGCTCGGACAGGACGAGGAGAAGTGGGGCATCGTCGGCCTCCTCCACGACTTCGACTGGGAGATCCACCCCACCGAGGAGCTCCACCCGAAGGAAGGCTCGAAGCTCCTCGAAGCCCGCGGCGTGCCCGAGGACATCCGCTACTCCATCCTCTGCCACGCCCCCTTCCTCGGCCTCGAGTACACCCGGGACATGGACCGCGCCATCTACGCCTCCGACGAGATGTCCGGATTCGTCATCGCCTGCACCCTCGTCCGGCCCGACAAGTCCCTCTCCACCCTCAAGGCCTCCTCCGTCAAGAAGAAGATGAAGGACAAGGCCTTTGCCCGCAGCGTCAGCCGCGACGACCTCCGCAACGGCGCCGCCGACTTCGGCGTCGAGCTCGACGAGCACATCCTCTTCGTTGCCGACGCGCTCAAGCCCGTTGCTGAACAGCTTGGGGTCAACCCGTGAGCGACATCCCTCCCGACCGCAACATCTCCATGGAGCTCGCTCGCGCCACCGAGGCCGCCGCCCTCGGCGCCGTCCCCTGGACCGGGCGCGGCGACAAGAACGGCGCCGACGGGGGCGCCGTCGACGCCATGCGCACCATGCTCAACAGCATCGATATCGACGGGGTCGTCGTCATCGGCGAGGGCGAGAAGGACGAGGCGCCTATGCTCTTCAACGGTGAGCGCGTCGGCACCGGCAGTGGCCCCCAGGTCGATATCGCCGTCGACCCCATCGACGGGACCACCCTCCTCTCCCTCGGGCGCGCCAACGCCGTCAGCGTCATCGCCGCCGCCCCCCGCGGCTCCATGTACAACCCGCACGACATCTTCTACATGGAGAAGATCGCCGTCGGCCCCGAGGCGAAGGGCAAGATCGACCTCTCCGCTCCCGTCCGCTGGAACCTCGAACAGGTCGCCAGGGCCCGCGGCATTCCCGTCACCGAGGTCACCGTCACCCTCCTCGACCGCCCCCGCAACGACGACATCGTCTCCGAGATCCGCGCCGCCGGCGCCCGCATCATTTCCATCACCGACGGCGACGTCGCCGGCGCCGTCATGGCTGGCATGGACGGCACCGGCGTCGACATGCTGCTCGGCATCGGCGGCTCCCCCGAGGGCGTCTCCGCCGCCTGCGCCATGAAGTCCCTCGATGGCGACATGCAGTGCCGGCTCTGGCCCCGCCACGACGACGACCGCGCCCTCGCCGCCGACCGCGGCCTCGACCTTACCCAGGTGCTCACGCTCGATGACCTGGTCAGCGGCGACGACTGCTTCTTCGCCCTCACCGGCATCACCACCGGCTACCTCCTGCGCGGCGTGGAGGTCACGCGCGACGGCGCCCGAACGCACTCCCTTGTGATGCGCAGCCGCTCCCGCACCATCCGCACCATCGAGGCCGAGCACCACACCCACAAGGTCGAGCAATTCCTCAGCATCTGACCGCACCGAGCACCACCGGGGAGGACCAGCCATGACAACCGAGGCCGAACTCGCTGCCTGGGTTCGCGAGTACAGCGACCACTTCGGGTTTTCCTACCACGCCAAGGACCCGACCATGATGCGCCCCTACTGCCACGTCCCCGCCCTCGGCATCGGCGGTGGCCAGGTGAACCTCATCTCTACCGTCGAGGAGTCGGATGCGCGCTGGGCCGCCGCCCACGCCGGCCTTCCCGACGACTACGACCACAGCATCCTCCACACCGTCGACGTCACCTTCACCAGCCCCACCGCCGCCTACGTCACCGTCAACTGCGGGCGCTACAACAAGGCCGGCGAGGAGTACGTCAACTTCGACGCCTCCTACGTCGTGGCGCAGGTCGAGGAAGGCTGGCGCATTACCACCTGGATCGGCCACCGCTAGCGGTGGCCGCCGCTACAGCGGCTTCGTGACCTCAAGGAGCCGTTCGCGCCCCGCCGAGGGCAGCAACTCCAGCCGCACGCCGAGGTCGCTGTTGATGTAGGTCACGGCCAGGAGGCGCTTGCCGTCCTCGTCGACGCTCTCCATCTCCAGGTCCGCCCCCTCCGCCGTCAGCCGCTCGATCTCGGCGTCGAGGTCGTCCACGAACGCCCCCAGGTGGTGGAGCCGCGAGCCCTCGCCTGCCTCCCACACGGTCCCCGGCACCGCCTCGATCAGCTCGATGTAGGGAGGCCCCTCCGCCGTGTAGGCGAACCGCGAGTTCATCACCTGCACGCCCGCCTTCGTGCGAACGCGAATGCTCGCCGACCCCGCCGGCCGCGGCCAACTCGCCCCGAACCGCTTCGCGATCTCGTCCATCCCCTGCTCGATGTCGGGCACGATGATCCCGACGTGAAACACGTCCTCGTAGTTGATCACGGCTAGCCCCCCTCGCCCCGCAGGTTCGCGAGCATCCCTTCGCGCAGGTGCCCCGGCAGCAGCTCCTGCCGGATCCCCAGCGGCCCGTTCATGTAGGACACCGCCATCATGCCGCCGCCGACATCCAGGGTCGCTTCGAGCTCCACGCCCTCCGAGATCAGGCGCGCCACCTCGTCGTCGAGGTCGTCCACGAACGCGCCCAAGTGGTGGATGCGCGAACCCTCGCCCGCCTCCCACGGCGTACCCGGCACCGCCCGGATCACCTCCAGGTAGGGAGGCCCCTCCGCCGAGTAGACGCCGATCACCTCGGCCCGCTTCTCGCCCGCGGCCGTCTTCACCAGCACGTCCGCCCCGGAGGTCGGCGGCGGGTCCGGGAACGTCACCCCGAACCGGTTCGCGATCTCCTTCAGGCCCGACTCGAGGTCCGGCACGATGATCCCCACGTGGAACATGTCTTCGTACTTCATGGGCGGCAACCTACGCCCCCGCTCGCCCGCCCCGCAAGCGTGTATCGTGCCCGCGGGGTAGCGCATGGCTGGACCGCTCGCCGGAGTCCGCGTCCTCGACCTCTCCCGCGAGGTCGCCGGTGCCTACGCCACCAAGCTCCTTGGCGACTACGGCGCCGACGTGCTCAAGCTCGAAGCCCCCGGCGGCGGTCCCCTCCGCGCCCTCGGTCCCTTCCCCGGCGACGACCCCCACCCCGAGCGCTCTGGCCTTTTCCTCCACCTCAACACCAACAAGCGCTCATGTGTCCTCGACGTGACCGACCCCGCCAATGCCGGGCGCGTCCGCGCCCTCGCCGCCGAGGCCGACATCGTCGTCGAGGACTTCGCCCCCGGCGACCCCGCCTCCTGGGGGTGGGGCTGGGACGCGCTCACCGCCGCCCGCGACGACCTCGTCCTCCTGTCCATCACGCCCTTCGGCCAGACCGGTCCCTACCGCCGTTACCGTGGCTCCGAGATCACCCTTCAGGGCCTCGGCGGCCCCATGCATATGACCGGACACGCCAGCCTCGGGCCGCTTAAGCACGCCGGACACTTCGCCGGCTATCACGCCGGCATCGTCTCCGCCTTTGCCGCCATGCTCCTGCGCCTGCGCGTCGAAGCGGGGGGGCAGGGCGACTGGATCGATCTTTCCGTCGCCGAGTGCCAGGCCTGCTCCCGAGACCGTCGCAGCACCGCCCTCCTGGCCGCCTCCTATGCGGGTGTGGGCGGCGGGCGCGGCGCCACCGGTTTGCGTGTGGCCGCCGGCGTGCGCCCCTGCGCCGATGGCTACGTAAACCTCATGGGCGCCGGACCCCGGCTTCACGCCCTCCTCCACCTGATCGACCGCGAAGACCTGCTTGAGCACCCCGACATCAACGCCCCCATGACCCTGATGCCGCCCGCCCTCGCCGAGGAGGTCGAGGGCGCCTACCGCGCCTGGCTCGGTGAGCGCACGAAGCGCGAGATCATTCCCCTCGCCCAGCAGCACCATCTCCCCTGTGGCGCCCTCCAGACCACCCGCGACCTGCTCGAGGATCCACACTTCCTCGAACGCGGCGTCTGGGAGCCCGTCGACCACCCCGAGGCTGGCCGCTTCCATTACCCCTCCCGCCCCTTCGTCATGTCGGCGACCCCCCGCCAGCCGGCGCGACCCGCTCCCCTCCTTGGCGAGCACGAGGGCAAGGAGCCGTTCCCGCCC
>VXPF01000113.1 GCA_009839725.1 Dehalococcoidia bacterium | reverse complement strand
CTGGTCGGGAGGGGCGAGGGGCTGAGCGCGTGGTGGGCGCAGATGCACGCGGGAAAGCGCAGCATCACCCTCGACGAGGAGTCGCGGGCAGACGCAGCGTTCCTGCTGGACCTGTGCGCGAGCGCGGATGCGGTCGTGGTCTCACCGGACGACCTGGGCGGCGCGTGGCCGCTGGATCTCGACGCGCTGGCGGGGCGGGCGCCCCACGTGGTGCGGACGGTGATCACGCCCTTCGGGCTGGAGGGGCCGAAGGCGGGGTGGGTCGGGAGCGACCTCGTCGGGCTGGCGTCCGGGGGGCTGATGTCGCTGTGCGGCGACCCGGACCGGGCGCCGCTGCGGGTGGCGGTGGAGCAGGCCTACGCGCTGGTGGGCGCCCAGGCGTGCGTGGGGACGCTGCTGGCCCTGCGGGCGAGGACGCTGACGGGGCGGGGGCAACTGGTGGACGTCTCGACGCAGGCGGCGGTGGCGAACGCACTCGGGAACGCGCGGCTGTACTACGCGATGGGCGGGCTGGTGGCGAAGCGGGCGGGCGGGGGCCGCGCCTTCGGGACGCAGGGCACGCGGCTCATCTACGAGTCGGCAGACGGGTACGTGGCGTACTGGCGGCAGCCGGACAGCATCCGGGCGCTGGCGCGCTGGTTCGACGAAGCGGGCGAGCCGCGGACCTTCGACGCGGAGGCGTGGGCGGGGCGGGCGCTGGTGGGGGGCGACATGCCGGAGCCGGAGGAGGTGGAGGCGCTGGAGTCGGAGATCCGGCGCTTCTTCGCGGCGCGGAGCACGCACGAGCTGGGGGAGGAAGGGCAGCCGCGGGGGCTCATGATCTACCCCGTCAACACGATGGCGGACCTGGTCGAGAGCGAGCAGCTGGCCGCACGCGACTTCTTCGTGGAGGCCGATTCTCCGGTGGGGACGCTGCGGATGGCGGGCGCGCCGATGAAGCTCTCGGGTACGCCGTGGCGGACGGGGGAGGCGGCGGCGGCTGGAGCGCACACGCAGGAGGTGCGGGAGGAGGTAGCGGCGGGGCCGCGTGTTCCCGAGGTGTTGAAGCGCGAGGGGAAGGCGGGGGCACGGGACCTGTTCAAGGGGATCCGGGTGGCGGACTTCTCCTGGGTCGGGGTGGGGCCGAACTCGACGCAGGTGCTGGCCTGGCACGGGGCGGAGGTGATCCGGGTGGAGTCGACCCTGAAGCTGGACACGTTCCGGTCGGGGGGACCGCGGCCGGGGAACGACGCGAACCCCGACGGCAGCGCTTACTGGGCCAACCACAACCGCGACAAGCTGGGCGTACAGATCAACCTGCGGACACCGGGCGGGCTGGAGGCGGCGAAGCGGTTGATCGCCGCGAGCGACGTGGTGACGGAGTCGTTCACGCCCGGATTCATGAAGCGGGTGGGGCTGGACTACGAGTCGGTGCGGGCGATCAACCCGAACGTGATCATGATGTCGATGTCGATGGAGGGGCAGGACGGGCCGCATGCGCAGTTCCGTGGCTTCGGGTTGATCCTGCAGGCGGCGGCGGGGATTACGGGGTTCACAAGCTGGCCCGACCGGCCGCCGACGGGCACGGGAGTGGCGTACACCGACTGGGTCGCCATGCACTTCGCGGCATCGTCGCTGCTGGCGGCGCTCGACCACCGGGAACGCACGGGCGAGGGGCAGTACATCGACCTCTCGCAGCTGGAGGCGATGACGTACGCGCTCGACGGCGCACTGGTGGCGGCGCTCAACGGCGGAGCGGAGACGGTCGCGAACGGCAACCGGCACCCGGAAGTGGCGCCCCACGGCGTCTTCGCCTGCGCAGGGAACGACCGCTGGTGCGCGATCTCGGTGATGAGCGACGAGCAGTGGGCGGCGCTGTGCGAGGCGGTGGGGCGGGACGACTGGGCGGGCGACGAGGGGTTGCGGTCGGTGGCGGGGCGGAAGCGCCGGGAGGACGAGCTCGAGGCGGGGCTGTCGGCGTGGTTCGCGGAGCGGACGGCGGAGGAGGCTCAGGAGCGAATGCAGGCGGCGGGGGTGCCGGCCCACCTGGTCGCGACGATGGCGGACATCGAGGAGGACCCGCAGCTCACGGCGCGGGGACACTTCTGGGAGACGGACCACCCGGTCATCGGGCCGCTGCGGTACGACGGGGCCGCGTACCTGCTGAGCGAGACGCGGGCGGGGCCGAACAAGCCAGCGCCGCTGCTGGGGCAGCACACGGAGCAGGTGTTCCGGGAGGTGCTGGGCTACGGCGAGGAGGAGCTTGCGGAGCTGGTCGCGAGCGGGGCGCTCGAGTAGGGCAAGGCACAAAGAAGCCGCGGCGCCGGAGCGCCGCGGCTTCTGCTGGTACCCGTACGGGCGCGCGACCTAGCGGTCGGGGCCCTCGAGGTAGTTGTCGAGCACCTTGTGCATGTGGCGGATGCGGCGCTCGCGGTAGTTGATTAGAAGCCCCTTGTAGGACCGCGAGTTCATGCCCTTCTGGACGCGCGGCAGGTTGTAGGAGTCCTGGTCCATCACGAGGCCGATCGAGATTTCGCCATGCTTGTACTGCGCGTGGATCGGACGCGGAGGATGGTCCACCCCCGGCGGGATGCGCACGTAGGTCTGCATGTCGAAGAACATCTTGTTCGGGTCCGTCGGGTGGGGACGCTGGCGGAAGAACAGGAAGTTAAGGGCGTTCGTGTTGAAGGTGAGGCTGGGGAAGATGTAGTAGTGGTAGTCATCGGAGAGCTGGTCATCGTTCAGCTCGGAGACATCCAGCCCCTGGGCGGCGGCCGACTTCTTGGTAGCGGCCTGCATGGCGGGGCGAACATCGCCCATACCACCCTCGAACGTGTCGGGGTCGACGCCGGTACCGCGGAGGAACTCCTTCAGAGGCTGCGTGATCTCCTCCTGGTTCGGGTAGCGGGGGCTCACGAGCCCGAAGGGAACCAGGTAGCGGTTGTGCCGCTCGTAGAGGTCGATCTGGACGTGGATGTCGTCCAGCGACTCCAGCAGCTGCGGGTGGATGCCCTGCACGTGGTAGACCTCGTTGAAGGCGTCCACCGAGGCCTTCCAGTTCGTGTCCCACTCGATCGTCAGATCCTGGACGATGGCGTACTCGTCCATGTGATAGGGATCGAGGTGCCAGTTGACCGGCTCAAGGAACTCCAGCAGGGGCTCGGCGTCCGGGTTCATGTTGAACCAGACGAAGCCGCCCCAGGTGTCGCAGGGCACCTCGACCAGCGCTGTCTCCTGGGGGACGCCCTGGGTGAAGGTGTCCTCGTCGGGGACGAACTTCTTGGAGCCGTCGAGGTTGAACTCGAAGAAGTGGTAGGCGCACTGGAAGGACTCCGCGTGGCCCATGCCCGGGTTGCGGATCTGGTTCCCGCGGTGAGGGCAGACGTTGTAGAAGGCGCGGACCTTGTCCTCCGCCTCGCGCACGATGAGGAAGGACTCGGGGCCAAGCTCGGTGGTGAAGTAGTCACCGACGTTGGGGATGTCGGACTCACGACCGGCCATGTTCCAGACCTTGGTCCACATGCGCTCCCACTCGAGCTGCATGTACTCCTTCGAGGTGTAGCGCTCCTTGGGGATGAGTTCGGTGCCGAGGATTGGCTCCGGGGCCTTCTCGGTGGGGGTTCCCTGGCGGACGGACGTGGTCATGGCGCTGCTCCGGGTTCGGGATTGGCGCGCGTATCGCGCAGACACGGGAAAGGTACCCGGAATCGGGCTGCGGGGGAACCCCGGAGGGGTTCGAGGGGGCAATTCCGGCTTGCCCGAACGGCCCGGTGGCGCGGCTGCGATAGAATCGCTCGCCGTGGACCTGCGTCGAAGCATCCGAGACGTTCCCGACTTCCCCAGGGAAGGCGTGCTCTTCCGCGACATCACGCCGCTCCTGGGCGACCCGCTGGCGTTCCGCTACAGCATCGACGAGCTGTGCGTTCACGCGGCGCGGCGTGACGCCTCAGCGATCGTGGGCATCGAGTCGCGGGGGTTCGTGTTCGCGGCGGCGATGGCGGACCGGATGAAGCTGCCGTTCGTGCCGCTGCGGAAGCCCGGGAAGCTGCCGGCGGCGCGCATGTCGATCGAGTACTCGCTGGAGTACGGCGACAGCCAGCTCGACATCCACCAGGATGCGCTTTCGGTGGGGAAGCGGGCGTACATCGTGGACGACCTGCTGGCGACAGGGGGAACGGCGGCGGCCGCGACGAAGCTGGTGGAGCTGGCTGGGGGCGAGGTCGTGGGGCTGGGGTTCGTGATCGAGCTCGAGGAGCTGGGGGGACGGGCGAAGATCGATGGCTACGACGCCATGAGCCTCGTCCGCT
This sequence comes from Dehalococcoidia bacterium, assembly GCA_009839725.1. Taxonomy (GTDB): domain Bacteria; phylum Chloroflexota; class Dehalococcoidia; order Tepidiformales; family Tepidiformaceae; genus UBA2991. The sequence continues at coordinate 5,838 of VXPF01000113.1, read as the reverse complement.
ACTAGGAACGGGGCCGTGAGCGGCTACACGCCGATCCGCATCCTGCCGGGCGAAGGCATCGAGGTCCTCGACCAGACGCTTCTGCCGCACGAGGAACGCTACCTGCAGCTCCAGACCGTGGCCGCCGTGGCGGAGGCGATTCGCTCGCTGCGCGTGCGGGGAGCGCCGCTGCTCGGCGTGACGGGCGCCTGCGGGATGGCGATCGCGGGGGAGGAGCGCGGGGTAGGGTCGGAGGCACTGGCGGGGGCGACGGCCGAGCTGAAGGCGACCCGCCCGACAGCCGCGGACCTGGGCGCGATGATCGACGAGGCGCTGGCGGCAGTGGAGGGGGTGGCCGGGGAGGCGGAGCGACGGGCCGCGCTGTGGGGATTCGCGGAGCGCGCACTGGCGCGTCAGCGGGAGCGGGACGCGGCACTGGCGCGGCACGGACGGGAGCTGGCGGGACTGGAGGGGGCAGTGCTGACGCACTGCAACACGGGCGGGCTCGCGACGGGCGGGGAGGGGACGGCGCTGGCGGTGATCGCGGAAGCGTGGCGGGCGGGACGCGTCGAGCGCTGCTACGCGACGGAGACGCGCCCGCTCCTGCAGGGGGCGCGCCTGACGATGTGGGAGCTGGGGGCGCTGGGCATCCCCGGCACGCTGCTGCCGGACACGGCGGCGGCCTCGCTGATCGCGTCGGGAGAGGTGAGCGCGGTCATCACGGGAGCCGACCGGATCGCGGCCAACGGGGACGGCGCGAACAAGGTGGGGACCTACGGACTGGCGGCGGTGGCGGCGCGGCACGGCGTGCCCTTCTACCTCGTGGCGCCGATCAGCACGTTCGACGCCGGCACACCGTCGGGGGAGGCGATCCCGATCGAGTTCCGGGGAGAGGGCGAAGTGGGGGGCTTCGGCGGGGAGCGCTGGAGCCCGGCGGGCGGCGGGGCCTACAACCCCGCCTTCGACGTGACACCGGCGGAGCTGATTGCGGGCATCGTGACGGAGACGGGGGTGCTGCGGCCCCCATACGGCCCCGCGATCGCGGGGCTGACCGCCGGGAACGACTCCCCCGCGTAGACTCCGACGCCAGTGGCTGAATCGATCGAGCTGGCGGTCCTTGGCGGGAGTGGCTTCTACGAGATGCCCGGTCTCCTCGGGGTTAAGGAGCTGGCGATCGACACGCCGTTCGGGCAGCCCAGCGACGCGATCCGGGTGGGGGAGCTGGAGGGGCGGCGGGTCGCGTTTCTGGCGCGACACGGCCGGGGGCACCGGCTGCTGCCGTCGGAGATTCCCCAGCGCGCGAACTTCTGGGCGCTGAAGTCCCTTGGCGTGCGGCAGGTGCTGGCGGTGTCGGCGGTGGGATCGCTACGGGAGGAGTACGCACCGGGGCACCTGGTGGCGCCCGACCAGCTCATCGACCGGACGCGCGGGGACCGGCCGGCGACGTTCTTCGGGGAGGGTGTGGTCGCGCATGTGTCGTTCGCGGAGCCGTTCTGCGGGGCGCTGCGGGAGCAGGCGCTGGCGGCGGCGGGGGAGGTGGGGGCGAAGGCGCACGACGGCGGCGCCTACGTCACGATCGAGGGGCCTGCCTTCGGGACGCGAGCGGAGAGCGAGCTGTACCGCTCATGGGGAGCGAGCCTGGTGGGGATGACGGCGATTCCCGAGGCGAAGCTGGCCCGCGAGGCAGAGCTCTGCTACGCGATGCTGGCGGCCGTGACCGACTACGACGCGTGGCACGAGGCGGAGGAGGCGGTCGACGCTACGACTGTGATGACGCGGCTCGCGGAGAACGTCGATGTAAGCCGGCGCGTGGTGGGGAGGCTGGCTGCGGCGCTCGAGGACGACGATTGCGATTGCGTCCGGTCGCTGGACGCCGGGCTGGTGACGCCGGCGAAGGCGATTCCCGCCGAGGCGCGCGAACGGCTGGCGCCCATCCTCGCGAGGCGGCTGGGGGTGGAGAACGCATGACGCTGCTGGTCGCGGGCTGGGTGGCGCTGGACGAGATCGAGACGCCGTTCGCGAAGGTCGAGCAGTCGCTGGGGGGATCGGCGACGTGCGCGGCGCTGGCGGCGGCGCAGTTCACGGACGTGCGCCTGCTGGCGGCGATTGGCGAGGACTTTCCCGAGAGCGAGCGGTCGAAGCTGGGGGGGCGGGGGATCGACCTTGCCGGGCTGACGATGATCCCGGGGGGGACGACGAGCCGCTGGGGCGCTCGCTACCACTACGACATGAACACGCGCGACACCCTCTACACCCACCTGGGGGTGAACGACGGCTGGCGGCCCGTGCTGCCAGAGGGCTGGGAGGACTCGAGCACGGCTTTCATGGCAGCGGATGACCCCGCGGCGCAGCAGGGGCTGCTGGCCGCGCTCGCGGCGCCACGGGCGACGATGGTCGACACGATCCAGATCTACATCGACATGGCGCGGGAGGGGGTAGAGGCGGCGATGCGGAGGGCGGACTTCGCCTCCATGAACGAGACGGAGGCGCGGCAGCTGACGGGGATGGCGAGCATCGCGAAGGCGGGGCGGGCGCTGGTGGAGGCGGGGACGCGGGCGGCGCTCATCAAGCTCGGCGAGTATGGGGCGGTCTACGTGAGCGAAGACGACTACTTCGTGGCGCCGGGCTACCCCCTGGAGGAGGTGGTGGACCCGACGGGGGCGGGGGACACGTTCGCGGGGGCGTTCCTTGGCTACCTGGACACGACGGCGGCGATTTCCGCGCGGGAGATCCGGCGGGCGATCATCTACGGCTCGACGGTGGCATCGTTCGCGGTCGAGGGGTTCGGGCCGAGCCGGCTGCTGGAGCTGACGCGCGAAGAGGTCGAAGCGCGGTATCGTGAGTTCCGTACATTGACGCACTTCGAGGAGGGGGACTAGTGGCGGAGCGGGAGCTTCCCTGGGCAGCGAGCGCGGAACCGCGCCAGTACCTCGTGAGGGCGCTACGCGGCCGCGACGCGATCCGGGAGCTGTTGCAGCCGCAGCGCGAACACGCGGCTTACGCGCTGGCGCAGCTCGAGCCGGGGTTGTTCGAGCGGACGAGGTGGTTCACGGCGGAGGGGCCGGGCGGCCAAGGACTCGTCACGCACAGCCGGGGAGGTCTCGGGGACGCGACCTTCGTCATGGGAGACCCGGAGGCGGTGGCCGCCATCCTCTCGATCGAGCCGGGACCGGCGCGCAGCTACCTGTCCTGCCGGCTCGAGCATGTCGAGGCGGTGCGAACGGTGAGCAGCCTTTCGAACAGCCAGCCGATGCTGCGCATGGCCGTGACCGCCGCCACGTTCCAGCCGCGCGAGGAGGTTCCGGCGGTGCGGCTCCTCGGGATCGACATCCGGCGCATCAACCAGCTCTACGGCTCCGACGGGAATCCGACGTACTACGAGTCGGGGCATATCGACGCGGGGGTGTACCGGGGGGTGGTCATCAGCGGGCGGCTCGTCGCGATCGCGGGGACGCACGCAGTTTCGCCCCGGGAGCGGGTGGCGGTGGTGGGGAACGTGTTCACGCATCCGCGCCACCGTGGGCAGGGCTACGCGACATCCGCCACGAGCGCGGCGACCGAGGCGCTGCTGGAGACCTGTGAGACGGTCGTGCTGACGGTCGACCCGGCGAACGGACCCGCGGTCGCGGCGTACCGGCGGCTCGGATACCGCGACTCGGGGGAGATGATCGAGGCGACGGCAACGCGCCGGGACTCGGCGGCGCTGCTGGCCCTGCCGCGCAGGTTGCTGGCGCGAGTGCGGGGGCGGGAGCGCGGCGGTGGCGCGCTTGTGTCCGTTCGCTTGTAGGCTTCTTAGACAGAACCACGAAGGCGAACGGTACGGCGAATGAGCGTTCCTTCCGACATCAGTGACCCGGCGCGCGTGCGCGAAGGGGTCGATCGCATCGAGTGGGCGGCGCGGGAGATGCCCGTGCTCGCGCTCATCCGCGAGCGCTTCGCGCAAGAGCAGCCGCTCAAAGGCGTCCGCATGGCGGCCTGCCTGCACGTGACGACGGAGACGGCGAACCTGGCGCTGGCGCTGCGCGACGGCGGGGCCCAGCTGCGGCTCTGCGCGAGCAACCCGCTCTCGACGCAGGACGATGTGGCGGCGGCGCTGGTGGAGGAGTTCGGCATCTCCGTGTTCGCGCGGCGGGGGGAGGACAACGAGACCTACTACCAGCACATCCACCAGGCGCTGGACCACGGCCCACAGGTGACGATGGACGACGGGGCGGACCTGGTGGCGACGATTCACCAGGAGCGGCGCGAGCTCATCCCGGGCGTGGCGGGCGGCACGGAGGAGACGACGACGGGCGTCATCCGGCTGAAGGCGATGGCGGGGGACGGGGCGCTGGGCTACCCGATCGTGGCGGTGAACGAGTCGGACACGAAGCACCTGTTCGACAACCGCTTCGGGACCGGCCAGTCGACGGTGGACGGCATCGTGCGGGCGACGAACGTGCTGCTCGCGGGCAAGACGTTTGTGGTGGCGGGGTACGGGTGGTGCGGCCGGGGCCTGGCGAGCCGGGCACGGGGCCTTGGGGCGCACGTGGTGGTGACGGAGGTCGACCCGGTGCGGGCGCTGGAGGCGGTGATGGAAGGGTTCACGGTGATGCCGATGGCGGAGGCGGCCCTGATCGGCGACTTCTTCGTGACGGTGACGGGCGACTGCCATGTGATCGGGGCGGGCGTCCTTGAGACAATGAAGGACGGCGCCATCATGGCGAACAGCGGGCACTTCGATAACGAGATCGACCTGGACGCGCTGGAAGGCATGAGCGAGACGAAGCGGCGTGTCCGCAACCACGTGGACGAGTACCGGCTGGGGGACGGCCGCACGCTCTTCCTGCTGGGGGAGGGACGGCTGGTGAACCTCGCCGCGGCGGAGGGCCATCCCGCCTCCGTGATGGACATGTCGTTCGCAAACCAGGCGCTGGGAACGGAGTGGCTCGTGGCGAACGAATCGGCGCTGGACAACCAGGTCCACGAGCTGCCGGACTCCATTGACGAGGAGATCGCGAGGTTGAAGCTGCAAGCGATGAACATCGGTATCGACACGCTCACGGAGGAGCAGCGGCTCTATCTCTCCAGCTGGCAGGCGGGCACATGAGCACGCCCCGGTTCGTAACCTCGGAGTCGGTGACGGAGGGGCACCCGGACAAGGTCTGCGACCAGATCTCGGACGCCATCCTCGACGAGATCCTGGCGCGGGATCCGATGGCCCGCGTCGCCTGCGAGACCTCGATCACGACGGGCCTCGTACTGGTGATGGGCGAGATCACGACGAGCGCCTACGTCGACATCCCCCGGATCGTTCGCGAGACGATCCGGGACATCGGCTACATCTCCTCGGACATCGGGTTCGACTGGGAGACGTGCGGCGTGGTGACGGCAATCGACGAGCAGTCGCAGGACATCGCAGCGGGGGTGAACCGCTCGTGGGAGGCGCGCCACGGGGCGCGCGAGAGCGAAGAGCTGGAAACGGGAGCAGGCGACCAGGGGATGATGATCGGGTTCGCCTGCGACGAGACGCCGGAGCTGATGCCGCTCAGCATCTCGCTGGCGCACCGCTTGGCGCGGAGGCTGGCCGAGGCGCGCAAGAGCGGAGAGCTGCCCTGGCTGCGCCCGGACGGCAAGTCGCAGGTGACAGTGGAGTATGGGGACGGCTGGGAGGCGCGCCGGGCGGAGTCGATCGTGGTCTCGACGCAGCATGCGCCCGACATCGCCCAGGAGGTGATCGAGACGGACGTCCGGCACCACATCGTGGACATGATCGTGGACAAGGCGCTGGTGGACGCCGACACGAAGATCTACGTGAACCCGTCGGGGAGGTTCGTGGTGGGGGGTCCGAAGGGGGACGCGGTGCTGACGGGGCGGAAG
>VXPF01000034.1 GCA_009839725.1 Dehalococcoidia bacterium | reverse complement strand
GGCGACCGCCGCCGCGCTGGCCGGTTACGGCCTGCGCCCCGACTTCGTTCCCGAGCAGTCGTGGTCGAGCGCGCTGGCCGAGCTCCCGGCGGAGCCGGGCGCAACGGTGACCCTCTTCCAGTCCAACCTCTCGTCCCCCGACCTGTGCGTGGCGCTGGAAGCTCGTGGCCTCACCACGCGCCCCGTGACCGCCTACGAGAACCGCCCCGTGCCCCTGACCGACGAGCAACTGGAGGCCGTTCGCGAGGCGGATGCCATCACCTTCACCAGCAGCTCCACCGCGCGAAACCTGCATGCCGCCCTCGGCCCCGATGCCGGCAGCCTGAAGGCCGCGCTCATCAGCATCGGGCCGAGCACCTCGATGGCCGTGCGCGAGTGCTTCGGCCCCGTCGATCGCGAGGCCGCCTCACCCGGCCTCGATGCGCTCGTGGCCGCCGTCATCGACGCGCTGGGCCAGGGTTCCGAGGCATGACGCGCGCGCTCGTCCTCGCCGGCCACGGATCGCACCTGAACGCGCGCTCCAGCGAGGCCGTCCGCGCCCACGCCCGCGCCCTCGCCGGTGGTGGCGACTGGGACGAGGTGCTCATCGCCTTCTGGAAGGAAGAGCCCTCCCTCTCCCGCGCCCTCGACGGTTGCACGGCCAGCGACGTAACCGTCGTCCCCGTCTTCATGTCGGAGGGCTACTTCACGGGCGAGGTCATCCCCGCCGAGATGCGTCTCAACGGCCCTCTCACGCGGTGCGAGGGACGGACCATCCGCTGTACGCGGCCGGTCGGCGTCCACCCCGCCCTCGCCGGCATCGTCGTCGAGCGCGCCCTGGAGGCAGGCGCGTCACGTGGCGACGCGATCTTCGTGCTCGGCCACGGCACGCGGCGCAACCAGGGCTCGTCGAGCGCTGTCCAGGAGCAGGTCGAGCGCGTGCGCGCGACCGGACCCTTCGCCGAGGTCGCCGCCGTCTTCACCGACCAGGACCCCAATATCGCCTCGGTGCCCGCGCTCGCGGGCGAACGCAACGCCGTGGTCGTGCCCTTCTTCGCCTCGGAGGGCTGGCACGTCGGCCAGGTTGCCGCCAACGGCGCCCGAGCCGTCCGCTACACCGATCCCGTCGGCACCCACCCCGGCATTGCAGCCGTCATCCGCGACCTCGCGCTCGAAGCCGCGACGGCGTAGGGCTCGTCCCTTACCGCTCGATCGGACCGCCGGCGAAGACGGTGGAGCGCACGACCGCGGGGTTGCCGTCGTTCTGGATGGCGTCGTGCCGCCGGGGGATCTGCCCCTCGTGGTCGTCGTGCGTGAGGATGTAGAAGCGGTTCTCCTTGATCCCCTCGAACACGCACTCCGCCGCCCACTCCGGCGAGAGCGCCTGCAGCCGCACCGTGTCGCTGAAGCCCGGCGTGCTCTGCGTCCGTTCCTTCACCGCCTCCGCGTCCAGATCGCGCAGGTGCTCGGGACGGTTCCGCTCCGAGTTGCGCAGGTTCGTCCGGATGATGCCCGGGCAGAGTACCGACACGCCCACGTTCGAGCCCGCGTCCTGCAGCTCGCCGTAGAGCGTCTCCGAGAGGGTGACGACGCCGTGCTTGCTCACGTTGTACGGCCCCGTCCCCGAGACCGAGACGAGCCCCGCCATCGAGCCCGTGTTCACGATGTGCCCCTCGTCCTGCTCCACCAGGTGCGGTGCAAACACCCGCACACCGTGGATCACGCCCCAGAGGTTCACCCGAAGCACGAACTCCCAGTCGTTGACGCCCAGCTTCCACATCGTCCCCCGCGCCCCCACGCCCGCGTTGTTGCAGACCACGTGCACCGAGCCGTAGTGCGCCAGCGACTCCTCCGCGAGGTTGTCCATGGAGGCGGCGTCCCCGCAGTCCGTCTGGACGGTCAGGACCTCGGCGCCGTTCTCGCGCAGGCCGGCGGCGGCCTCTTCCAGCACGGCCTCCTCGATGTCGGCGAGGACGAGGCGCATCCCCTCGGCGGCGAAGCGCGTCGCCATCCCCAGCCCGATGCCGCTCGCCCCGCCCGTGACAACCGCGACCTTCCCCTCGAAATCCTGCATGTCCGTCCTCCTCGTGATGGCGGGCGCAGCCTACAACAAGAAGGCCGCGCACAATCCGTGCGCGGCCTTCCGCTGGTTCGTTGCTGGCGGGCCTAGCGGTCCGGGCCCTCCAGGTAGTCGTCGATGACCTTGTGCATGTGGCGGATGCGGCGCTCGCGGTAGTTGATCAGCAACCCCTTGAACGAGCGCGAGTTCATCCCCTTCTGCACGCGCGGCAGGTTGTACGAGTCCTGGTCCAGACCCAGGCCCAGCGAAATCTCGCCGTGCTTGTGGGTCGTGTGCACCGGGCGCGGCGGCGGGTCCGAGCCCTCCGGGATTCGCACGTAGTTCTGCAGGTCGTAGTACATCTTGTTCGGGTCGGTCGCGTGCGGCCGCTGCCGGAACAGCATCACCCCCGAGTGGTGCGTGTTCAGGGTGATGTTCGGGAAGATGTAGTAGTGGTAGTCGTCCGAGAGTTGGTCGTCGTTCAGGTCTGACAGGTCGACGCCGTGGTCGGCGGCGTGCTTCTTGACCTGCGCCTGCAGCGCCGGACGCACATCCGCGGGACCGCCCTCGAACGTCTCCGGATCGATGCCCGCCGCCTGCAGCATCTCCTTCAGCGCGCGCGTCAGCTCCTCCTGGTTCGGATAGCGCGGGCTCAGCAGGCCGAAGGGGACGAGGTAGCGGTTGTGCCGCTCGTACAGGTCGATCTGCACGTGGATGTCGTCGATGTTCTCGAGGATCTGCGGGTGGATGCCCTGCACGTGGTAGACCTCGTTGAAGGCGTCCACCGAGGTCTTCCAGTTGCAGTCCCACTCGATCGTCACGTCCTGGACGAAGTACTGCTGGTCGAAGTGGTACGGGTCGAGGTGCTCGGGGATCTCCCCGAGGAACTCCATCAGGGGCTCGGCCTCGGGGTTCATGTTGAACCAGACCCAGCCGCCCCAGACGTCCGTCGGCACCTCGATCAGGGCCGTCTCCTGGGGAACGCCCTGGGTGAAGGTGTCCTCATCCGGGACGAACTTCTTTGAGCCGTCGAGGTTGAACTCGAAGAAGTGGTAGGCGCACTGGAAGCTTTCCGCGTGCCCCATGCCGGGGTTGCGGATCTGGTTCCCGCGGTGGGGGCAGACGTTGTAGAACGTCCGCACCTTGTCCGGCGCCTCGCGCACCACGAGGAACGACTCGGGACCCAGCTCCGTGGTGAAGTAGTCGCCCACGTTGGGGATGTCCTGCGTGCGGCCCGCGATGTTCCAGACCTTGGTCCACATGCGCTCCCACTCGAGGTCCATGAACTCCTTCGAGACGTAGCGCTCCTTGGGGATGAGGTCGGTGCCGAGGACTGGCTCGGACGCCTTTGTGGTCGGCGTTTGCTGGGAGACGGATTGGAGGACCATGTGACTACTCCCTCTCTGTGGTGGTCAGGCAACAACCGGCGCGTGCATGCGCCTTTGCTATGTCGTCAATCCTACGCGCGTTGTCAACGCTCGCGACAAACGTATCTGCGCGAATCGACGGGGCTGGGAGTCTGCCTAGGATTCGAGGTGGGTACTCGTCAGGGTCGAGACGGAAGGAATGGACATCGTCTCAAGAATCAACTGACAGATTGGCTCCCCTGGATGCAATTGAAGATCGAAGGGGCCAGCGTTCGTCAACTCTAGCTGGAGTTGACCGAGCCAAGTGGGATGCACGGTCGGGGCAGATTGATGGACTGAAAGGCCTAGTCTCGCTGGGGTACTCCTGCCCTCGATACGTGCCGCCAGGAAGTTAGGGAGCCCTATCCGTTCTCGTGTCCATGCCAAGGCAAAGGCTCCTCGTTTCAGGACGAAGGCATCGCCGTCCGCAATCTCCTCCTCATCACAGAAGTCAGCGAGGGCATCCATGGCACTGGCGGAGTCCCGCATATCAGCTACTACCTTGATTGCACGAGGTTGCTCCTTCGGAATCCGGAAGCGGTTTGACAAAGTCAGGTCGATGGTCGAGGGGGACACCGCTTCAGGCGCAGGTGGAGGATCGACCTTCACGCGCCCCTCCCTGATGAGGGACCAGATTTCACGGTCAGACAAGATCGCCATGCGCAACTAACTCCTTGGATACCAGAAGCCGTTCTCCTAGGGGAAGGTCTATGAGCCAGTGATCGTCGCCATCACCGACCGTGCCAACTTTCCTAGCCATAACGCCCCGATCGGGGCTGAATGCTGAGGACGGAACGATAATGACACGTTCTCGAAGTACCCCCTCTACGATACAGACGGTCTCCGTGCTCGACATCTGGCGGTGGTCCTTGACACGCACCCAAACATCCTCTGCAAACTCCAGAAATCTGGGAATCTCAATATCTGACACGCGTTGCTCCTTTGTGTTCTTCAGGGCCTCAAATTTGTTTGGTAGGCTATAGTACAGACGTTCTATTGGTCAATAGGAATATGCACCTAAGCATTTGGACTAGCTTGGCGCCAGGGCGGCGATCTCCTTCAGGCTCTGCTCCCGGGGGGTGCCCGACGTTCCGAACACGTACGTCTCCCCGCTGGGGCCGTCGGACCCGTGCGAGAGGATGTTGATGACGGCCTGCCCGACGTCGGACGGGCGCATGCCCGCCTCCGCCACTGCGACCGAGACGGCGCGCAGCATGGGCGTATCGGTCGCGCCCATGCACAGCCCGTTCACGCGGATGTTGTGCTCGGCCAGCTCGATCGCCCAGGTCTCCACCTGGCGCCACTGCACCCACTTGGCGCAGTCGTAGCCGCTGGCCGCCCCGCCCGTCATCAGGTGCCCTTCCTTGATGTGCTCGGTGATGACGTTGAGGATCTCGCCGCCGCCTACCGCCCGCATCGCCGGCACCGCCGCCGTCGCGCAGTAGTAGCTCCCCATCGCGCAGATGTCGATCGAGCGCTCGTAAGCGTCCGTCTGCGCCTCGTAGCTGCCGCCCGTGAGCGTCGTGTCCTCGTAGATGGCGGCGTTGTTGACGAGCACGTCGATGCGCCCAAGCCGCTGGAGGGCGCTGTTCATCGCCCGCCGCACCTGCACCTTGTCGGCCACGTCGCAGTCGATGGCGATGCCCTGGCGGCCCGTGGCCCGCACCTGCGCGGCCGTCTCCGCGTTGTTCGTGGCGTCGATGTCGAGGCTGGCGACATCCGCGCCGTTCTCGGCCAGCGCTACCGCGATCCCCCGTCCGATTCCGACGGCCCCGCCCGTGACGACGGCGGCCTTCCCCTCAAGCAGCATGGCGTACCTCCCCTTCTGCTTCGAAAGCGCGCCGATTCTGGCGGATCGCGCGCCCCGCCGCTACGGGTCCACAGGGCGTGAACGGCCTACCGCGTAGACTCGGCGCTCATGCCCGACGGTCGCGTCCAGGCGTTCCGCGCCCTCCGCCACCGGAACTTCCGCTTGCTGCTGGCGGGCACCGTGCTGGTTGGCCTCGTCCAGCCCCTCCACTTCGTCACCCAGATTTTCTGGGTACAGCACGCCTACCCCGAGAACGAGATCATCTACACGGGCGTGCTCATGGGGGCGCGCGGTGTCGCTACCCTCGCCTTCAGCCTCATCGGGGGCGCCATCGCCGACCGCTTCGAGCGCCGGCTCGTGCTCCTCGGTTGCGAGTCCGTCTCGCTCGTCCTCAACGTCTTCGTCGCCCTCCTCATGCTCATGACCCCCTTTGGCGGGGCCACCATCGTGGGGGTTGCGGCGCTCACCTTCCTGGCGGCCGCCACGCAGGCCGTCGATCACCCCGCGAGGCAGGCGAGCCTGCCCGCCGTAGCCGGCCGGGACGACCTCAGCAATGCGATCAGCCTGAACTCCGCCGCCCAGCAGCTCATGATCCCCATCACCATCCCCATCGCCGCGGTTCTCAACGACGCCTTCGGGCCCGGAGTGCTCTATGCCGGGTCGCTGGTCACCTGGCTCGGCATCCTCCCCCTCATCGCCCTGCTCGATTACCGGAGCAGTGGCGCCGCCGCCGGCCGCCAGATGCTGAGCGCCGTCGTTGAGGGCCTCCAGTACACCCGCCGCCACCTCGTGATCCTTGGCGCCGTCGCGCTTGTCTTCGTCATGCACGGCGTGGGAATGCCGGGCGTCGGGCACCTCGGCATCCTCTGGGCGACCAATATCCTGGAAGTGGGCGGACAGGGCTTCGCCCTCATGGCCTTCGGCTGGGGAGTGGGCGCCGTCGCCGGCTCGATGTACTTTGCTCAGCGCCCGGAGGTCGCCGGCCGTGGCACTACCCTTGTGCTGGGGGCCATCGGCTTCGCGGCGGCGTCGATCGTGTTCGCCCACTCCCGCTCCATCGAGCTCACCGCGTTGGCCAACGTCGGCCTCGGCGTGTCCCTCTCCGCCTCGACCATCAGCGCCTCGGTGATCATCCAGCAGACGGTGGACGAGGGAGTGCGGGGACGGGTGCTCGGCCTGTTCCCGCTCACGAACGGATTCGCCATGCTCCTCACCCTGCCGATCAGCGCCGTCGCCGAGGGGGCCGGCCTCCCGATCGTCGTCACGGTGCTCGCCTGGGCGACCCTCGCGTTCTCCGCCGCGATCGTGCTGGCCCTCCCCCAGGTCCGCCGCGTCCGCCCCGACCCCTCCTACTCGACGGCGCCGGGGTAGCGGGAACGGCGGGGAGGCCCTACCCGGCGACCGCCGCCTCCCCCTCGCGTGGCCGGGCCGCGAACGTGTACTCCCCGTCCGCGTAGTCGACGGTGATGCGCTGGTTCTCGCCGAAGTCGCCCGCGAGGATGCGTCGCGCCAGCTCGTTCTCCACGCGCCGCTCGACAGTGCGCCGCAGGGGACGCGCCCCCAGCTCGGGGTCGTAGCCCTCGCGCACGAGCTCCTCGCGCGCGGCCTCCGCTAGCTCGATGTCGATGTCGCGATCGGCGAGCCGCTCGCGCACCTCGGCGACGAGCAGGTCGACGATCTCCGCCAGTTCGGGCTTCGTGAGCGGCTCGAACACGATCGTGTCGTCGATCCGGTTCAGGAACTCGGGCCGGAAGTGCTCGCGCAGGGCGCGCTCCACCGATTCCCGCACCTGGTCCGCCGCGCCGCTCTCCTCGCTGCGCTGCGTGAACCCGAGGGTGAGGCGGTTCTGCGCTCCCGTACCGAGGTTGCTCGTCATGATGACGACGGTGTTGCGGAAGTCGACCGTGCGGCCGTGCCCGTCCGTCAGCCGTCCGTCGTCGAGGATCTGCAGGAGCGTGTTGAACACGTCCGGGTGCGCCTTCTCGATTTCGTCGAAGAGGATGACGCGGTAGGGGCGGCGCCGGACCAGCTCGGTCAGCCCGCCCGCCTCGTCGTAGCCCACGTAGCCGGGAGGCGCGCCCACCATGCGGCTCACGGTGTGCCGCTCCTGGTACTCCGACATGTCCAGCCGGATCATCGCCTCCTCGTCGTCGAACAGGCACTGCGCCAGCGCCTTCGCCAGCTCCGTCTTCCCCACGCCCGTGGGCCCCAGGAAGATGAACGACCCGATCGGGCGCTTCGGGTCCTTCAGCCCCGCCCGCGCCCGCCGCACGGCGTCGCTGAGCGCCTCGATGGCGCGGTCCTGGCCGACCACGCGCTCGTGCAGCGTCTCCTCCATGCGCAGCAGCTTCTCGGTTTCAGTCTCCTCGAGCCGCGAGACGGGGATGCCCGTCATCTGCCCGACCAGCCCGGCGATGTCCTCTTCGGAGACCCGCAGCTCCTCGGGGCGCTCGGCGGCGTCCTCCGCGCGCAGGTGCGCGTACTCCTCCTGGAGCTGGAGCACCTCCTGCTTGATCGCTGCCGCGCGCTCGTGGTCTTCCCGCTCGACGGCCGCATCCGCTTCCGCCGCGAGGGCGTCCAGCCGCTTCGCGATGGCGCGCACCTCGGGCGCTGTCTCCTGTGCGTCGATGACGTGCTTGCTGGCGGCCTCGTCGATCAGGTCGATCGCCTTGTCCGGCAGGTGCCGCTCCGTCACATAGCGCGAGGAGAGCCGCACCGCCGCCTCCAGGGCGTCGTCGCCGATCTCCACCTTGTGGTGGTCCTCGTAGCGCGACCGCAGCCCCTGCAGGATGGCGAGGGTGTCCTCCTCCGAGGGCTCGTCCACGTACACGGGAGCGAAGCGCCGCTCGAGGGCGGGGTCCTTCTCGATGCGCCGGTACTCGTCCAGCGTCGTCGCGCCGATGGCGCGCAGCTCGCCCCGAGCGAGCGGGGGCTTCATCAGGTTGCTCGCGTCGATGGCGCCTTCCGCCCCGCCCGCGCCCATCACGGTGTGCAGCTCGTCGATGAACAGCACGATGCCGCCGTCGCTCTGGCGGACCTCCTCCATCACTGTCTTCAGGCGCTCCTCGAACTCGCCCCGGAACTTGGCCCCGGCCAGCAGTGCGCCCATGTCGAGCGCCCGCAGCGACTTCTCCTGCAGGTTCTCGGGCACGTCCCCCTCGGCGATGCGCTGGGCTAGGCCCTCGACGATCGCCGTCTTGCCGACGCCTGCCTCGCCGATGACGACGGGGTTGTTCTTCGTGCGCCGGTTCAGGATCTGCATCACGCGCCGCACCTCGGTGTCCCGCCCGATGACGGGGTCGAGCTTCCCCTCCCGGGCGAGCTGCGTCAGGTCGGCGCTGTAGCGCTCGAGGCTCTGGTAGCTGCTCTCGGCGGTCGGGCTGGTCACGCGCGCGCTGCCGCGGATCTCGCGCAGGGCGCGGTAGATGCCTTCCTTCGTCACGCCGAACTCGGCCAGCAGTCCGGCGGCGCCGCTCTCCTCGTTGTCGGCAATGGCGATGAGCAGATGCTCCACACCCACGTAGTCGTCCTTCAGCCGGTCCGCTTCTGCGTTCGCGACCTCCAGCATCCGCACCACCTCGGGGGTCGTGTAGATCTGGACGACGTCCTGCTGCAGCGTCGGCTGGCTCTTCAGCACCTCGTCGACGCGCGCCTTCAGCCGAGCTACGTCGACGTCGAGCTGTTCGAGCACCTGCAGGGCGAGCCCGCCGTCGAGCTCGGAGAGGGCGAAGAGCACGTGGGGGACGCCCCACTGGCTGTGGCGGCGCGTGCGCACGGCTTCCTGCGAGGCGGCGAGCACCTGCTGGGCCTGCTCGGTGAATCGGTCCTGTCGCATCATGGTGGTCACTTCTCCTGCCCCGCGGGCGCGGGGTCTTCCGGGGTGGGCGGTAACGGTTGGGCTAGCGGGCGGGACGGCCCTCGCTGTCGACGGCGGGCGCGGGAAGCCGTGTCCGGCGAAGCGTGTCGAGCTCCGCCTTCACCTCGTCGAGCTCGGCCTGGAGGGTGCGGAGCTGGTCGCTCATGCGCAGCACCACCTCCACCCCCGCGAGGTTCACGCCAAGCTCCTCGATGAGGCGCTGGGCCTGGCGGATGCGGTGGATGTCGGCGTTCGAGTACATGCGGATGTTCCCGCTCGTGCGGTGCGGCCGGATGAGCCCGGCGCGCTCGTAGTAGCGCAGCGTCTGCTGGTGCAGTCCCACCAGCCGCGACGCGATCGAGATGACGTAGCAGGGCTCGTCGTCGCGCACGGGCTCGTCGGGTGGTCGTCGGCGGGGCATCGGTTCGTCCTTCCTGGCTAGCCGGCAGCCTGCGCCGCCGTCGTGTCGTCGCGCAGCTCCTCGAGGAGGGCGCGCTCGCGGTCGTTGATCTGCTCGGGCAGCACCACGCTGACTCGCGCGAAGAGGTCGCCGCGACGGTCGCGCTGGCCCAGCACGGGCATCCCCTTCCCACTCAGGCGGATGCGCCGCCCGTTCTGGGTGAGGGGTGGGATCGTGAGCATCACCCGTCCTGTGAGCGTGGGCGCCTCCACCTCCCCGCCGAGGACGGCATCGAGGTAGGGCACCGGCACCTCGACCGTGAGGTCGTCGCCAGTGCGCTCGAAGCGGGCGTGCGGCAGCACGGTGATGAGCAGGTAGAGGTCGCCGCTGGGCCCGCCCGCCATCCCCGGACGGCCCTCGCCGGCCATGCGCACGCGCGAGCCGGTGCGCACCCCGGGCGGCACCTTCACCTCGAGGCGGCGGGGCTTCAGCGCCTCCCCGGCGCCGCCGCAGGTGTGACAACGGGCGTTCCCGATCGCGCCGCTCCCCCCGCAGATGCCGCAAGGCTCGCTGCCCTGCAGGGCGACCGTGCGGGTGGTGCCCGCGGCCGCTTCCTCCAGCGTCACCTCCGTGGGCGACTCGATGTCCTGGCCGCGGCGGGGCCCCCGTGGACCGCCCCCGAAGATGCCCCCGATC
>VXPF01000135.1 GCA_009839725.1 Dehalococcoidia bacterium | reverse complement strand
CCCGCGCAGCCAGCAGGTCCGCGAACGCGCCCCCGCCAAGGCTCACGTCGAGGTAGGTGCGGGCGCTGTCGAGCTGGAGCAGCTCGATCATCTTGTCGGCGCGGGGAAAGAGCGCCGCGCGGGCGGCGGGCGAGTCGAGCGCACGCGCGAGCGCGGCCTGCGGGCCCGCAAGCCAGCGCTTCCGGACGCCGATCGCTTCCCGTCGCCGGCGAATCACAGGTCGTAGGTTAGGCGCACGCGCCGCTTGGCGCGCCCCGCCCGTTCGGCGATGGCTTCCAGCGCCGCGCCCTCTCCGGCGAGCGACTCCGCCCCGGCCCGCCGCACGAATTGAGCCGCGCGCTCGTCTGTCGCCAGCGTCACGGCCAGCGCCGCCAGGCTTGCGGCGAGGGGCGCACCGTCCTGCCAGGCGCGTTCGAGGTTGGCCTCGTCCTCCGAGTCCTCGGCGCCCCGCTCGTAGAAGGTGGTGAGTGGGCCCAGCCGCACCCCCAGCTCGGCAACGCGGTCGGCGAGTGCGATCAGCGGATGGCGCGCCCCGAATCCCCGCACCGCCGCGAACGACATGAACGCGACCAGCGTCGCCCCCTCGCCGGGCAGCGCCCCCGCCTCCCCCTCGCCCTCGACCTCGACCGTCAAGCGCATCGCTTAGAACCCGTTGCGGAAGTCGATGAAGCGCATGGGGTCCACGAACACGCCGTGAACGGAGATCTCCCAGTGCAGGTGCGGGGCCGTCGAGAGGCCCGAGTTCCCGACGAAGGCGATGAGCTGGCCCTTCTCGACGTGCTGGCCCTCGGCCACCGCGAAGGCGCTCAAGTGGGCGTAGCCGGAGAAGACGCCGCCGCCGTGGTCGATCACGACCATGTTCCCGCGGATGGCCAGCTGCCGCGCGAGCACGACCCGGCCGCTGTTCGAGGCGGTCACGGGCGCGCCCTCCGGCGCGGCGAAGTCGGTGCCGCCGTGGTTGCCGCCGACGGGCCCGTCGTTGAACGAACGGCGCTCACCGAAGGGGCTCGAGATGACGCCTTCCGCCGGCGGTCGCCAGCGCCCCTCCCAGAGCTTCAGCGGCGTGAACTGGGCGTACGTTTCGGCAAGGAGGGCGTCCTCCCGGTCGCGCTCGTCCGGATCCAGCACCGGATCCCCGGCGCCCTCCTCGTAGTAAAGGTGGTCGACCGTCCAGCGCGACTCGCCGATCGCGATCTCGCGTTCGAAGCTCCCTTCGGAGCCGTTCGCCAGCGTGAGCAGCACGTGCATGGTGTGCAGGCCGGGCGTGTCGAAGACGCCGATGCCCACGTACGTGTATTTGCTGAAGTCGCCCTGCGCGAGCGGGTAGCGCCGTCCCAGAAAGACCACCTCCCCCGACCGCACGCTCCCCGTGACCGACACGAGGATGGCGCTCCCCTGCACCACCTCCCCCTCCGTGATGCCGTCGATGGAGACGAGGATCTCGGGCTGCACGATCGCCGGCTCCGCCGTCGCGATCCCGACGCGCGGGGGCGGCGCTTCCTCGGAGACCGGCGTCACGGTCTCGATGCGCAGCCCCGAGTCGCCCCCGCCGCAGGCCAGCAGCGCTACTGCCAGTAGCGCCAGCGCCACCCACAGGGCGCGCTGCGCGGTCCGGCGGATACGGTCCCGTGAGAACGGCACGCCCCAAGGGTGCGCCAGCCGCTCGCCACCGTCGACCGCGCCCCTACCCGCCCCACCCTGCTACCATCCCGCCCATGTCAGCGTCACCCGTCGAGGAGCGCCCCTTCGCCCTCCGCCGAACCGCCGCCTTCGATTTCATCGAGGGGCTGAACCGCACGAAGGAAGCGTTGCGGGAGCAGGGGTTCGACGTGGCCACCACGCTCGACGCGAGCGGCGCCCTCGGGGGCGCCTTCACCATCCTCGGCGTCTGCGATGCCGACCTCCTGCGGCGCGCCGTGGAGGCCGACCCCGATGCGGCCGCCCTCCTCCCCTGCAGCGTCGCCGTCCACGGGAACGACGATGGCATCGTCGTCGAGGCGGTCGACCCCACGGCGACGCTGGGCGGGGTCGGCAACGATGCGCTCGGCGCGCTCGCGGCCGAGGTGCGGGAACGCCTCGTGGCCGCCCTGGGCCGTATACCCGCGGGCAGCCGCTGACTCCGAGGATCGATCCGGCGGGAGAAGCTGGTCGGGGTGCCCGGATTTGAACCGGGGACCTCTTCGTCCCGAACGAAGCACTCTACCTGGCTGAGCTACACCCCGAACGAACTCACAGAATAGCGCCGCCGCCCCTACCCGTCGCGCCCCGCTCTCCTACACTACGCGCGCGGGCCAGAAGGCCCGGGGAGGACACCATGAGCGAGCCAACGGCAGCGCGGTTCGAAGGCAAGGTCGCCGTCATCACCGGCGGGGCGGGCGGGATCGGCCGCGCGACCTGCGTGCGGCTCGCCCGGGAGGGCGCGCGCGTCGTCGCCGTCGACCTGCCCGGGAGCGACCTCGACGGCGCCGTCGAGGCCATCGAGGAAGCGGGCGGAGAGGGCCTCGCCGTGCCCACGGACGTGACCCGCTGGGCCGACCACGAGCGCTACGTGGAGGCAACCGTCGAGCGCTTCGGGGGCATCGACGCCTTCTTCAACAACGCCGGCATCGAGGGCGTGGTCACGCCCCTGACCGACTACCCCGAGGACGTCTTCGACAAGGTGCTCGACGTGAACGTGAAGGGCGTCTGGCTGGGGCTGAAGGCCATCGCCCCGGCGATGCGGGCGCGCGGCGGCGGGGCCGTCGTCAACACCGCCTCCACAGCCGGCCTGGGGGCCACGCCCCACCTGGTCGCCTACGGGGCGAGCAAGCACGCCGTCATCGGCATCACGCGCACAGCCGCCCTCGAGTTCGCCGCCGACAACATCCGCGTGAACGCCATCTGCCCCGCGCCCATCGAGACTCGCATGATGCGCTCCATCGAGCGGGGCCGCGATCCGGACGACCCCGAGGGCGCCCACCGGGAGGTCGCGCGCACCCTGCCCATGCGTCGCTACGGCGAACCCGAGGAGGTCGCCGCCCTCGCCGCCTTCCTCCTGAGCGACGAGTCCTCCTTCATGACAGGCGCCTACTACCAGGTCGACGGCGGCTCCAAGGCGCGCTAACGAGGGCTACTCGTCCTGCGGGTGATCGTCGGGCAGCCGAGGGAGGACCGGCCGGAGCCCGCTCTGGTAGATTTTGCGCACCCAACCGGGAGCGGCCGCTTCATCGTGAGGTTGCTGGAGTGGATCCTGCCGTCGTTCTTTCCTCGCCCCACCCGCCGGCGGGTCTGATTCTCGCCTTCGGAGTCATCGCGCTGCTCCTCGTGCTGGCAGCGGCTGCGGTCTACTACATCCCCACCTATGTCGCCGCAGATCGAGACCACCGCTCTCTCGTGGGGATCCTCCTTCTCAACCTGCTCCTCGGGTGGACGGTCGTGGGGTGGTTCGGAGCCCTGGCCTGGGCCATGTCGACGCGGAGGGGTCTCCCCGCTCCTGCAGCGTCCGGTGAGCTGGCGCCAGAGATCTAGCGAGACGGTAGCCGACCGCGTAAGACGCCTCGGTGCCCCCGCTGCGCGCGCCCACCCCTCTATCATGGGCGGATGGCCATCACCGAGGAGCCGCTGGTCACGCGCCGCCGGCTCTCCCCCCGCCGGCTCGCCGCGCCCCTGACAGCGGCCGCGCTCGTGCTGGCGCTGCTGGTCGGGGGCGGGATGGTGGCCTTCTTTGTGTCGCAGTCGTCGGGCAGCGACGCACCCCCCGCGGCGGGGCCGTTCGTGACGCCCGGTCCCGCCAACCCCGTGGCCGTGTTCGACGTGCGCGAGGTGAACGGCGCGTCGCTCACCCTCCTGCCCGCCAACATCGAGGGCGAGGCGCTGACGACCACGCTGCGGGGTGGCGTCACCCTGGAGGCATTCGTTCCGGGCATGCCCACCCGCATCGAGCCGGGACACTGGCTTGTCTTCACGGGCGAGGGCGACCCCGTGCGGAACTACGTCATCCGCCAGGTCATCGCCATCGTCAAACCGGGCGCGCCCCTGGCCGACGGTCTCGCCCGCTCGCCCGCGGGCTTCCTCGGCACGGAGCTCCTGGGCAACCCCAACCACCGCCCCGTCCTCTGGGGGCTCGTCGAGTCCGTGACCGTCTACCCCACCGACGGCGGCGCCGACGTGACGCTGGTCGGGCCGGACGGGCCCATCACGGTCGAGATCTACCAGGGCGTGACCCTCTTCTTCGTCGAGTCCTACGACGCGCCCATCACGGACGGCGACCGCATCGCCATCCGCGCCCCCGCGGGCACTGACCCCGCCAACGCCGGGGCCATCCTCGTAGCCCCCCAGGGCGCGCGCTAATCGGGCGCGGGCCGGGCGGCGAAGAGATCTTCCGTTCGCATGGAGAGCCCATCGACTTGATGGAAGGTCAGCGTCGCGAGATCGAGGAGCGCGACGTCGAGCGGCCCCGTTCTGAAGTGGAAGATGGCGGGGAAATAGGGAGTGGGGAGGCTCACGGCGCGCAGCAGGAGGTCGTGCGGGCGGGAAGGCGACCAGAGGGGTTGCGCCGAGCCGTACACCTGCTCGACCGCGCCCTCCTCGTCTGCTATCGCGAAGAGTTGCAGTCCTTCGACCTCGGCACTCCAGCGAAGCATTTCATGCCCCGGTTCTCTCCCGCCCGGCGCTGACGGAGCGGGCTCCTCGCCAGAGACGACCCAGCGGTCCCAGTACCCTCCCTCCTCCAACTCGCCCAGTCCCAGGGGCTCAAGCCGCGCCAGCATCTCCTCCCACTCTTCATCGGTCAGATCCCAATCTCCGCGCGAATCCCAGATGTTCCATGTCCTGAGTCGAACGTCCTCGTCCGTCACCTCGGAAATGGTCGTGCCGGGAAGCACCAGTCCCCAGTCTTCCCACGTGAGTCCATCGTCGCGCGAGACCCGAAGCCGCAGCTCCGCATCAACGGTTGGGTGGGAGCCGTAGTCCAGGCAATTCCCCACCCAACAGTCAAAGCAGAACCCGGTTTCGCAGATGGTGGCGGCCATCGTCTGTCCGCTCTCACTCACGCCGAAGTCGATGACTGTCGCGGGGAACGGGCCCACGTCATCGAAGAAGGCCAGCGGGCGGTCAAAGCTCAACTTGCCCACGGCTTCGTCGAACACGATCCGGCCGAGATCGATTGGCCCGGCGTCACACTCGGTACATGGCCACACCCAGAAGTACAGAGCGATACCTGCCGGCAGCGGTCGCGGTTCCCCCACGGTGACCTCCGTGTACTCGATGGCGGCCGCCTCGGGTGTCGGTTTCAGGGTTGGGGTCGGTTCGGGCGTGGCGGTTGCCGAGACGGTGGGTGGCGGTGTCGGAAGGGGGGTGCGGTCCGCCGTCGGCGTAGCGGTGGTGGTCACCGTGACTCTGGGATCCGGCGGCGAGCTCGCCGTGACGGTTGGGGTCTGGTGCGCCGGACCCGTGGCGGGAGGGATTGCCTCGTCGCCGCATGCCGCCACCGCAAGCGGTAGCAGGCACATGAGCAGCCGGCGAGAGAATCGGGCCCGGCGCACCATGAACCCCACCCTAGAGGCCGAACGCCCGAATTACCCCGTCCGTTTTCGAAATTGCCGGGAGAGGGCGACTCGCCCTTACTCCGTGCGCAGGGCAGCCGCGTCGGACGTTCGCGACAATGCCTGAACCGTCGCCACGAGCGCCACCGCGAACACCGCCGCCACCGCTACCGCCCCCACGATCACGAACGTCCACTCCGTCTGCAGCACGAAGCCCGGCTCGACCGGGAGCCCCGCCTCCGTCACGTCGAGGAAGGAGAGCATGCGGCGCCCCACGAATTGGCCCACGAGCACGCCCGCGGCCACGCCCACCACCCCCACGATGGCGTACTCGAGCCCGAGCACCGCCATCACCTGGCGCCTCGTCAGCCCGATCGCCCCGAGCACGGCGAACTCGACGCGCCGCCGTTGGATCGCCATCCAGAGCGAGACGAGCAGCGCCACCGCTACCAGCGCCAGCGTCGCCACGAACGACACCGAGAGGATGCCCGTGCCGCTCGCCGCGATGAGCGGGTTCGAGCGCACCGACTCAAGCGTCTCCTCCTGGTCGACGACGCGGCTCAGCCCGATGCGGTTCAGCGTTTCCAGGATGTGCGCGCGGTCGGCGTCGGGCGCCAGGTCGAGCCACACCTCGTTCATGCGGGCGAGGTCGCCGGGCACGGTGCTGACCATGTAGCCCCAGCGCTGGAGCTGGTCGCGATTGAGCACGACGGACGGTCCCTCCAGGGCCGGCAAGGTGGGGAAGCGCTCATACACGCCGCGCACCACGAAGGGCACGATGAGGTTGTCGATCTCGAGCAGATCCTCGTCGCCCACCTCGAGCCGGTTCTGCTCGAGGAAGGCTTCGCTCGCCAGGAGGGGCAGGGGGATGCCGCGGTCGGCCGGGTAGAGCCCGCGCCGCTCACCGGTGGTGCCGCGCCGGAACCCGAGGCGCGCCGCTTGCGACCCGGTGCGGACCTCCTCGCTGCTCAGCTGGAGGCTGTCGGTGAAGCGCTCGGCGCTGGGGATCGCCCCCCAGCGCACCACGCCCTCGAAGCCCTCCAGCAGGGTGAGCGACCCGTCCGCATCGACGGCCGAGAGGTCGTCGATAAAGACCGGGTCGTCGCTTGCGTTGAACTGGTTGACGGGCTCCGTGAGGATGAGGCCGACGAGCGAGAGGGGCCACTCCAGCGGGCGGAAGTTGTCGCTCTCGATGGGGGCGCGCATCTCCCGCCACCCGCGGAAGTCGAGCTTGCCGAATTTGAACAGGTCGTGCCGCCCGCTTGCGTCGCGCACGCGCGCCCAGAGGGTCACGCTGCTGCGGTCGATTTGCGGGTTCACCCACACGGAGAGTTCCACCGCGCCCGGCGTGATAGGCATGCCGCGCAGGATCTCGCCGCTGTCGACGCGGTCGAGGATGGCCCCGAGCGAGCGGTCGGCGAAGTCCTCGCGCCACCAGAGGAGGTCTTCCACCTCGCCGGAGACCCCCAGCACGGACACCACGGGTCCGGCGCTGTTGGGCGTGGCGATAGCCCCGCTGAGGCGCATCACGGCGGCCACGTCGTCGACGCCCTCGACCGCCCCGATCTCCGCCTCGAGTTTGGTGGGGTCGGAGGGAATGAAGGTGACGTCCGCAGCGCTCGCGCGCAGCTCCACCCCGGCGGCGAAGCGAGCGCGGTCCTCGTACGAGCGCTCCGTGGTGCTCGTGTAGCTGGCCGCGAACATGCCCACGGCCACCGCCATCATCAGGAGCAGGGCGAGCTGCGTGTACGGCCCCGGCCGCCGCACCAGCTGCCAGAGCCCCATCGCCACCGCCACGCCCGCCACCCGCCCCGTGACCTGCACGATCAGGCGCAGCACTATCGGGTAGAGGCGGGCAAGCACGGCCGCGGCCGCCGCGATGATGAGCGCCGGGGACGCGAGCAGCAGCGGATCGCTCGAAACGCCGCCCGTGGCGGACGGCGTGTAGACGGACTCGCGTTCGTTCAGCTCCCACAGGGCGAGCAGCGCGAACCCCACCAGGACGACATCGAGGTAGTACCGCTGGATGAGGCCCGCGGCCGGCCGCGCCAGCGCCCGGCGCTGGCCCTGCGGCCCCCGCCGCGCGACCACGAAGGCCGGCGCCGTGAGCGCGATGATCGAAAGCGCAGCCCCCAGCGCCGCCAGCGGGAAGGCGAGCGGCTCGAAGGAGACCGGCAGCAGCTCCCCGCCGGAGATGTCGCTGAACACGGGCGTGAAGCCGAGCAGCGCCGTGACGCCTCCGGCGATGAACGGCGCCACCAGGATGGCGGGCAGGCCCAGGGCCAGCCCTTCGAGCGCGTAGAGCGCGACCACCTGCGCCGTGCTCGACCCGCGTCCCCGGAGGAGAGCGATCTCCTCGCCCTGCCGCTCCACCACCGCCACGGAGATCAGCGCCACGTAGAAGAGGGCGATGGCAGCGATCTGGATGAGCAGGATCGTGAGCGGCGCCCGCTGGAAGTCGGCGCTTCGCCCGAAGGCGTCGAGGGTGACCACGAGGGGGCTGGCGGCGTAGCCGTTGTAGACGCGCAGGTCCTGGTTCAGCGCGCTGATGTCGTCGCGGGCGCGCTCGAAGTTGCCCTGATCGAGCTGGTCGATGTCGGCGAGCACGTTCCAGCGCAGGGCGAGTCGCTGGCCCGGGTAGCGCACCGCCAGATCGCGGAGCACGGCGTCGACGTGCGCGACCATGGGCGCGACCAGGCCGGAGTCGGCCAGCGGCGCGGTGGGCATCACGTAGCGATCGCTGGCCGCCGCCCAGAACGAGGAGTCCGGATTCTCGATGCTGATGATGCCCGTCAGGCGGGCAGGCGTGGCGTAGCGCGCCTTCACCTTCAGGTCGCAGGGGAGCTGAGGCTGCAGCCCCTCGGGGATGATGCGGTCGCAGTTGTCGATCTCCTCGATCAGCAGGAACTCGTCGCCCGGGGCGAGGCGCGCGACGGCCGCCGCGCGGGCGCCCATCGCCACCTCCAGCCGCCCGTCCGGACCGGTGGGCGCGGGCAGGCGCCCTTCGTCCAGCACGATGTACTGCTCGAACCCCTCGATCGCGTAGAGCACGCCCAGGGTGCTGCCCGGGCGAGGCTCCTCGCCCGTCCGCCCGATCGTGAGCCGCGCCGACTCCAGGACGATGGAACGCTCGCTCGTGAACCAGCCGATTCGCTCGTCGATGCGGCCCTCGACCGCCTCGCGCACGGCGACGGAGTCGGAGGTAGCGAGCTGCTGGAGCCCAATGCCAACGCGGATCGAGGGCTCGCCGCGGAGTTCGTCGCGGACCGTGAACTTGAGGCCGAGGTCGGCCATGGCGCGCGCGTAGATGGGCGCGCTCGCCAGCAGCGTCGAGGCCACGAGCACGCCCAGCGCGAGCACCGCCAGCATCCGCCAGCTCGAGGCGACGTGGCGCAACAGCAACGCCCAGAGGACCGCAAAGCTCCCCATGCGCGCACAAGGGTAGCGGTACGGGGCGCCCGAGCGCTCGTGCACTCCACCATTGGGCTTGACAATGGTTTGCGGAACGCTCAAGATAGGGCTTGCCCGCTAGGGCGAATGTTCCCCGTCGTCCGTCACTCGTGGCGCACTGGCGGGGGTTTTCTTTGAACGATGACCAATCGGGTTGCGGTGTTCATCGACGCCCAGAACGTCTATCAGGGTGCCCGTGGGCGCTTCTACTCCCCGAGGGCCCACGGCCGAGCGGGCCAGATCGCTCCTGTAGCTCTCGCCAGTCTCCTCTGCGAGCGGGCCAACCCGTTACAGTCCGCCCCCCAAGAGCGAGTCCTCACGCAGGTTCGCGTGTACTCGGGCCGCCCCGATGCCACCCGGGATCCCAAGACCTACGGAGCACACCGGCGGCAGGCCGCTGCATGGGAGCGGTCCGGGGCCGTCGTGATCAATAGGCCTCTTCGATATCCACCAGGATGGCCTGCCCAACGCGCCGAAGAGAAGGGCATCGACGTCCAACTCGCCATCGACTTCGCGGCCGGCGCGATCGACGACGAGTACGACACCGGCATCATCTGTTCCACCGACACCGACCTCCTTCCCGCCCTTGAGTTCGTCGCCACTCGCTTCGGGCGCGAACGGGCTGAGACTGCCGCCTGGTTGGCCGGCGGGAAGGGGAGCGAGCTCCGTCTCCGCAGGCCCTCGACGTGGTGTCACCGCCTGGAGTTCACCGACTACGAGTCCGTCCGTGACCCAAACGACTACGCCAGTCCCTGAAGCCAGCCGAGCGGTGAGCGCCAGCGCGCCCCTCTCCTGTACGCTCCCCTGACGCCCATGGACAGCTTCGCCTCCCTTCTGCGGATCGTCGCTCAGCGGAGCCTCGCCAACTGGCGGCTGCTTGCGACCGTCATCTTCGGCATGGTGCTCGCTGCCGCCCTCATGTCGAGCGTCATCCTCTACTCCGACGCCGTGCGCGACCTCGGCCTCAGCTTCACCCTCCGCCAGCAGGAACCCCTCGACCTGGACCTCAAGGTGGTCAGCAATACCCAGCCCGGCGAGCCCGAGATCTACAACGAGCGCCGCGACGCCACCATCTCCCTCCTCCGGCGCTACGCCGGCAGCCTCATTGAGGAGATCGGCCTGTTCGGGCGCTCCTCCACCTTCTTCCTCGCCGAACCCGGGGTGCCCATTGACTACGACGACGACCTTCGCGCCCGCGCCCACTTCCTCTTCTTCTCCGACGTCGAGCCGCACGTGACCCTCATCGAGGGCGCCGCCCCGGCGCCCGCCCCGGCCACCAC
>VXPF01000097.1 GCA_009839725.1 Dehalococcoidia bacterium | reverse complement strand
GCGACGACCTGTTGATCGCCCTGGCGAGGAAGATCGTCGCGGGCGAGGAGGACGCCGGCTCGGTGGAGTCGGTGTTCGAGCAGGCGCGGCAGGTCGCGGCGGAGGCCGAGGCGCTGCTCGTCGACGAGAGCTGGCACGCGCCGGAGCCCGAGCCGGTGCCGGTCGCGGTCGCGAGCGGGGCGGACGGGCATGGCGAGGATGCTCCCGAGCCGCAGCGGACGCTGTTCTCGTGGGCCGAGTTCATGGCCGGGGAGCCGGACGAGCCGCCGAAGCGCAAGCGCCGCGACGAGGCTCCGACGCTCTCGCTCTTCGAGTGGGCGCTCGAGCAGGAGCAGGAGGGGGCGCTGGCCGCCTGAACGGGACGGACAGGGGGGCATCGCCGGTTACGGCGGTGCCCCCGTCCCCGTCCCCGTCCCTGTGTGGGGCCTTTCTTGCTGTCCGGCGCGCCGCCTCCGACTACTACGGCGCGATGCTGACGGTGAACGTCCCGCCGTTGTCGCCGGCGCCACCGCGTCTAGCAGCTGCGCAAGGCGCGCGGCTGGAGCCAGCACCCGCTCTCCGCGAGGCGGGACTCGGCCGCACCTGCCTCGGCACGGTCGGGCAAGGCTGGCCAACGCCTACTTCAGCAGGCCGTCCGAGCAGACGATACGGATCGCTTCCGCTTCCGGTAGCGCGCTACGAGCGGATTCGTCCGGTGGGTTGAGGCGGTGGCGTTCCCGCAGCGCCTCCAAACGGATACGCAATACCCGCCCCTCGAGTCGGAGGCTTCGGATCTCATTGAGCGCGTTCTCGGCCTGCACTGGCAAGTCGCCGCTGAACACGCGCCGGAGCATGTCGAGCCGCCGGACCTCGTCGGGATCATCGACAGCTTCGCGCGACGCGATGTTGAGTTGCCGGGACACATAGCGCCGGGCGTTCGTGCTGCGAGGCCGGCGCGCCCTGCCCAGCCGCTGGCCGAACTCACGTTGGAAGGCCCCGAAGGCCGCCGTAACGCGCTCGTTCGTGCCTTCGGGGAGAGGTGCCGCCGCAGTCTCGGGCTCGCACTCGGCGGCCGCCACAAACTGCGCCGCAGTGATGGGACGCGGGTCGAGGTCGTCACCGACCGCATAGCAGCCCCGCACCTCGCCGGCCGCCAGCAAGACGAGTGTCTCGCCCGCTACCGGGGCGTCGAAGGCGGCAGGCTGTGTCGAGGCGAGGCTCGATGGCGACAGCAGGGGGGGCTGGGAGCCGTCGATGGCGAGCACATCCTGCACGAAGACGGGATTCGCGCTCCCGGATTGCGCGCGCGGCCGGGACAGCAGCGCCGAGCGTATCCCGTCCGGCAGTGCGGTGACGGCCTCCCACAGATCGGGGTTCTCGTCGCGGATGCACTGCAGCAGCGCAACCGCCCGCTGGTGAGCAGCCACCTCGTCGAGGCCGTCGTCGGCTTCCGGCATGCGCTGCTCGCCATAGATGCGATACATGGCCTCGGGGTTGAGGCGTTCCGCCTCTGAGAGCAGCCGGTTGTCGAGGCCGATCAGGTCGTGGAAGGACTGTATACGGCGGCCGAGCCGCTCCGTCAGCGCCAGACCCTCGTCGACCGCCGTGTCGGGCCACATGTTCTGGAGGTGGATGGTGTCGTGCTCGGTGCCAATGCGATCGACGCGCCCGAAGCGCTGGATCAGACGGACGGGGTTCCAGTGCAGGTCGTAGTTGAGCACACGTGCGCAGTCCTGCAGGTTCTGGCCCTCGGAGACGATGTCCGTCGCGAGCAGGATGCGAATCTCCGGGCCGCGCGGGCGTCCGCCTAGCGGAGGGTTCGATTTCGGCGAGAACCGCGTCAGGATCGACTCAGCGGCATCCCTGTTGCCTCCTGTGAGGCGAGCGATCTCCGGAGCCGCGTGATCGGCGCTCAACTGGCGGTAGAGATAGTCGATGGTCGTTTCCGCCTCGGAGAAAATCAGCACCTTCCCGGCCTGAACATCGGGGTGGTCGAGGAATGCGCGCAGCGCCCGCAGCTTGTCGTCGTCGTCGGGAGTGATGTCGCGGACGCGGTCTCCAAGCGAGCGCAGCACATCGTGGTCATCGTCGAGGTCAGCGAGCCAGTCTTCCGTCCGGAAGTGGTCCGTGGGGAAGGCGCCGCCGCCGCGGGCGGTTCCGCGCTCCTCCTCCTGCTGGACGATCTCCAACAACTCGTCTGGGTCGAAGCCCTGACCGGCAAGCATCCGCGTCGCGGTCGCGCCGACCGGAACGTAGCCGGCGGCGAGCGCCAGCCGGAAGTTCCGGTTGCTTCGGATGAGCGAATCGAGCGTTGAGCGGAAGGCGGCGACGCTCGACTCCAGCCGCTTGAGGAGGAGCACCTTCATCAGACCGGCGACTCGGTCGCTTGCGCGTAGCAACCCCCGGTACTCGGGACGCTGCTTGAATTCGTCCCGGAGGTACGCCGATGCCTGGTACCGCGCCGCCCGATGTTCACCGAGGGCCGCGGTGATCTCTTCCAGCGAGCCCGCGCGCGCGTACACGCGGTCGAGCCGGTAGTGGACGTTCGCGAGGACGGGCTCTGGAAACTGCACCGGACGGCCGCCGACGGTCGCCGACTCGTCAATGTCGCGGCGGCGGCGGCGAATGAACACGGGCGCCAGCACGTTCACGATGTCCGCCCTCGGCACGTCCGGCTCGGCTGGCGGAAGCGGTGGAGTCGCCGTCGAGCGCTCGCGCTCCCACGCCTCGTGCTCGGCCTGGTAGTTCTCATATGCGACGCGGTGCTCCAGCCACTTCTGGGCGTTCCTGAAATACTCCCCGAGGTCGAGCGGCTCGATCGGCAGACCGTGCTCGGTCTCGTGGAGGAAGAACTTGAGCTGCCGGTAGATGTCCATCGGGCCGAGGTTCTGTGGTGTGGCGCTGAGCAGCACGACCTTGTGGTCGCCCGCCTCCAGGTACTCTCGCAGTCCCTCGGAGCGCCGGTTGTGGTTGCGGAAGTTGTGCGCCTCGTCCACCAGCACCGGCCCTCTGTCCCGGTACTCCTGCGCGAGCACGATGCCGCGCTCGGGTGGCGCCGCGTCGACGTAGCGGCCCAGCTCCTCATCGAACTCCACCTCGCCCGACGGGACGATCATGCTGTGGGAGACCACCTCGGCGCCGAGCTGGAAGCGCTCATTGAACGCCTGCCACATCGGGATGAGGCCTGCAGGGCAGAGGATGAGTGGTCGGCCATCGTTCGGGTAGCTGAACTGAAGCTGGCGGAGTAGCTCGGAGCCGATGAACGTCTTCCCCAGTCCCACCACGTCGCCGATGTAGCAGCCGCCGTGCGCGTCGATCATCGCCAGCCCGCGCCGCACGGCGTCGAGCTGGAAGTTGGCGAGTTCCTGATCTCGTGGGGGCAGCGGCAGCTCCTCGGTGCCCGCCCCGCCGTGGTACAGCTCGTACAGGGCCTTCAGATAGACGTGGTACGGGGGTGTCTGCGCCAGTGCCCAGGAGAGATCGAGCGTCGCCCTAAGGTCATTGCCGATGTCCTCCGAGTCCTCCCACAGGTGGTCGAACCACTCCCGCAGAGCCGTCATCTCGGCGTCGCCGGTGACGCGCACGTTGAGTTCCGTGTTGCCGCTGAAGCCGGCCAGCGTGAGGTTCGAGGAGCCGACGACCGCCGAGCCCGGCTCTGCGTGGTCATCGTACCAGCAGAGGTACGCCTTGGCGTGCAGGGGGCTGCGCCGGTAGGCACGAACTTCCACGCGCCCCGAGGCGACCATGTCGCGCAGCGCCCGTACCGATTCCTCCGAGTCGGTCGTCTGGGGGAGCTGGGAGACGCCCGCGGCAATGCGCTCGACAGCGTCGCGCGCGATTCCAGCGCGCTCCCGGCGCTGTACGAGGGACTCGGCGTCGAGCCGCGCCCGCAGTGCGTCGGGCTGGTGGAGCCCGGCAGCGACCGCTTCCAGCACCTGCCGGTCGGCGCGGCCGACGAGGATGCGGACCTTGTCCAGCTTCGAGAGTTGCTCGCGCACGGGGCCGAGACCGGAGATGAAGAAGTAGCCGACGGCGATGTCGGCGCGGGCCGAGCTGTCCAGCATCTCGCGCAAGCGGGTGAGGAGGTCGGGGTCGGTGGTGGCGTGGAGAACGTTCACTGAATCATGCCGCGAGGCTGCTCGTCACGCGGCAGATCATGCCCACACTATCGAAGCAGGGCGATGAAGCCCGCCTGCTCGAAGTCGCGATCGTGCGTGAGTGCCTCAGTGATGTTTCGTTCTTCCATGAGGAGAAAGCTCGCGCAGTCGGTGAGTCCCCACCTCTGATCCGGGCGGTCGGCGTATCGCTCGACGGCGCTTCTGAACTGGACGTTGGTCTGCGGGACGATCTCGACATCGGGGTTGTCTTCCAGATCCCGCACCATCCGCACTGCGAACAGCCGCCGGAATTCTCCCATTCCGGCCATGAAGTTCAGCGCCTCGAACAGGACAACCTGCGTGGTGACGACTGCGGCCGACCCCAGCCGTCCCGCAACGGCCAGTGCCCGCTCATGCATGGCATCCCGAGGATTCCACAATGCGATCCAGTACGCCGCATCGGCGAACACCACTCGCATCAGGCGTCTTCCTTCGGGTGACCGTACAGATAGTGCTTGTAGTTCTTTGCGCCATCCGTTGGCAGGACGTCCCAGGCGTCCGGGGGGATGGTCCTCTGAAGCTCCTGGACTGTCTCGACCACGCCGGCCAGCCCTCGCTTCCGCGATGTCGCGCCCTCGATCGACAACGTCACTTCCTCGCCGTCCTCGATGTCGAGGGGCTCCGAGGGCGTGAATACGCCGTTGGCGTAGGTGGCCTTCACCGTTGTAGTCATGCCTCTGTCCTTCCCGGCGCGCCGCCCTATGGTACCCCGTCAGCGCCTAGGCGAGCGTGGCCCAATGACGAGATTCGCGCGGGGCGAGGTACCCGGCGTCACGCCCGGCAGGTCATCCGGGTTCGGACCAGTCGAGCGGTTGAGGGACGGCACGGTCCGCCCCGACGAGCCACTACAGCAATCGCAGCTAGCCGTCGCAGCTATAGGAAGCCCTGCCCTGCGTGATCGGCGAAGGCATCTACGTCACGGATGTACGCCATGACCGTGGAAGGGTTCCTGTGGCGTGTGACGGCCATGATCTTGTCCAGACGGGCGTGATGGACGGCGGCGCTGGTGACGAATCCCGCCCGCAACGAATGCCCCGCGATGTCCCTCGGATTCAACCCGATGAGAGCTGCGTAGTGTTTGAGGATGCGCGGGATGTCGCTGTGGTGCATGGCCCTTCCCCGCAGATGGCCGCCGCGCCGCATAGTCTGGAAGAGCGGCCCCTCGGCGATGCCTGCGCTCCCGAGGTATCGCTTGAGACGCCTGATCGGCTGGATACCGTCACCGTCCTGCACGGCTACCCTCTGCCCACGCCCCTGCTGGTCGGTCTTCGACTGGCGGATCGTGAGCCACATCTGGCCGTCATCGTCTAGGAACTCGACATCCTCGACCTCGAGGGCGCAGATCTCGGAACGGCGCAGAGCTCCGGCGAACCCGACGGCGATGATTGCAGCATCCCGCCTGCCTATCGGCGTACTCGGGCACGACTGGAGCATCGCTTCGATGTGGTACTCGCGCAGTGCGTCCACCCTCCGGGTGGCGGAACCCTTGAGTCGAACCAATCCCTTGAGTGTCGAAGTGACCACGGGATGGTGCGCCGGCGCCGGCCTTCCCGCCTCGGTGTACTTCCTGTTCACCGCGCTCTTGTACAACATCACGGTACCCATCGACGGCACAACGCCGCTGCGAGGGTTGGGCTGCGTGGCCAGATGAACGAAGAACTGAGAGACTTGTTCCGGCGACGCGGACAGGGGATCGGCGATGCCCTCCCCGACGCAGTAGTCGATGAATCTGTTCCACCCCTTCTGGTAGGCGATGCGGGTGTTCTCGGACAACTCTGCGTCGAGAGCCTCTCGCTGTAGGCTCGCAGCAGTCCTGGCTCGTGCGTCCATGTCGCGCCTCCGTCCTTCGGCAGTTGATGCCGCCGGAGGCTAGAAGGAGCACTCCGCGCACTCTGAAGTGCGGAGACCGCCTCCGCCTTGGGCGCTGCGGAGTTTCCGGCGATAACGAAGAAGCGCGCGGGTACGCGATTTACCGAGGAATACTCACGGGTTTCAACGAAGCCTTCATCATCGATAACGAGACTAAGAACGCGCTAGTGGCTGAGGATCCGGGGTCCGCCGAGATCATCAAGCCTGTCCTCCGTGGCAGGGACATCGAGCGCTTCCGAGCCCACTGGCAGGGGTTGTGGCTGATCGCTACATTCCCCGCTCTGGGCTTGAGCATCGACGACTACCCGGCCGTGAAGAGACACCTTCTCTCAATCGGGCAACCCAGGCTGGAACAGTCGGGAGAGCGCCTTCCGGGAGGGACTCGAGCCAGAAAGAAGACCGGGAACGCCTGGTTCGAAGTGCAGGATACCTGTGCTTACCACGCAGAATTCGCCAAGCCCAAGCTGTTCTGGATGGACATGTCCACTGGGGGCAGATTCTCCTACTCGGACACGGAGATGTTCTGCAATGACAAAGGATTCGTAATGGTCGGCAGGGACCCCAAATACCTGTGCGCCCTCCTGAACAGCTCACTTGTCACGTGGATGATGCGACACACAGCTCTAACCACTGGCATGGGGCTCCCTCAGTGGAAGAAGTTCACCGTCGAACGCATCCCCATCCCCCGTATCAGCGAGGTCGAGCGCCGCCCATTCATCGACTTGGTGGACCGCATCATTGAAGCGAAGTCGTCAGATCCCGACGCGCCTACCGAGGAGTGGGAGCGCGAGATCGACAGGCTCGTCTACGGCATCTACGGGTTGAGCGAGGAGGAGATCCAGGTGACAAGGCCTTAGGTCTCGGAGCCAAAGCTCTACGCGAGGGATTCTTCCACAGCCGAGACTTCTTCCGGGATCAGCCCGTACAGTTCGTACACGAGCCGGTCTAACTCCCGTTCCCGCCCTTCTGTATCAGCATCCGCATCCGCTGCCTTCGCGGCGAGGATGTTGTCGACGAGTTCAACGAGTGGCTCTTGCTCAGCTTGGCTGACGCGAGGGACCGGGATGCGCTCGACTGCAAATTTCTCCCACTGCACTAGTCCCATGCCTGTGGTCCTCGCCGTCCGCTTCACGAACCAGGTGACGACGGAGCTATTGAGGATGGCGCATAAGAACCGTAGCGAAGTCCCCGTCAATAGGAAGCCCTTGTTGTTACAGAACATCTCGGTGTCTGAGTAGGAGAATCTGGCCTCCGGCGACATGTCCATCCACAACAGTTTTGGCCTGGAGAATTCCGCGTGGTAAGCACAGTTACGGAGGTTGTAGGGTGTTCTGCCTCTGTCGTGCCGCTTCGCTAGCTTCTCGTAGTGTCTGTCGAGGAAGGTCTTGATGGCGGGGTAGCCGTCTATCTCGATCGGCGGCACATCGTCGTACCCGTTGTGACTGTCGATGAGCCACATACCGGCCCACTCGGCCTGGTAGCGCCGGATATCTTTGCCCCGTAACACGGGCTTGGTGATTTCAGCGGACCGTGGATCCTCCGCAACTAGCGCGTTCTTAGTCTCGTTATCGATGATGAAGGCCTCGTTCAGGCCGGTCTTTACTCCGTAGTTTATCGCGATATCCCAGTCTTTCAGGGGTGTTCCCGTGGAGTGCATCTTGTTCATCACGGCCCACTCGGCCTTCGAAAGCACGCTCCACGGCATATCCCCGTTGGGGCGAGCTTCGCCCCACAGCGCCTTGGCTGGTGGAATCGGCGTCCCTGGTGGCAGCCGATCCATATCGACGGCGGGGAAGGGTCGCTGTTGCTGTCGCCCGGTACGGAGCAGGAGCACGCCGCTGTCGACGATCGCGCTGGCGAAGACATCCTTGCCGAGGTCGAGCCAGCGCAGCGGCGCGTGGCTCTCGGTGAAGTAGCGCCGCGTGAGCTTGCCGTACTCCGCGCGCAGCCAGCTGTTGGATGTGATGTAGGCAAGCAAGCCGCCGTCCGCCTTCAGCAACTGGCAGCCGCGCTCGTAGAAGAGTTGGTAGATGTCGCCGGTACGCGCGAACGTCTCGTATCCGCAGGCCTTATAGGCATTCGCCAGCTTGCCGCCCTCCTTCTGAAGCTGGATGTACGGCGGATTCGCGACGGCGATGTCGAACCCTCCGCCCGCGAACACCTCGGCAAACGCGATGCGCCAGTCGACAGATTTTGGGGGGACGACGGATGCGTCGCCTAGTGCCTCGCGCAGTTCGTCTTCGATGCCGGCGATCAGATCCCGCAGCTCCTGCTTCCGGCCCGGCTCTCTTGCCCGCAGGTATTCGGCCTTGAGCGCGTCGAGTTTCGCCAAGCGCGCGGGGTCGCGCCCAAGAGTCATCTGCGCGCTGGCCGTGTCCCGCGCGACCACACCGGCGCTGGGGTCAGGCGCCAGCAGGCTGTCGCCTTCCAACACTTTCATGTCGAGGTTTGGCAGCGGTGGGATGGGTGGCTCGCCTTCGTACTCGATGGCGAGTGAGAGCCACATCCGTAGCATCGCGATGTTGACCGCGAACTCGTCGATGTCCGCGCCGTAGAGGTTGCGTTGGATGATCTCGAGCTTCAGGTCGTGCAGCGACTTCGCGTCTGCCCCCGCGTTGAAGAGCACGGTCTGCAGCTCGACCAGCTCCTGCATCATCCCGAGCAGGTATGCGCCGGAGCCGCAAGCCGGGTCGACAACCGTGACCTCGGCCAGCGCTCCCGCCACCCGCCGCGCCGCTGCGACGTCGATGCCGTCGGTGCGATGCTCGTCCACGAACGCGGCGATCACCTCGGCACTTAAGCCCGTGTCGCGAGCGCCGAGGTACCCCTTGAGGCCCTCGCGGCACATGAACGAGACGACGGGGCGGGGGGTGTAGTAGGAACCGGACTCGTTGCGGCCGGTCACCAGTTCCTCGAACACCTTGCCGAGCATCTCGGGGTCGACGGCGACCTCGATGTCGAATGGTGTCGACTCCATCACGGTGAAGTTGAAGCGATCGAAGAGGTTCTCGAAAACCTCCGTGATGCATTCGTCGGGGACGACGATGTTCGTCCGACCGTCTTCGTCTGTCATGTCGAACAGGCTGCCGTTCAGAAAGGGCACGTTACCGATGAGGCGCTGAGCCTCCGGTTCGGCAGTGAGGTCCTCGGAGCGATAGTTGTTCAGTCCAGCGAAGAACAGGAGGCGCAGCCTGTTGAAGTAGAAGTTCTTGTCTTGGCTCTCGACGGCCTGGTAGTCGCGGAACAGGGCGTTGAGATAGTCATTGTCGCGCTTGAACGTGAGCCACCCCTTCCGCGACAGGAAGTAAACAAACATCAGCCGATTGAACAGCGTCTGTACGAACAGCCGCCGCTCCTCCGCATCGTCCTCGGTGAACCCTGTGACACTCCGCTCGACATGCTCGAACATCCGTTTGTACTCGGCGAAGAAGCGCCTTGTGACCGGCTCGACATCAAAGGCCGCGTCGAGGGCGTCGCGGACACGGCCGGTCGCCTGATGCTGCCAGTAGATGGTTGCGATTTGCTGAACCGCCGTGCGGCGTGGCAGGTCGCGCTCGACGACTATGCGGCGCAGCGTGGGCCGCGCGTCCGTGAGGTCGGGCAGCACGAAGTGCAACTGGCTCCCGCTGGCGTTCGTGACCACAAGCAGCAGGTCGTCGCCGATCTGGCGGGCGATCACCTGTGCCGCCGCGCTCACGTCCGCGCTCCGCACCCGTCCGCTGACTGGGGCCTCAAGAGGGACGTGGAGGACGTGGACGCCCTCGAGCGACGCCACGAGTTCGGCAGCATCAGGCAGTTCGACGCCGGCCGGCGCGCCAGCTAGGCTCACTTGGCCCTGTGTACGGTTGAAGTCAAGCGCCTCAACGAACAGTTGACGGACTGCACCGGCACGTTCACCGAGCGCCGCGCCGAAGGCGCGAGCAATCCCGGCTTCGACCTCGGCGGCGTCGTCACGGTCAAGGATCGGCACGGTGGGGCATCTCCAAGGTCAAGTGCTACCGGGGCTGACGAGTCGTCGTCCCGCGGGTCGGATGCCGGCGGCTCCAAGTTTAGCGGCCAGACCCAGGTGTCGTCGCCACCGGGCGGCGTGATCGCGATTTGGCCGCTGCTCGCCAAGGCGAGGGCCATCCGCCCGGCGTAGGCATCTCGACCGGTCGGTCGGTCTAGGCTGGCTTCGAGGGCGCGAACAAGTCGAGCGCCTGTCTTGTGGGGATAGGTACGTCGACTGAGTGACAGTCGCCCAAACCAGCCTCTCGGCGGCGTTAGAGTGTGCTGCTAAGCGCTGCCTACAGCGTGACCGCCCAGCAGAAAGTTCTCGGTACAGTACGTGTAGGCCCACCA
>VXPF01000090.1 GCA_009839725.1 Dehalococcoidia bacterium | reverse complement strand
CCCCGCCCCCCCCCCCCCCCCCCCCCCCCCCCCGCCGCCCCCCCCCCCCCCCCCCACCAGGTTGTAGGCCCTGACCGGCAGCGGCCGGTGGGGATGGGCGTAGTCCGTGGACGTCGCCGCAGCCTTCCCCCGGATGCCCATGCCGCCCCCTTCGCTAGCTCGTCAGAGCTTCCAGCTTCACCAGTCGCGTCCGCGGCTGCGGGTGCTCGTCCGCCCGCACCCAGCGGAAGCACATGGTGCCGAAGCTGTGGCCGGTGGTCTGGAGCCAGTTCGGGTGGCCGGGATCGGTGTGGGCCACGATCAGACGGATGGAGCCGTCGTCCTCGTAGTGGGCGAGGTGCTTGTTGGTGTGGATGCGGTAGTGGCGGTAATCCAGGGACTCCATCCAGTAGTTGTTCAGCTGGAAGTTCCAGTGTTCGCACTCCGGAGGCGTCACTTCGATCACGAGCGCCTCGTCCTCCGCAACCGCCCAGTGGCTGTGGTAGTAGGCGATGTTCGGATCGCCTCCCGCGGCCAGGGAGCGGTCCGGGTCGAACTGCGGCAACTCGTTGCTGTGCTGCTGAAAGTCGCGCGCCCACTTCGCGAACAGCAGCGGCGCCCCCGCCACGAGGGCTCCCGCGCTGCGCAACCCCTCGTCGAGCCGCCGTGGCGTGAAGGGCGAGGGGCGGCGCTCCTCCTCCGGGCAGTTGATGCGCTCGATGTGCAGGTCCGCCGGCACTTCCGTGTCCCGGTCGAGGTAGGTCTGGCGCACCACCAGCGTCCGCGTCTCCTCGGTCATGGGGAGCCAGTTCCCCTCCTGCGGATGGCGGCTGAGGACCAGCTCGAAGCGCCCCTCCTCGTCCATCTCGATCTGGTCGGCCTCGATGAATCCGGTGGGGGGCAACCCCGCCCCCTGCCCGTAGTTCCCGGACTGGGTGCCGAGGCTCAGGTAGGAGATCGTGTTGCGCCGGCCCGTGATGCGGTACTCGTACGTGCCCTCCAGCGCGGCTGTCTGATAGAAGTTGTCGGGGTTGTCGGCGCCCATCTTGACGAACTCGTTGACCACCCGATGCAGGACCGGCGCGTTCGGGTCGGCGTGCTCGATGAAGGCCATCAGCCCGGCCCGCGTGATGCGGCTCAGGTAGCGATAGCCCTCCGCCTGGCTGAACGGGTCGCGGGGCGCCCCCGGGAATTGCAGCGCCGCGCCTGCCGCCTTCAGCGTGTCGCAGAAGTCGTCCCACGACTGACCGCGGGTTACCCGCTCCGCAACGGCGTCGTCCTCGGTCTTCCCCCTCAGCTTCAGGAAGAAGAGCGAGAGGCGTCGGAACAGGGCGAGAAGCCCGATGGCGAATCCTGGCAAGGCGTGCCTCCTTGCAGGGCTACTTTCCCGGTTGTCGTGTGGGCGAGCCCGCCCGGCATGCTACTGCCGCGCCGCTACCCGGGTCGACGGGGCCTCGCCTGAGCGGTAAGCGCGCCCGCAGTTCTTCCCGTCGCCTGACCGGCGAACCGCTACCATGGAGTGTGGAAGCGCCGCCGCGATAAGCGCGCTCCCGAACGTACCGACGCATCGAAAGGCATGGTCATGTCCCTGTTCTTCCGGAAGAAGCTCGAGCTCCCCACCGCCGAGGATGCCCTCCCCGGCCGCTCCGAGCGGATGCCCGTCGCCCCCCAGCACTTCGTCCACGGACACCCCCTCAATGAGCCCTTCCCCGAGGGCCTGGAACGAGCCCTCTTCGGCCTCGGCTGTTTCTGGGGCGCCGAGCGCATCTTCTGGCAGCTCCCCGGCGTCTACACCACCGCCGTCGGCTACGCCGCCGGCCAGACCCCCAATCCCACCTACCACGAGGTTTGCAGCGGACGTACCGGGCACAACGAGGTCGTGCTCGTCCTCTTCGACCCCTCCGTGATCAGCTACGCCGAGCTGCTGCGCGCCTTCTGGGAGGGCCACGACCCCACCCAGGGCATGCGCCAGGGGAACGACGTCGGCACCCAGTACCGCTCCGGCATCTACGTCTACGACGAGGCCCAGCGCGAGGCTGCCGAGGAGAGCCGCGACCACTATCAGCAGGCCCTGAGGGCAGCCGGGTACGGCCCGATCACGACCGAGATCCTCGACGCACCCGAGTTCTACTACGCCGAGGACTACCACCAGCAGTACCTCTCCAAGAACCCCAACGGCTACTGCGGCATCGGTGGCACGGGCGTGACCTGTCCCGTCGGCGTCGTGCAGGCGGAGTAGCGGCAAGAGCCGGGGGCACTGCCAATCGGGGCCCTTCGGGGCCCCCGCGCTTCCCAACAGGCGACTATTGGGGCTACCATTCGGCCATTCAGCGACGGTCTGAAAACGTCGCTGATTCCCCACGTTGCAATGGAGGCGACATGACTTCGAACCAGTACTGGTGGCCCGACCAGTTGAACCTCAAGGCGCTCCGCCAGAACTCTCCCCTGTCCGACCCGATGGGCAGTGACTTCGACTACGCCGAAGCCGTCAGCACCCTCGACGTCGAGGCCCTCAGGCGGGACGTCGAAGAGGTGATGACCACCTCCCAGGACTGGTGGCCCGCCGACTACGGCCACTACGGCCCGCTCTTCATCCGCATGACGTGGCACGCCGCCGGCACCTACCGCATCAGCGACGGCCGCGGCGGCGGCGGCGCCGGCTACCAGCGCTTCGCGCCCCTCAACAGCTGGCCCGATAACGCCAACCTCGACAAGGCCCGCCGCCTCCTCTGGCCGGTCAAGCAGAAGTACGGCCGCGCCCTCTCCTGGGCCGACCTCCTCATCTTCGCCGGCGACTGCGCCCTCGAGTCCATGGGCTTCAAGTCCTTCGGGTTCGCCTTCGGCCGTCCCGACGTCTGGGAGGCCGACGAGACCGACTGGGGCGCCGAGGGCGAGTGGCTCGCGGACGAGCGCCACGACGCCGACGGCGAGCTCCAGGGCCCCCTGGGCGCCGACCACATGGGCCTCATCTACGTGAACCCCGAAGGCCCCAACGCCAACCCCGACCCGCTCGCCGCCGCGCGCTACATCCGCCAGACCTTCAAGCGCATGGCCATGAACGACGAGGAGACCGTGGCGCTCATCGCCGGCGGGCACACCTTTGGCAAGGCCCACGGCGCCTCCCCCGACGACCAGGTCGGGCCCGAGCCGGAGGGCGCCAGCATAGAGGAGCAGGGCTTCGGCTGGACCAACGCACGCGGCACCGGCATGGCAAGCGACGCGGTCACCAGCGCCCTCGAGGGCGCCTGGACGAACAACCCCGTCCAGTGGGACAACAACTTCCTCGAGAACCTGCACAACCACGAGTGGGAGCTCATCACCGGCCCGGGCGGCAAGTCGCAGTACCAGCCCGTGGACGCGGCGTCCGTGGCCACCGTCCCCGATGCCCACGACCCCTCGAAAGCCCACGCCCCGATGATGCTGACGACCGACCTCTCCCTGAGGATGGATCCCGACTACGCGCCTATCGCCAGGCGCTTCCTCGAGAACCCCGGGGACTTCGAGGACGCCTTCGCCCGCGCCTGGTTCAAGCTGATCCACCGCGACATGGGGCCCCGCGCCCGCTACCTCGGGCCGCTCGTGCCCGAAGAGGCGCTCCTCTGGCAGGACCCAGTCCCCGCCGTCGACCACGAACTGGTCGGAGCGGCTGAAATCGCCGACCTCAAGGCCCGCGTCCTCGCCTCCGGCCTCTCCGTCTCACAGCTCGTCGCGACGGCCTGGGCCTCGGCCGCGACCTACCGCGGCACCGACAAGCGCGGCGGCGCCAACGGCGCTCGCGTGCGCCTCGCCCCACAGAAGGACTGGGAAGTGAACGACCCGGCCGATCTGGCCGGCGCCCTCCAGGCGCTGGAGCAGGTTCGTGCCGACTTCAACGGCTCGCAGTCCGGCGGCGTTCGCATCTCCCTCGCCGACCTGATCGTCCTGGCCGGTTGCGCCGGCGTCGAGCAGGCCGCCCGCGATGCCGGACATGACGTCGAAGTGCCCTTCTCCCCCGGCCGCACCGATGCGACCGAGGAGTGGACCGACGCGGAGTCCTTCGCCGTGCTCGAGCCCACCGCCGACGGCTTCCGCAACTACCTCCAGGCGGGACGTGACGAGCCGGCCGAGGAGCTGCTCGTCGAGCGCGCCTGCCTGCTCACGCTCACCGCGCCCGAGATGACCGCCCTCATCGGCGGCATGCGCGCCCTCGGCGCGAATGCCGGCGGGTCGCAGCACGGCGTCCTCACCGACCGCCCCGGGACCCTGACGAACGACTTCTTCGTCAACCTGCTCGACATGAGCACCGAGTGGCAGGCCGCCGGCGGCTCCGAGGATGTCTTCGAGGGCCGCGACCGCGAGACCGGCGACGTCAAGTGGACCGGCACGCGGGTAGACCTGGTCTTCGGCTCGAACTCCGAGCTCCGCGCCCTCGCGGAGGTCTACGGGTCCGACGACGGCCAGGACGACTTCGTTCGCGACTTCGTCGCCGCCTGGGGCAAGGTGATGAACCTCGACCGCTTCGACCTCGCCTAGCCCCGGCTAGCCGGTCGGCGGTCGCTATCGGCGTACTCGCGGCGCCCTGCCCCCGCTCGCGCGAACGGATGCTCGTGTCGCGATACAGTTGCGGTAAGCCCGGCGCGCCCGAGGAGCCCGACGTGACCAACACCCGCACCGAGTCCGACACGATGGGGACCATCGAGGTCCCCGCCGATCGTTACTGGGGCGCGCAGACCCAGCGCTCGCTCCAGAACTTCCGCATCGGCGGCGAGCGCATGCCGCGCTCCATCCTCCGCGCCCTCGGCGTGATCAAGCACGCGTCCGCGACCACGAACCAGGACCTCGGCAAGCTCGACGGGAACCTCGCCGATGCCATTCGCTCCGCCGCCGGCCAGGTCATCGAGGGCGAGCTCGACGATCACTTCCCGCTGGTCGTCTGGCAGACCGGCTCCGGCACGCAGTCGAACATGAACGCCAACGAGGTGATCGCCAACCGCGCCATCGAGCTGCTCGGCGGCGAGATCGGCTCCAAGTCGCCGGTCCACCCCAACGACCACGTCAACATGTCGCAGTCCTCCAACGACGTCTTCCCCAGCGCCATGGCGATCGCCACCGCCGAGCAGACGGTGCGCCACCTCATCCCCGGTCTGCGTCACCTCCGCGATGCGCTCCAGGAGAAGGCCGACGCCTGGTCCGACATCGTCAAGATCGGCCGCACCCACTTCATGGATGCCGTACCGCTCACGCTCGGGCAGGAGTTCAGCGGCTACGTGCAGCAGGTCTCCTACGGCATCGAGCGCGCCGAGCGGACCCTTCCCCGCCTGTACGAGCTTGCCCTTGGCGGCACGGCCGTAGGCACTGGCATCAACTCCCATCCCGACTACGCAGACCGGGTTGCCGCCGAGATCGCGCAGCTCACGGAGCTCCCCTTCGTCAGCGCCCCCAACAAGTTCGAGGCCCTCGCCGCCCACGACGCCCAGGTCGAACTCGCCGGCGCCCTCAACACCATCGCCGTCTCCCTCATGAAGATTGGGAACGACGTGCGCATGCTCGGGTCGGGACCCCGCGCCGGCCTCGGCGAACTCCAGCTCCCCGCCAACGAGCCCGGCTCCTCGATCATGCCCGGCAAGGTCAACCCCACCCAGTCCGAGGCGCTGACCATGGTCTGCGCCCAGGTCATGGGCAACGCGGTCTCCGTTTCCGTCGCCGGCTCGACCGGCCACTTCGAGCTCAACGTCTTCAAGCCCGTCATCGCCTTCAACAACCTCCAGAGCATCCAGCTCCTCGGCGACGCTGCCGTCTCCTTCACCGACAACTGCATCGCCGGGACGGAACCCAACCTCCAGCGCATCGACGAGCTCATGCGCTCCTCCCTCATGCTCGTCACAGCCCTGAACCAGCACATCGGCTATGACAACGCAGCCGCCATCGCCAAGAAGGCGCACGCCGACAACAGCACCCTGCTCGAGGCGGGACTGGCCCTCGGCCTTCTGACCGAGGAGCAGTTCAACGAGTGGGTCCGCCCCGAGGACATGACCCGTCCCTGAGGCGGGGCCTTCGCCAGACGTGATGCCTCTCCCCCGAGCGCTGCTGCTGGACCTCGACGACACCATCCTCGACGCCCATCGCAACCCCGACGAGGCCTGGATCGGCGTCTGCCGGGAGTTCGCGGCCCGCGTCGGCGCGCCCTCTCCCGAAGCCCTCCACACCGCCGTGCTCCAATCCCGGGACTGGTTCTGGGCCGATGCCGAACGCTCGCGCCGGGGCAGGCTCGCCATGGAGGGTACGCGGCGTGAGATCGTGCGGCTGGCCCTGGGCCGCCTGGACCTCCCCTACTCCCCCGCGGCCGAGGCCATGGCCGACCGCTTCACCGAACTCCGCCACAAGGCCATCAAGCTCTTCCCCGACGCCACCGATACCCTGCAGCGGTTGAAGGACTCAGGCGTCCGCCTGGGCCTCCTGACCAACGGCAACTCCGCTTACCAGCGCGGCAAGATTGCCCGCTTTGGCCTCGAGCCCTTCTTCGATCACATCCAGATCGAGGAGGAATTCGGTGTCGGGAAGCCGGATGAACGGGCGTTCCGCAACGCCCTCTCCCTGCTCGACGCGGAGCCGAAGGACGCCTGGATGGTCGGCGACAACCTCGAGGCCGACATCCTCGGCGCCCAGCAGGTCGGCATCCATGCCATCTGGATGGATGCGGATCGCGCGGGCCTCCCGGACGGGACAGGCGTCCGCCCCGACCGCATCATCGGTTCCCTGTCCGAGCTGTTGAGCTGAGGCTACGGCGTCCCGGCCGGCACGGGGTGCTCGGCGAGCCAGGTGATGACCGAAGCCACGGGCTCCATCGCGAGCGGCACGACCGTGTCAAGCTCCTCCAGGAAGTCGTGATCGGCCA
Source organism: Dehalococcoidia bacterium (assembly GCA_009839725.1). Taxonomy (GTDB): domain Bacteria; phylum Chloroflexota; class Dehalococcoidia; order Tepidiformales; family Tepidiformaceae; genus UBA2991. Next base: position 3,703 of record VXPF01000090.1, on the reverse strand, counting down.
TGTCGGATATGCCTCGCACCTCGATGTAGGGGATCCCTGAGAACGCCGCTGCCCGCGCTCCGCCCGCCCCCTCGTACGCGACCGCCAGCCCCTGGCTGCGGGCCTGGACCTCCGCCCGTCGCCCCGGCTTCACGATCGCTTCGTCTCCGCTCGCGATCGGACCGAAGAAGACCTGGAACGGCCCCTGACCGCCCCCGAACTCCCCGGCCAGCGCCTCCACGTGTTCGCCTGAGCCATCGAACCGGGGCGGCTCGTCCTTGAACAGCACCGAGTGGAAGTCGTGTTCGACTGTGGCCTTGCCCACCACCACATCCCCCACGCCCAGGGATTCGGCGAGACCCCCTGCTATCCCCGCGCACACCACGAGGTCCACGTCGGGCAAGTGGTCGAGCAGGTGCTGCGTCGAGATCCCGAACTGGACCTTCCCGAAGCCGCCCTCCGCCAGGATGACGTTCGCGGCGCCGAAGTCCCGCACGGGAATTCGGCCCACGTCACGCTGCTTCGGCGCCCCCCAGCGCTCCTCGAAAGCTCGCGCCAGGACGTCGAACTCATTGGATATCGGCGCGACGACCAGCATGGTCACGGTGGTCCCTCCAGTGGCCAGCCTATAGGAGCCCTCCCTTCGAGCGAGGTTCGCCTCCTCTGCGGGGCGACTCCCCTGTAAGGTTTCTCCCTACCCCAGCCTCTGGTTCCGAACGACAGCAGGAGAGGAGACCGTCTGTGCTGAGCGCCGTGCTGTGGGACATGGGTGGTCCCATCGACAGGGAAGTCGAGTATGAACGCCTGATTGACGAGGACATGAGGCGCGCCCTCGGGGAAGCCGGGGTGGTCTGCTCCGACGCAGACTTCGACGCGGCGGAACGCTGGGCCGTCGCTTCCTTCGCCCCGAACGCCTACCGGGCGATGGTGTGGAAGCTCAGCGAGTTCAGGACGGATGTCGCCCTGCGGGTGTACGAAGAGGTCGCCGCCAACAGCGAGCGGCGTCACGTGGCCCGCGGCGGCATGGAGCTGCGCGGGGGAATCGATGAACTCATCCGGGCGGTTCACCGCAGCGGAATACCCCAGGGGCTCGTGACCAACAACGACCCTGAGCGGGTGCTGGGCGATCTGGCGCGTCACGGTCTCGACCACTGCTTCGTGTTTCCCCCTCGCCGGGATCCGCCCCTCCGCAAGCCGAACCCGGAGGTGTTCCTCAACGCCGCCGCCGCCCTCGATGTCGCTCCCGAAGACTGCCTCGTTGTGGGGGACCGTATCGACAGGGACATGGTTCCCGCACGGCAACTCGGGATGACGACCGCGCTCTTCAGGACCGGTCGCCACGCGGGGCAGCGGCCGCGCACCTGGGAGGAAGTCCCCGACCACGAGGTCTCGGACGTCGCCGAGCTGGCCGCTCTGCTCGCTCGCCTGGGACTAGCCGACGCCTGACCGGCTCGCGCTGAGGCGCCCCGGGACCGCCACCCGTGACGAGGGGCCGCAAGGCGAGCCCGTTGTACAGTCGATCCCTGGGAGGACGGCATGGCAGATCCCGATCCGGCGACGTACGGCGACCGCATGGCCGAGATTTACGACGAGTACCACGAGCACCTGGGCGCCCCCGAAGTCGTCGATCCGATGGTCGACGCGCTCGCCGAGCTCGCCGGCGATGGTCCCGCACTGGAGCTCGGCATCGGCACGGGACGCATCGCCCTGCCGCTGGCCGAACGTGGCGTCGAGGTTCACGGCATCGACGTCTCCGAGGCGATGGTCGCGAAGTTGCGCGAGAAGCCGGGCGGCCCCGCCATCCCCGTCACCATGGGCGACTTCACCCGGTTCGAGCTCGAAGGGCGCTACTCGGTCATCTACGTGGTCTTCAACACGCTCTTCTCACTGCCTTCGCAGGAGGCGCAGGTCGACTGCTTCCGCAGCGTCGGCCGCCACCTGGCGGGTGGTGGCGTCTTCGTCCTCGAAGCGTTCGTCCCCGACCCCGGCCGCTTCGACCGTGGCCAGCGCATCTCCGCCGGCATCGTCGAGGACGACCGTGTGACCATTGATATGGGACGCCACGACCCGGTCACGCAGAGCGTGACCTCCTCGCATCTCTACATAACGCCCGAGGGCATCCGCATGTACCCCGTGAACACCCGCTACGCCTGGCCCTCCGAGCTCGACCTGATGGCGCAGCTTGCGGGTCTGCGCCTCCGCTCCCGCTGGGCCGACTGGCGCCGCGCCCCCTTCACCGCCGCCAGCCCCGGCCACGTCTCGGTGTACGAGCGGCGTAGCGGCTAGTCGCCCTCCCCGGGCGGAGTAACGAAGGCGCACTGCGGCCCCGGGGCCCGACTCAGCCTGACGTCGAGGGTCACGAGCGGGCAGTCGAGCGCCTCTGCAACCGCCACGTACCAGGCATCGTAGCTGGTCAGGTTTCGGCGAAGCTGCCAGATCCGATCCGCGAACGGCCTGTACGGGCGCAGCCCGAGGTCGAACTCCAGTAGATCGTGATAGGCGCGAGTCGCCTGCTCCTGGGTGAGGCCACCCGCCTGCTCCAGCCGTCTCAGAGTATTGGCGGCCTCTGAGAGCACTACCTCCGGGCACACGAGTGGGTCCCTCGCGGTCTGAGCCCTCGCCCATCGCCCCTCGGGTCCCAGGTCCGTTAGTGCCGCGACGAGCGCTGAGGCGTCGACGGCGAGCGTCACTTCCGGTCCGCGTCGCGCGCTGCCAGGATGTCTGCAGCCGAGATGCGTGTCCCCGATGCTTCCACGCGCTGCCGGACGCGCTCCATCAACTCCTCGTTTGAGGGCAGCGCCGCCACCCGCTCGAGCTCGGAGAGCAGGTACTCCTGCATCGACTGCCGGTTCCGCGCAGCCCGCAACGCTAGCTTGTCACGCACTTCCTCGGAAACGTTCCTGATGGTGATCTTCACAGTCATGCCAGCATTGTGCCAGCATTGCCAGCATTTTGCCAGCACCGGGACCGCCTGCTCTTGCATCCCGCTTCACCCGTCCCGCTTGCCATCCCCAAGCGAGCCTCGCTGCTACCATCGGGCGGGCGCGTTTGCCGCGGCGCCACCTGGGAGGCCCCCGTTCTTCAGTACCTGCCGGGATCGCAGTACATCGCGCATCCCAGCCGTCTCTTCTACGGCTGGTGGATCGTCGGTGCGGGCATGGTGCTCAACGCCCTTATCGGCGCGCTTGTCATGCACGCCTATGGCGCCTACGTGGCCGTCTTCAAGGAGGAGTTCGGTTGGAGCAGCACGATGCTCGCGCTTGGCTACTCCACCATCCAGGGCACGAACGGGGTCGTAGGCCCCGGCCAGGGCTACCTCACCGACCGCTTCGGTCCCCGGGCAATCATCCGCGTCGGGCTGGTCGTCCTCGCCGTGGGTCTCGTCCTCTTCAGCCAGATCTCGCAGCTGGGCCACCTCTTCCCCGCCCTCTTCGTCGTAGCGGTGGGCATGAGCCTGGGCGGCTTCCTCTCCGTGATGGTGGCCATCGTTCACTGGTTCGAGCGGTACCGGGCCACCGCCATCAGCTTCATCACGGGCGGGTTCGCCCTCGGTGGTGTGCTCACCTTCCTCGTGGTCCTCTCCATCGACACGTTTGGCTGGGAGAGGACGGCTCTCGGCTCCGCCGTCGTCGTCCTTGCCTTTGGCCTCCCCGCTTCCCAGCTCGTCCGCACCCGTCCCGAGGACTACGGCTACCGCCCCGACGGCGCCCCTGCCCCCGAGCGC
>VXPF01000010.1 GCA_009839725.1 Dehalococcoidia bacterium | reverse complement strand
GGGCGGCGGTGCGGTGGGCTCGGAGGCCTCGGTGGCTTCCGCGGTGGGGGTGGCGGCGGGAGCCTCCTCGTCGTCTCCGCAGGCCGCGACAAGGAGCGCACCGAGGATCGCGATCGGAATCAGTATTGAGAGGAGCCGTGCGCGAGGGTGCATGGGAGTCGCTTCCTGCTTCGCGTGGATGGGGACATTCTGTCACCCGGGCGGACATGCCAGCGTAACGAGGCTTACCAGCGGCCCCGCTCTCCCGGAAATCGACCTCCCGGCGGCAAGGACGGTCAGCGCTTATCTTGTGGGGTGGTGCGCCCGGAGCTCACGCCTCTTCGACAACGGGTCTCTTCTCTCCGAGAAGGAGTCTTCTACGGCTGGTGGATGGTCGCCGGCGGTTTCCTGATCCAGACCGTGCTCGGCCTGTTCATGTTCCATGCGTTCGGCTTTTATGTTGAGCGCCTGGAGGAAGAGTTCAAGTGGAGCAAGACCACGTTCTCGCTCGCGTTCGCCATGACGCGGATCGAGAGCGGGGTGCTGGGACCGATCCAGGGGTGGGCGATCGACCGCTTCGGCCCGCGAATCATGATCCGCCTCGGGATCGCGTCCACCGGACTCGGGTTCGTGCTCTTCAGCTTCGTCGACTCGGTGACGACGTTCTTCCTGACGTATTTCCTGATCGCCATAGGCGCGAGCATGGCCGGGTTCGTGACACTGGTCGTGGCCGTCGTGAACTGGTTCGAGCGGAAGCGCTCGCTGGCGCTGGGGCTCATGTCGGCGGGCTTCTCGGTGGGTGGCCTGCTCGTCTTCCTGGTCGTGCTCGCCATGGACGAATTCGGGTGGCGGGCGACGTCCCTCGTGGCGGGGGTCGTGATCTTCGTCGTGGGACAGGTGGTCGCCACCTTCATCCATCACCGGCCCGAGGACCGGGGCGAGACGATCGACGGGGAGCCCATGCCGGTGGCGCCCGCAAGGCCGGCGTCGGGCGGCGGGCCCGTGGTCATCCCCGCCAACGAGGACTTCACGACGGGGGAGGCCCTGCGCAGTCCGACCTTCTGGTTCATCTCGATCGGACACGGGGCGGCCGTCCTCATCATCGGGGCGTTCATGGTCCACCTCGTGCTGCATCTCGAAAACCTCGGGTACTCGGCCTTCATCTCGAGCCTGATCGTGCTGATGATGACGGCCTTCCAGCTGGTAGGGCAGATAGGTGGCGGCTACCTGGGGGACCGGCTCAACAAGCGGGTGATGCTGGCGGCCTGCATGGTCGGGCACGTCATCGCGCTGCTGCTGGTCACCTACGCGGTCGGCTTCTGGATGATCGCCCTCTTCGCCGTGATCAACGGGATCGTGTGGGGAACGCGGGGACCGATGCAGCAGGCGCTGCGGGCGGACTACTTCGGCCGCCGGGACTTCGGCAAGATCATGGGGTTCTCCTCGCTGATCGTGATGTTCGGGATGATGTCCGGCCCGATCATCGCGGGGGCGATGGCGGACGCCTTCGGCGACTACGAGCGCGGCTTCACCGTGCTGGCGGTAATCGCGGGGCTGGGGACCATCTTCTTCGCGATGGCGGGTCCGCCGAGCCGACCCACGGGGCCCATGTGGTACCGACGGTGGCGCATTGTCAGGCGCCTGACGCTCCAGGAGCGGTTGGCGTAACTTCCGCCGCGGGCGGGGGCTAGAATCACGCCACCCTCGCGGCGGGAGGCGCCCATGGCCACCGAGACTGCCAGCCCAACCACACTCGATACGCTCATCGCGGAGCGCGACATCACCCGCGTGCTGATGCTGTACGCACGCGCCATCGATCGCATCGACCCCGAACTCCTCAAGAGTTGTTTCCACCCCGACGCCGTCCTTCGCTACGGCGACGAGACGACCCCGGAGGCGTTCGCGGCGAACGCTCCCAACGGTCTCGGCGCCTACCGTTTCACCCAGCACCGCGTGGGGAACGTGATCATCGACATCGAGGGCGACTTCGCCTGGTGCGAGTCGTACTGTCTGGCGCGACACCGCATCCCGTCCGGTGAGGGGAAGGTCGACGTCGACTTCCTCTGGGGCGGACGCTACGTGGACCGTTTCGAGCGCCGAGACGGGGAGTGGCGCATCCTGCGCCGGACGGTCGTTCACGACTACACGCGCTACGACCCGGTAACGGAGACGTGGCCGGGCGCGCCGGCCTTCACACAGGGCCAGCACTCGACGGACGACATCGTCTACCAGCGCTAGGAGGGGCGGAGCCGTGCGGCTCGTCCTGCTCGACGCCACCTACGAGCTGTTCCGCGCGTACTTCGGCGCGCCTCCGCGGACGGCGCCGGACGGACGGGAGGTGGGGGCGGTCGCGGGCATCGCGGCGAGCACGCTGGCCCTGCTGCGTGAGCAGGAGCCGCTGGCGATCGCTGCGGCGACCGACACGGTCGTGCACTCGTTCCGGAACGAGCTGTACGAGGGCTACAAGACGGACGCCGGGGTTCCCGAGGACCTGCTGGCGCAGTTCCCCCTGGCCGAGGACGCCCTGGAGGCGCTCGGCGTGACCGTCTGGCGGATGCGCGAGTTCGAGGCGGACGACGGGATGGCGTCGGGGGTGGCGCGCTTCGCGGACAAGGCCGAGCAGGTCGTCCTCGCCTCGCCGGACAAGGACCTGGCACAGTGCGTCGACGGCGATAACGTCGTCATGCTCGACCGGCGCAAGGGCGTGACGACGAACGCGGAGGGCGTGCGCGAGAAGTTCGGCGTAGGCCCGGAGTCGATTCCCGACTACTTGGCGCTGGTGGGCGACTCAGCCGACGGCTTCCCGGGGCTGCCGGGTTGGGGGGCGAAGTCGACGGCAGCGGTGCTCGGTCACTACGTCCACCTGGAGGCGATCCCGGAGGCGCACGGCGACTGGGCGGTGCAGCCGCGGGGAGCGGGACGGCTGGCCAGGTCGCTGCGCGAGGGGCGGGAGGAAGCAGCGCTGTTCAAAGAACTGGCGACGCTGCGGCGGGATGCGCCGATTCCGCAGGACTTCGCGGACCTGGAGTGGCTGGGAGTGCCGCGCGAACCCTGGCAGGCGTTCTGCGAGGAACTGGGGCTGGGCGAGCTGCGCTCGCGTCCCCATCGCTGGCTAGGCTGACCTAGCCCAACGCCTCGAGGCGCTCCTTGAGGGCGGCGAGGAAGCCGCCCGCTTCAGCGCCGTCGAGGGCGCGGTGGTCGAAGCTGAGGGCCACGTTCATCATCGAGCGGATGGCGATGGCATCGCCCTCCACGACGATGGGGCGGCGGACGACTCGCTCCATGGTGACGATCCCGACCTGGGGATGGTTCACGATCGGCTTCGAGGCGATGGAGCCGAAGGCGCCCGTGTTGTTCACCGTGAAGGTGCCTTCCTCGATGTCCTCGAGGCGGAGCTTGCCGGCGTGGGCGCGGGTGACGAGGTCGTCGATGCGGCGCGCGAGTCCCGCGACGCTGAGGTCGCGGGCGTTGGGCACGACGGGGACGACGAGCCCGCGCTCGGTGGCGATGGCGATGCCGAGGTTGACGCGCCGGTAGCGGCGCAGCTCGTCGCCGTGCCAGCGAGCGTTCAATTCGGGGAAGTCGGTGAGCGTGTGGGCGACGGTGGAGGCGAAATAGGGCAAGTAGGTGAGGTCGACCCCGACGAAGCGCTCGCGCTCGCGGGCGCGGAGGTCGACGAGCCCCGTGACGTCGGCTTCGACCATCATCCAGGCCTGCGGCGCCTCGGTCGTCGAGCGCACCATGTTTTCGCCGATCTTTCGGCGTGTGGCGGAGAGGGGGACGACATCGTAGGCATCGGAGGCGGCGACTGTCGCGATTTCGGGGGTCGGGACGACTTCGCCCTCCGGGAGGGGCAGGGGCGCGGCGGCGGGCGGGATGCCGTCGGCTGCGGCGGCTTCGCGCTCCCGCTCGTCGATGATGGCTTGCACATCCTTGCGGGTGACGCGTCCGCCACGACCGCTCCCGGCGATGGCCGTCAGGTCGATCTCGTGCTTGGCGGCGAGCCGCTGGACGACGGGCGAGTAGACGCCCGCGCGGCTGCCGTCGACACCTGGTGCGGGGGCCTCGGCAGCGACCGAGGCCGGCTCGGGGGCGGCGGCCGGGCCCGGGGCCGGCTCCGGGGCGGATGCCGCGGTTTCAAGAATGGTGCAAAGGGGGGCATCGACCTCAACGGTCTCGCCCTCGGGCACGAGGATCTCGCCGAGGGCGCCCTCGAAGGGCGAGGGAAGCTCGGCCGTGACCTTCTCCGTCTCGATCTCGCAGATGGGCTCGTCGAGGGCGACGGTGTCGCCGGGCTGTTTCAGCCACTGCAGGACCGTGCCTTCGGTCACGCTTTCGCCGAGCTGCGGCATGGTGATGGTCGCCATCAGTAGGCCGCCAGGTCGCGAGCAGCGGCGGCGATCTTCACTTTGTCTGGCATGAAGGCCGACTCCATCGCTTCGTGGAAGGGCATGGGTGGGATGTCGGGGGCGGCGATGCGGCGGATCGGCGCATCGAGGTCCTCGAAGGCCTGCTCGGCGATGATGCCGGCGATCTCGCCGCCGAGTCCGCCGGTGAGCGTGTCCTCGTGGACGATGAGCACCTTCCCTGTGGCTCGGGCGGCTTCGAGGATGGTCTCCGTGTCGAGCGGGTTGAGGGTGAGCAGGTCGACCACCGTGCACTCGATGCCATCGCCGGCGAGCTCCTCGGCCGCGGCGAGCGACTCGTGCAGCATCATGCCGTAGGCGAAGACCGTCAGGTCGTCCCCACGGCGGGTGATGCGGGAGTGGCCGATGCGGTCCTCGGCCGGAGCCCCTTCGACCTCCTGGCGGATGAGGCGGTAGGTGCGCTTGTGTTCGAGGAAAAGCACGGGATTGGGGTCGGCGATGGCGGCCTTCAGGAGCGAGCGGTAGTCGGCCGGGAAGGAAGGGGCCACGACTTTGATGCCGGGCATGTGGGCGTAGTACGCCTCGATGCTCTGGGAGTGGTGCTGGCCGCCATGGACGCCCCCTCCCCAGGGGGTACGCACGACCATGGGTAGGTACTGCTCGCCGCGCGTGCGCCAGGACCAGCGGGATGCCTCGCTGCAGAGCTGGTCGAAGCCGGCGTGGATGAAGTCGGCGAACTGGATCTCGGCGATGGGACGCTGGCCGTAGTGGGCCGCCCCGATCGTGATACCGACGATCGAGGACTCGGCGAGGGGCGTATCGAGCACGCGCCCCGGGTACTTCCCCGAGAGGCCGTCGGTGGCGCGAAAGACGCCGCCCGCCTCCAGGTCCTGGCCGAGGAGGAAGACGCGGTCGTCGGAGGCGAGGGCCTCGTCGAGCGTCTCGCGCACGGCTTCGAGGACGCTGACCTCAGCCATCGTCGCCCTCCCGGTAGAGGAAGCCGTACATGTCGTCGGGAGTGGGGTCGGGCTGGTCGAGGGCCCACTTTGCGGCGGCGCGCACCTCCACGTCGACGCCCGACTCGATGGCGTCGAGGTCCTCGGGCGGGAAGAGGCAGTCCTCCTCCACGCGGTTGCGGAAGAGGAGGATGGGGTCGCGGCTGGCCCAGTTCTCAAGCTCCTCGCGGGGGCGGTAGCGGCGGTGGTCGTCGTCGCTGGAGTGCGCCCACATGCGGAAGCACTTGGCCTCGATGAGGAAGGGGCCGGCCCCGCGACGAGCCTGGTCGACGGCGGGGCGCACGGTCTGATAGACGGCGATGGCATCGAGGCCATCGACGACGGCGCTCTGGATGCCGTAGGCGGAGGCGCGGTCGGCCACGTGGGGGACGGGCATCTCCTTCTCGGTGCGCTCGGAAATGGCGTAGCCGTTGTTCTCCACGAAGAAGATGACGGGGAGCTTGTGGATGGCGGCGAAGTTGAGCGCCTCGTGGAAGTCCCCCCGGCTGGTGCTGCCCTCGCCGCAGCTGGCGAAGGCGACAATGGGGTCGTTGCGCATCTTCGCCGCGAGGGCGACGCCGACGGCGTGCACGAGCTGGGTCGCGACGACGCTGGACTGGGTGAGGACGCGTCGCCTGGCGCTGCCCCAGTGCGAGGGCATCTGGCGGCCGAAGGAGTTGGGGTCGTCGAGCTTGCCGAGGGCGTTGAGCATGGCCTCGCGGGCGGTCATGCCGAGCACGAGCATGACGCCGAGGTCGCGGTAGTAGGGGGCGGCGTAGTCGACTCCCGCCTTGAGGGCCATGCCGGCGCCGACCTGGGCGGCCTCCTGCCCGGCGCCGGCGATGACGAAGTCGGCGCGACCCTGTCGGTTGAGGGTCATCATGCGCTCCTCGAGCCGGCGGGAGAGGAGCATGTAGCGGTACATGGCCTCGAGCTGCTCCTCGCTGAGGAGGTAGTCATGCAGCATCTCGCTGGAGCGTGGCACGCGGGTCTGGCTGGCAGTCATCGGCGGGCGATCCCTTCCGAATCCATGCTAGCAGGTGGGCAAGGTAGGCTTGTTAGTCGGCTTCGGGCGGCGGCAAGGCGGACTCGATGTCGGTGAGGGCGAAGTTCCCCTCGCCTTTGGGCAGGCCGTGCTCATCGTAGAGGTACTCTCCGTGGGTGATGGAGAGTTCCTCGTCCTCGGGGAACGGGTCTTCCCGCAGGGTGACCAGGTCACGCACTCGCGTGCGTGCGTCGCGCTCGCGCAACTCACGGGCCCGAGCATCGTCGATTCCGCCTGTCTCTTCGTTCTCGATGCTGGGGCTCACGGGCGGACCTCAGCGCTAGAGTCGCAGCGCGGGTTCTACCGTAGCCCACCGTCGCGTGGCCGTCGCTACCATGTGGGGCATGTGCGGACGGTTCACGCTGACAATCGAGGACCTTGCGGCGGTGGCGGAGGAGTTCGGGGTGGCATCGGGCGAGCTGCCGCCGCACCAGGCGCGGTTCAACATCGCTCCGACGGACGAGCACTTCGTCGTGCGGATGCGGCGGGAGGACCGCGAGCTGCTCCCGGCGCGCTGGGGACTCGTGAAGTACGGGTCGAAGGACCGGAAGCAGGCGGCGCGGGGGATCAACGCTCGCATGGAGGGCGTCGAGACGCGGCCGCTCTACCGGGAGGCATTCCGCAAGCGGCGCTGCGTCGTGCCGGCCGACGGGTACTACGAGTGGGTGGGGACGAAGGAGCAACGCCAGCCCTTCTGGTTCCACCGTCCGAATGGGGAGCTGCTGGCCTTCGCGGGGCTGTACGAGTGGTGGCGACCGACGCCGGAGAGCTGGGAGGCGACCTTCACGATCCTGACGTGCCCGCCGAACGACCTCGCCGCCCGAATCCACGACCGGATGCCGGCCGTCCTGACGGAAGACCGGATCGACGACTGGATCTTCGGCGGGGAGCGAGAGCCGGAGGAACTGAAGGAGCTGCTGGGGCCGGCCCCCGAGGACTACCTGGTGGTGCGGCCGGTCTCGCAGCGCGTGAACAGCGTCCGCAACGACGGTCCGGATCTGATCGAGGAGCTGACGGCAGAGACGGGGGACCAGCTGGAGCTGTTTACGGGAGCGTAACGGGAACTCACAGCGGCCCGTGGTTGACAGGCGGGCGAGCGCCTATCATGTGCGGTCCAGGGTAGGGATACCGTTCCGGGTGAGTTTGAGCGCCGCGACAGGCGGCGGACCCGGGCGGCGCGGCGGCTTCCTTTCGTCGTTGTCGTGTTGGAGGATGTGCCCGCTGCCCGGAGGAGCACGATCGAGTGAGTACTGTCGAGCGTCCCAGGACCGTTGGTGAGTTGCGGGAGTCGGGCTATCAGCCGATGCCCGTGCGCGAGGAGATGCGCAAGAACCTGATCGCGCGCATTCGCTCCGGGGAGGAGCTGTTCCCCGGCGTGTACGGCTACGACGAGACGGTGATCCCGCACATCGTGAACGCCATCCTGGCCGGCCAGGACATCATCTTCCTGGGCGAGCGGGGCCAGGCGAAGTCGCGCATCATCCGGTCGCTGACGGCCCTGCTGGACGACGCCTACCCGGTGCTGGCGGGCTGCGAGATCCCGGAAGATCCGTTCAACCCGATCACCACGCAGGGACTGCAGATCATCGAGAACGAGGGCGACGCCGCCCCCCTGGTCTGGCTGGACCGCGACCAGCGCTACGGCGAGAAGCTGGCGACCCCGGACATCACGATCGCGGACCTGATCGGCGAGGTGGACCCGATCAAGGTGGCGGAGGGCCGCTACCTCTCGGACGAACTCACGATCCACTACGGGCTGGTGCCGCGCACGAACCACGGCATCTTCTGCATCAACGAGCTTCCCGACCTCGCGGAGCGCATCCAGGTGGGCCTCCTGAACATCATGGAGGAGCGGGACGTCCAGATCCGGGGCTACCGCGTGCGATTGCCCCTGGATGTGTTCGTGGTGGCGAGCGCGAACCCGGAGGACTACACGAACCGGGGCCGCATCATCACGCCGCTGAAGGACCGCTACGGGGCGCAAGTGCGGACGCACTACCCGCAACGGATCGAGCACGAGATGGACATCGTGGAGGCCGAGCACCACCCGGTGCCGGCGGACTTCAGCGTGTCGGTGCCGGCCTACATGAAGGAGATCATCGCCGAGATCACGAGGCTGGCGCGGCGCAGTCCCGACGTGAACCAGCGTTCGGGCGTGAGCGTGCGGGCGAGCATCGCCAACTACGAGAGCCTGCTGGCGAACTCGCTGCGGCGCGCCATCGTGAACGGCGAGGACGAGGCCGTCCCGCGGGTGAGCGACCTGCCGTTCGTGGTGCCAACGCTGAGCGGGAAGGTGGAGCTGGAGACGATCGAGGACGGGCGCGAAGAGCAGATCATCGAGAAGCTGATCCAGGGCGCTGCCGTCGCGGTCTTCAACCGGCTCTACAACCTGGCCGACCTGGAGCCGATCGTGGCGCGCTTCAAGGCGGGCATCTCCGTCGAAGTGGGGGAGATGACGTCGAGCGAGGACTACAAGGGGCTCGTCGACAGCATCGAGGGCCTGGCGGAGGCGCTACGCGTGGTGGAAGCCGAATCTCCGGGGGAGATCGCGGCCGGCACGGAGTTCATCCTCGAAGGGCTACACCTGAACAAGCGGCTGAACAAGGATCGAGTCGGGGCGAAGATCCAGTATCGCGGATGAGCTGGCGCATCTAACCATTTCCGGAAGGTGGCCCCCTGTTCGCGGGGGCCATCGCCGTCTATGCGGCAGCGTTCGCCCCGCCCCCCTACAGCGACCCTGACCGGGGCGAGGAAATTCGCTACCGGCTGCGGAGGTTGCACCGCGACCGGGAGGGCTTCCGAGGGTTCATCGCGCTCGGGGAGCGGGAGGAGCCGCGCCTGCCCGAGCACGGCGTCGTCGGGATGACGTACGGCTACCGGAGCCTGCGCGGCCAGTGGTGGCGGGACGCCGTCGCGCGGGAGCTGGACCGGAGGGCGCGCCGGCGGTGGCTGGCAAATGCCTACGAGCTGGTCGAGATCGCGGTACACCCGGACTTCCAGAGCCGTGGAATCGGGGGGGTGCTCGTCGAGCACCTGCTGGAAGGGCGTCCGGAGTCGACGTGCGTGCTCAGCACGCGAACGGACAGCCGCGCGCACGAGCTGTACGACCGTCTCGGGTTCGAGGTGATCACGGAGATGACCTTCACGCCTGGAGGGGCTCCGTTCTACGTGATGGGGAAGGTGCTGGGGTAGCGAAACCGCTGGCCATCGGTATAGGATGTCTGCATGTCGCAAATGTCTCACCGGGCATTCACGGAACTGACCGACGCAGGCTTCAGCGAGCAACAGGTCGAGGCTCTCTCAACCATGTCCGGCGAGTCCCAGAGTAACGTCGCGACGAAGACCGACATCTCGCAACTGGAAGCGGCGCTGCAGGCGCTGGAGTTGCGGGTCACGATGCGATTGGGCGGCATGATCGTCGCAGGCGTCGCGATCATCGCGGTGCTGACGCGGCTCTAGTCCCGGCCTACCGGCGAAGGGGCAGCGCTACACCGACAGCCGTGTCGGGTTCTCCAGGATCGTCTGGATCTCCTTGAGGAAGCGGGCGCCTTCGGCGCCGTCGGAGACGCGGTGGTCGGCGCTGAGGGCGAGCGTCATCAGCTGGCGGGGGGCGATCTCGCCGTCGACGACGGCGGGGCGCTCGGTCACGGAGCCGGCTCCGAGGATGGCGGCCTGACCGGCGTTGATGATGCCCACGAGGACATCGATGCCGTAGGCGCCTAGGTTCGTGATGGTGAAGGTGCCGCTGGAGTACTCCTCGGCGCGGAGCTTGCCGGCGCGAGCCCGCTCGACGAGCGCCTTCGACTCCTCCGCGATCTGGGGGAGGCCTTTCGGGGCCACATCGAGCAGGGCGGGAGCGATGAGGCCCTCGTCCAGGGCAACGCCGATGTTGATGTCGATCTGCTGGTGGTACTGGATGCCCTCCTCCGTGAGGGAGGCGTTGAACTTCGGGTGGGCGAGGAGGGCGACGGCGCAGGCGCGCACGATGAGGTCGTTCACGCTCACCCGCTGGGTCTCACCAAGGACGAGATTGACGTGTCGGCGGAAGGACATCGCCTCGGTCATGTCGACGTCGACGGTGAGGTAGTAGTGGGGCTGCTGCTGCTTGGCGTCGGACATGTTGCGCGCGATGGCGGCGCGCATGCGGGAGAGGGGCTCGACGCGGGCGGGGTCGGCGGGAGGGGGTGGGGGGG
>VXPF01000141.1 GCA_009839725.1 Dehalococcoidia bacterium | reverse complement strand
TACCCCTCTCCCACCGCCCCCTCCAGCATCGCGAGCGTTGCCGCCCCCCTGCCCGGCTCCCCCATCACGACGTAGGCGATGCCTCCCGTCCGCGCGACCAGCGCGAGGTCGGCGATGCGCCCGGCGGCGTCGAGCGCTGCGGCCCGCACCGCCCGCCCCTCCTCCAGCTCGCCCGCTGCCTCCCCGAAGACCGCTCCGAGCACCGTCCCCGCGTCTTCGCCGCTCACCAGCAGGCGTGTCCGGTCGGACCGGTCGAAGGCGACGGCGTGTGACCGCAGGCGTGCGTACTCGTCTTCGCTGTCGCCGTAGGTCTGCGGGAGGCGCCACCCCGCGTGCAGCGCGAACGTCGCTCCCAGCGTCTCGTGAACGGCGTGCAGGGCCAGCCGGTTGATGCCTGCCTCGGTCACTCCTCGACGAAGCGCCGCCGCCCGTCGACCTCGGTCAGTCGGCCCACCCCCGGGAACGGGTTGTGCACGCAGATCAGCAGCGCCCGTTCGCGAACTGCCTTCTCCATGAGTTGCTTCTTCGTCTCCAGCGTCACCAGCGGGAGGATATCGAAGGCCGAGACCCAGGCGTTGCGCTCCGCCTGCACGGCGTGATGCACCAGGTCGCCCGTGTAGAGCGCTGTCTCCCCCCGGGAGCTGAGCACGATTGAGGCGTGGTCGGCCGTGTGTCCCGGCGTCGGCAGGAAGGTGATGCCGGGGAGGATCTCGCGCTCGCCGTCCACCAGCTCGAGCTGCCCCGCCTGCTCCAGCGGTTCGAAGTTCTTGGCCAGGTACGTTGCGCGGGTGCGGTCGTTGGGGTTCATCGCCGCTTCGTACTCGCCTTCCTGGATGAAGTAGCGCGCGTTCTTGAAGGTCGGAGCCGGCTCACCCTCCCGCTCGACCGTGTTCCAGCCGCAGTGGTCGGTGTGCAGGTGCGTGTTGACGACGTGGGTCACGTCCTCGGGGGCCACCCCGATCGCCGCCAGCTCGTCGAGCAGCATTCCGTACTCGCCCGGCCAGATGCGCTCGCGCTCCCGTTCCGTGTACTTCGTCCCCATACCGGTTTCGACCAGCACCGTGTGGTCGCCGCGGCGCACGAGCATGCAATTGAGCGCGAGCGGGATACGGTGCTCCGCATCGATGGTCTCGCTTCCGACAACAGGCTCCCAGAGGATGCGGGGCACCAGCCCGAACACCGCGCCGCCGTCGAGCTTGATGTGCCCGTCCGAGACGACGGCAATGTCGAATTCGCCGGTCGTATAGGTGGCGGCCATGGCGCTACGGTACGGACCGTCGCCCCTACCCGCCAGACGTAGTCGCGCTCCCCTCGCCCGCCGATGCCACCGCCGTCTCGAAGGCCGCAATCGCGACCTCTATCTGGTCGTCCTCGGGCACCCGCGTTGTCAGCGCCTGGAGCGCGATGTTCGGGGTGAACAGCGCCCGGACGAAGGGGTTCGACTCGTAGCGCGCGCCGAGTCGCAGCACCTCGTAGCTGATTCCCGCGATCGGCGGCAGCAGCACGACCCGTGAGGCGATGCGCACGAAGATGCCCTCGTCCACCAGCAGGTCGAACGCGAGGAAGGCAGCCAGGGCGACGATGATGACGACCACCAGGAAGCTCGTCCCGCAGCGCGTGTGCTCCTTCGGCAGCCCCCGCACCTCGCCCACCGTCAACGGCCTCGCCGCCTCGTAGGCGTGGATCGTCATGTGTTCCGCCCCGTGGTACTGGAACACGCGGCGGATGTCGGGCATCAGCCCGATCAGGGCGATGTATCCCACGAACAGAACCAGACGCAGGGCCGCCTCGATCGCCACGACCACCGCCCGCGCGATTCCCTGCGACTCGAGGAAGTTCGCCAGCAGCACCGGCCCCACGAAGAAGAGGGCGACCGCGAAGACGATGCCGACCGTCATCGAAACCCACATCGCCGCGTCCGTGTACTCCTCGTCCTTCTCGGCCGCCCCGTCCCTGTTCCCGGCTTCCTCCTCGCCTTCCTCCGGCTCATCGAGTGCGATGCGCGACGAGTAGTTGATCGCCCTCAGCCCCATCGAGAGGGTCTCCCACAGCACCAGGGCGCCCCGCATGAGCGGGATCTGGCGCGCCCGGCCCGTGGTGAAGCCGGTCAGTTCCTCGGTGTGCCGCACGATCTCGCCGCTCGGGTGGCGCACGGCGATCGCCATGTGCCGCGGGGCGCGGATCATCACGCCCTCGATCACGGCCTGGCCGCCGTAGTACACGTCCGGTCGCGAGGAAGCGGCGCTCATGCTGCGCTCAGGTTCGGGTCTGTGGACGGAATCTGGCGGAACCGTGGTCGGTCACGGCGAGCCCGGATTCGGGCTGCCTGCCTACGACGGGTCGCCCAGCGAGTAGCGGCGCTGGAAGCGCTCAACCCGGCCCGCTGTGTCGACGATGCGCTGCTCGCCCGTGAAGAAGGGGTGGCACTCGCTGCACACGTCGATGTGCATCTGGTCCTTCGTCGCCCGCGTCTCGATCCGGCTTCCGCACGAGCAGGTGATGACCGCGTCGACGTACTCCGGGTGAATCTCTGACTTCACGCGGCTACTCCTGCCCCGCCGGCACGAGCACGCTCACGCGCTTGCGGCGGCCCTTCGCGTGGGGGCTGAACTTCACCGTGCCCTCGGTCTTCGCGTAAATAGTGAAGTCGCGTCCCAGCCCGACGTTCTCGCCCGGATGGAAGCGCGTGCCCCGCTGCCGCAGGATGATCGTCCCGGGCGTCACGTATTCGCCGTCGTAGCGCTTCACGCCGAGCCGCTTGCTGTTGCTGTCGCGCCCGTTCTTGGTGCTGCCGAGGCCCTTCTTGTGCGCCATCGCCTACCCCTTCGTGATCGACTCGACGACGAGCCGCGTGACTGCCTGCCGGTGACCGAGGGTCCGCCGGTAGCGCACCTTGTTCTTGTACTTCATGAAGCGGAGCTTCTGGCCCTTGCCGTGCTGCTCGATGCGCGCCCGCAACGACGCGCCCGGCACCGTCGGCTCGCCGACCTCGACGTCCATGCCGTCGATCAGCAGCAACACGTCGAAGTCGACCGTGTCGCCAGGTTCGCCATCGAGGCTGCCCACGTCGAACTCCTGCCCTTCCGTGAGCATGAATTGATGTCCGCCGGCTCGCACGATCGCCTGCACTGGGTGCTCCACTTGCTCCCGTTCTGACGGGGAATATTCAGTCTAGGAAGGCGACCCGTAGGGTCAACGCCCTATCCCGGCTACTTGCCGCCCCCGTCGGTCGTCGCCTGCGCGCCGCCCTCCCAGGCCAGCCCGGGCTTGGGCGCCGGCTGGAACCCCGGCACATCCGCGGGCTCTTCGTCCGCTGACTCGGACGGCGGCTCTTCCTTCTTCTTCAGGTCCGGCGGCGGCCAGGGGTCGCTCGGGTCGCTCTCGAGCAGCCGCGTCAGCTCCTCGCCCTCGAGCGTCTCGACGTCGAGCAGCACCGTCGCCAGCTTGTCGAGCACGTCCCGCTTCTCCTGCAGGATCACGCGCGCTCGCCCCTGTGCCTCTTCGATGAGGCGCCGCACCTCGTCGTCGATCTCCTCGGCGATCTTCTCCGAGTAGTTCCGCGTCTCCGAGATCTCGCGGCCCAGGAACACCAGGTCGTCGCTCCGTCCGAACGTGCGCGGTCCGAGCCGCTCGCTCATCCCCCAGCGCGTCACCATCGAGCGCGCGATTCGCGTTACCTGCTCCAGGTCGTTCGAGGGCCCCGTCGAGGCCTCGCCGAAAATCAGCTCCTCGGCGGCATGGCCGCCCAGCGCTGTGCAGAGCTGGTCTTTGAACATGTCGCGCGTGCGGTAGTGCGTCTCCTCGTCGGGCAGGAAGCGCGTGTAGCCGCCCGCCATGCCCCGCGACACGATCGTGACCTTGTGCGGGGGGTCGTGCTTGTCCAGGAAGTGGGCGATCACGGTGTGTCCGCCCTCGTGGTACGCGGTCAGACGCTTCTCGTTGGCGCTCATCACGCGGCTCTTGCGCTCCGGCCCCGCGATCACCCGGTCCACCGCCTCCTCGAACTCCCCCATCGCGATCGTCTTGCGATTGCGCCGCGCCGCCAGGATGGCAGCCTCGTTCACGAGGTTGGCAAGGTCGGCGCCGCTGAATCCCGGGGTCGACTTGGCCAGCGTCGCCGGCTCCACGTCATCGCTGATGGGCTTGCCCTTCAGGTGCACCCCCAGGATCGCCTCGCGCCCCTTCACGTCCGGCGAGTCCAGCACGACCTTGCGGTCGAACCGCCCCGGCCGCAGGAGCGCCGGATCGAGGATGTCCGGCCGGTTCGTAGCCGCGACCACGATCACGTTGGTGCCCGTGTCGAAGCCGTCCATCTCCACGAGAATCTGGTTCAGCGTCTGCTCGCGCTCGTCGTGGCTGCCGCCCAGCCCGGCGCCTCGCTGCCGGCCGACCGCGTCGATCTCGTCCACGAACACGATGCAGGGCGCGTTCTTCTTCGCCTGCTCGAACAGGTCGCGCACGCGGCTGGCGCCCACGCCCACGAACATCTCCACGAACTCCGAGCCCGAAATGCTGAAGAACGGCACGCCCGCCTCGCCCGCCACCGCGCGCGAGAGCAGCGTCTTGCCCGTGCCCGGCGGGCCCACCAGCAGCACGCCCTTGGGAATGCGCGCGCCCAGCGCCGCGAACTTCTCCGGGTACTTCAGGAACTCGACGACCTCGACGAGTTCCTCCTTCGCCTCATCCGCGCCTGCCACGTCCATGAACGTGACCGTCACCTTGGCGCCGGTGAAGAGCCGCGCTCGGCTCTTTCCGAAGCTCATCGCCTGCGAGTTCGACCCCTGCGCCTGCCGCATGATCAGCAGCAGGAAGGCGCCGAAGAGCAGGAACGGGAACAGGTTCAGCAGCAGCCCCAGCCACGGGCCCAGGCCGCCACCGTCCTTGAACTCCAGGTTGACGGCGTTCGCCTGCGTGCCCGTGGAGCTCAGGGCGATGCCCTCGCTCCTCAGGAAGGTCGCGATATCGGTGTTCTCCGCTACCTTCGACGTCCTCTGGAGCGGCTGGCCTTGCACCTGCTGGTGGTAAATCGCGGTGATGTCCCGCCCATCGACCTCAAGCGTGTTGATCCGGCCCTGCTTGATGTCCTGCACGATCTGGCCGAAGGGCACTTCTTCCTTCGAGTCGCCCCCGCGAAGGAAGGCGACGCCGATCGCGATCGCGGCGACGACCACGAGGAGCCAGATGAAACCGTTGCGCATCCAGCGGGAGTACAACCGGGAACTCCTGGCGGCAAGGAGCCGCGCAGAGAAGGCGTTTTCGTTCTCGGATTCGAGTATAGCAGAGGCTCCCCTTTGGCCCGTAAGGGCCCCCGAAAGCCCCCACGGGCGCCTGCGAGGCCTCGCGCGCGTCCCTTCCCGCCACTTCCGCTAGACTCCCCAGCCATGAAACTTGCATTCGTCGGCGGGACCGGACCCGAAGGGCTCGGCCTCGCCATCCGCTTCGCCGCCTCCGGTCACCACGTCGCCATCGGCTCCCGCTCCACCGAACGGGGCGAGGAGGGAGCCGCCAAGATCGCTGAGGCCGTCTCCGGTGCCAGCGTCAGCGGCGGCGAGAACGCCGTCGCCGTCGCGGGCGCCGATGTCGTCTTCCTCACCTTCCCCTACGGCGGCCAGGCTCCCACCCTCGATGCCATCGGCGGCGCCCTCGACGGCGCCATCGTCTGCGACGTCGTCGCCCCCCTTGAGTTCGTGCGCGGCAAGGGCGCGGTCGCCCTCGATGTCGAGGGCAACAGCGCCGCCGAGGAGGCCGCCGCCGCCCTGCCCAACGCCCGCGTCGTCTCCGCCTTCCAGAACATGAGCGCCGAGAAGCTCATGGAGCTCGACAAGCCCGTCGAGGCCGACGTTCTCGTCTGCGGCGACGACAAGGAGGCCAAGGCCGTCATCATGGGCCTCGCCGACGAGATCGACGGCGTCCGCGGCGTCGATGGCGGCGCCCTCGGGAACAGCCGCTACGTCGAGATGCTCACGTCGCTGCTCATCAACCTCAACCGCGTCCACAAGACGCAGACCAGCATCCGCATCGCTGGCGTCTGAGGAGAAGCGCGGTGGCCGTCTCCGTCATTGCCGTCGAGGGCCTGCCCGAGATCACCGAGGGCGATGACCTCGCCGCCATGATCGTCGAGTCCGCCGCCTCGGGCGGCGAACCCCTCGCCAACGGCGACATCGTCATCGTCACCTCCAAGATCGTCTCCAAGTCCGAGGGCCGCACCGTCGACCTCGAGACCGTCGAGCCCTCCCCCTTCGCGAAGCAGTTCGCCGAGCGCTGGGAGAAGGAGCCCGGCATCGTCGAGCTGGTCCTGCGGGAGTCGAAGCGGGTCGTCCGCCAGGTCGGCCCCGTGCTCATCACCGAGACGCGGCACGGCTTCGTCTGCGCCAACAGCGGCGTTGATCAGTCCAGCTCGGGCGCCAAGGGCCGCGCCGTCCTCCTCCCCGTCGACCCCGACGCCAGCGCCCGCGGCCTGCGCGCCCGTTTCCGCGAGCTCGGCCACGAGGTCGCCGTCATCATCTCCGACACCTTCGGCCGCCCCTGGCGCGAAGCCCAGGTCGACGTCGCCATCGGCATCGCGGGCATCAATCCCGTCATCAGCTACATCGGTGAGCACGACCCCCACGGTCACGAGTTCCTCGTCCAGGCCGTCTGCCGCGCGGACGAGCTGGCCAGCGCCGGCGAGCTCGTGAAGGGCAACCTCAGCCGAGTGCCCGTCGCCCTCATCCGCGGCTACCCCTGGGAACCGGACGACACGGCCTCGATGACCGACATCATCCGCGAGGCCGAGCGCGACCTCTTCCGCTGAGCCCCGCGATGGACGAGATCGAGGTCAAGGTACTGCGCGAGGGAGCGCGGCTGCCTGAGAAGGCCAGCGAGCACGCCTCCGGCTACGACCTCTACGCCTGCCTCCCCGACGGCCCCGTCGAGGTCAGGAACTTCCCCGTGCGCATCCCCACCGGACTCGCCTTCGCCGTACCCCCCGGGCTCGACGCGCAGGTCCGTCCCCGCAG
This sequence comes from Dehalococcoidia bacterium, assembly GCA_009839725.1. GTDB lineage: Bacteria > Chloroflexota > Dehalococcoidia > Tepidiformales > Tepidiformaceae > UBA2991. The sequence goes on along the minus strand of VXPF01000141.1, from coordinate 3,959 downwards.
CGGCCTCGCCAGCCGGGGCGTGCTGTCGACGCTCGGAACCCTCGACGCCGACTACCGCGGCGAGCTCTTCCTCAGCCTCTACACCCTCACCCCCGACGTCAGGCACGTCGTCGAGCACGGCGACCGCGTCGCCCAGCTCGTCATCGCGCGCCTCGCCGATGTCGAGTTCGCCCTCCGCGACGAGCTCCCCGAGACGGAACGCGGCGGCGGTGGCCACGGCAGCACCGGCCGCTGACCACCGCCGTTGGCCATAGGCGACGCGTGTCCTACCGTATGCCTTCACGCCTTCCCGCAGAGACGCACCCATGTCGTACGAACTCGATGCCCTGACCGACGCCACGCCTCGCGACGACCTGCCCGACTTCGGCAGCGGCGATACCGTGCGCGTCCACGCCAAGGTCGTCGAGGGCAACAAGGAGCGCGTCCAGGTCTTCGCCGGCGTCGTCATCCGCAAGCGGCGCAAGGGCATGGCCTCGAACTTCACGGTCCGCAAGATTGCCAGCGGTGTCGGCGTCGAGCGCACCTTCCCCCTCTACAGCCCCCGCCTCGACAAGATCGAGGTCGTGCGCCGTGGCAAGGTCCGCCGCAAGAACCTCTCCTACCTCCGCGGCCTCACCGGTCGAGCGGCCCGCATCAAGGAACGCCGCTAACCCTTCCGGGGGGGGCTGGCGTAATTCCCGCCTTGGTGCGTTAGGGTCGGGCCATGCGCCGCAGTACCCGCGCCAGTGCAGGTCTTGCTGTCCTCCTCGTGCTGGCGACCGGGACGGCGCTGTTCTCGTCCCCTGAGCGGGTGGCAGCCTCAGACGACACCTTCACGACTGTGCTCCAGCCCGGTTGGAACCTTGCTGGCTGGACCGAGGCAGAAGCCAGCATCGAGGCCATCTTCGAGGACATTCCCGAGCTTCAGGTTGTCTACGCCTGGGACGCTGACTTCCAGAGGTTCCGCCTGGCGGTGCGAACGGATCCGAGTGGGCTCGGTGATCTCCCGAGACTAACCCCCGGCATGGGTCTCTGGCTGTTCCTTGCGGGCGATGAACCCGTTACGTGGGCGCGGCCTATCACCGCCGAGGCTGCCTACGCACCTCTGCGCGAAGGCTGGAATCTCGTCGTCTGGGCTGGCGAGGACGGCATCAGGACGAGGGAGGCCCTGAGGGACATCGACGACATCCTGGAGACCGCCCTCGACGCCGATGGGCGCTGGCCACTGCATCTGACAAAGGGGGAGGTCTACTGGCTGAACCTCACAGGCTCCCGCGACTGGGATCAGCACTATCGCCCGCCTCAGATCGAGTTCCTCGCCGACTTGTCGCAGGAGAAGCAAGACGAGGTGCGGGCTCATGTCGACGACGTGGTGGAGTTCTTCTTTGAGCGGCTCGGATTCCGGGTGCCGGGGGTCGTCGTGCAGTACGGAGACCCCGAGCAGTTTGGCTGCAGCGGCTACTACGACGCACCTGTCATCAACATGGGGAACTGCCTTGACGTGTTCGCTCACGAGTACGTCCATGCCATCCAGCAACACCTGACGCGGGGCGGGGCACACCCGCCATCCTGGTTCCGAGAGGGTGACGCAACCTTCTGGGCCGCGGTGTACGACGACGCGAGGGGGAAGAGCGACTACGCTCAGCGGCTGCGTGAGTTTGTGCTCCCCCTGGCAAGGCTGGAGGGATTCGTACCCAGGGGCTCCTCCTATCACTCGTACCACATACGGGTCCATGTGCTGGTCAAGCGCGAGGGAACCGAGCAACTCGTGGAGTTCTATCGAAATGTGGCTCGGATCGGTGACTGGCAGCCAGCCTTTGAAGAGACGTACGGAATGACGTTCGATGAGTTCAACGTCGTCTTCGCCCAGGAAATGCTCGTCGCGCCTGACTCGTCTCAGGGGTGCCCGGTGGAGTGGTTCGAGCCCGAAAAGACCCGCGACGCCCGGGAAGCCTGCAGGACCATTGAGGGAAGACTCACTGACCTGGCTGGCAACCCCCGGGTCGGTGTCGATGTGGGAGCGTACGAGGCTTCAGCGGCCAGCTTCAATGCCTTCTTCGCCGCGCGGGATCGCTCGGGGATGGACGGAACGTTCTCCCTGAGTGTCCCTCGGGGGTCATACACGTTGGCTCTCCACCCACCGCATGCGCCCAGGTGGGTCTGGTTCCGCGAGGATTGGGCCATTACCCACTTCCGTAACTTTGCAGATGTCATAGCGGCCTCTGGCTCCGGCACCACCAACCTTGCGATTTCCTACGGCACTCTCAGCGGTGCTGTGCTTGATGACGAAGGCCTGCAAGTTCCTCGTCTTCGGGTGACGCTCCATTGGGACAAGCACAGCTCCGGGACGCGAGCAGACGGAGAGTTCACCTTCTTCGTGGGCAGGGGGTTGTTCAAGCTGGAGTTCCGGTGCAATAACCGCACGGTGGGGTGGTTCGACGGCGAGAGTGGACTCGTCCAGGGCGAGGGCCGAGCCGCCCAGATCGTCATGGAAGACGCCGACAGAACCGACATCAAGATCACCATTCCCCCCAGCGTCCGCTGCGAGTGACCCCTTCACGGGCAGCCCCACCGCCTCCGCTTCCACCACCCGCCCGGACGGGGTAATTCCTGCCCCTCCTGTGCTAGGTTGCCGCCGTGCTACGCCTAGGGGTGACATATACGGGACTGAGCCGCGGACGGCGAGTGGATTGCCATCGGGCTCCGGCATGGGAACGGCTTCAGGATCGCCGCCGACTTGCCCCGCGGAGTATCCGTCGAGGCCCCCCACCCGGAGCGGCTCGTCATCCGCATCCCCGACCCCTGTCCCGGGCCGACGATTACGCTTCCACCGCCGCGATGAGCTCGTACAGCGGCTGCCCGCCCTCCACCACCTCCACCTCGACGTCCTCGAAAGCCGTCTCGATGCGCTCCGCCAGCTGGTCGTGCGACCCCTCGAAGTCCGCCCCAACGTAGACCGTGACGATGGAGGCTTCCTCCGCCTCCGCCTGCGCCAACCCCGCCAGCAACCCCTCAACCGGGTCGTCCGTCCCCCCGATGAGCGTCCCGTCGACGAGCGTGATCGCCTCCCCCTCCCGCACGTCCACCCCGTCGGCGGTGCGATCCGCCGCCGCCCGCGTCACCTCCACCGAGCGCGTTCCCTCGAGCGCCTCGGCCAGCGCCTCCGCGTTCTCCTCGGCCGTCGCCAGTGCGTTGAAGGCGATCGCCGCTGCTGCCCCCTGCGCCAGCGAGATGGATGGCGCCACGTGCAGCGTGCAGCGCGCCAGCTCGACCGCCTGCTCCGCTGCCGGGATCGCGTTCTTGTGGTTCGGCAGCACGATCACGTCCGCCGGCCCGAGCGCGTCCGCCGCCTGGGCGATATCGCCCGCCGCCGGCTTCACGATCGCCTCCAGCCGGTGAATGCTCGCCCCCAGGCTCCGGAACACCTCGTCGAACCCCTCGCTGCTGCTCAGCGCCAGCAGGCCCACCTTCAGCCCCTCGCCGCTCCCTTCTTCCCGGAAGCGCGCGTGCTGCGCGCTCATGTCCTCGAACTTCGGTCTCGTTAGCTCCCCGAACGTCCCCGCCTCCTCCAGCAGCCGCTCCGGCTCGTTCGTGTGCACATGCACGCGCAACGCCTGCTCGTCGCCCACGATCACGACGGACCCGTACCCCTCCCCCTCCGTGTGCCTCCTCAGCCCCTCCACGTCGACCTCCCGCTCGCCCGGGATCAGCACGAACTCCGTGCAGTACCCGAACCCGTCATCGATGTGGCCCGGCAGCATCGCCAGGGGCTTGTCCGGGATGGTGACCGGTGGGGGCAGCTCGCCTCGCAGCGCCGCCACCAGGCCCCGCAGCACCACGCAGACCCCCTCGCCACCCGCGTCGGTGACGCCTGCCTCCCGCAGCGCCGGGAGCTGGTCGATGGTCTCCGCCTCCGCCCGCTCGGCCTCCGCCAGCGCGCCCTCGAGCGTGGCCAGCACACCCTCCCCCGACCGCTCCTC
>VXPF01000073.1 GCA_009839725.1 Dehalococcoidia bacterium | reverse complement strand
CCCCCCCACCTACCCGCGAACCCCCCCCGCCCCCGCCCTTTGTTAATACGCGCCCGGGGGTAGGGGCGGCGGGGCTGTTGGCTGTTGGGGAACGGCCCCCATCCTCCAACAAGACACTTGTTTCAACGCAATAACGTGACAATGATTAGGCTGTGCTCGAAATCCGGCAGACGGAGGTCTATGCCCGGTGGTTTCGGAGGCTCCGCGACCGGGAGGCCCGCGACCGCATCGACAAGCGCATTCAGCGCCTGTCCCTGGGTAACGCCGGCGATGTGAGATCAGTGGGGAGTGGGGTCGCCGAGATGCGAGTCGACTACGGGCCTGGCTACCGGATTTACTTCACGCGAAGAGGCGGCTCCGCGGTTATCCTGTTGGCAGGCGGAGACAAGGACTCGCAGGGACGGGACATCCCGAGGGCTATCGAGCTAGCTCGCGACGTTTAGGAGGCAGAGCCATGGAGAAGGTCAAGACCCTGCCGTGGGACGTGATTGACCACTGGGAGACCGACGAGGACATCCTCTCCTACCTGAAGGTGGTCCTTGAGGATCCTGACCCGGACCTGATCGCCCTTACCCTGGTCGATATCGCTCGGGCGAAGGGCGTGCTGAACGAACTGGAAGTGAGGCTCCGGAAGGGCAAGGAAGCCGCAGTTTCGGGGCAGTAGCGCCCCCTACCAATCCCGGTAGCGGTTGGCGATGGGGAGGCGGCGGTCTCGGCCGAAGGCGCGGGGGGTGATCTTGACGCCGGGTGGGGACTGGCGGCGCTTGTACTCGTTGCGGTCGACGATAGCGAGGACGTGGCGGACGGTGGCGTCGTCGAAGCCCATGGCGACGATCTCGGGGCCGCTCCGGTCGCCTTCGACGTAGGCCTCGAGGATGGGGTCGAGGACCTCGTAGGGGGGCAGGGAGTCGGCGTCGAGCTGGTCGGGACGGAGCTCGGCGCTGGGGGGCTTGTCGAGCACTGACTGGGGGATGAGGTCGCGTCCGGCGGCCTCGTTGCGCCAGCGGGCGATGGCGTAGGTGAGGGTCTTGGGGACGTCCTTGAGGACAGCGAAGCCGCCCGCCATGTCGCCGTAGAGGGTTGCGTAGCCGGTAGCCATCTCACTCTTGTTGCCGGTGGTGAGGACGAGGGCGCCGAACTTGTTGGCGAGGCTCATGAGGATGTTGCCGCGCTGGCGTGACTGGAGGTTCTCCTCGGCGAGGCCGGGCTCGGAGCCGTCGAAGGCGACGGCGAGCATGTCGAGCATGGCGGCGTGCGCGGGCTCGATGGGGATGCTGAGGTACTCGATGCCGAGATTGGCGGCGAGGTCGCGGGCGTCGTCGCGGGAGTGGCCGCTGGAGAAGCGGCTGGGCATGGAGACGCCCGTGACGTTCTCGGGGCCGAGGGCGTCGACGGCGACGGCGGCGACGACGCTCGAGTCGATGCCGCCGGAGAGGCCGATGTAGGCGCGGCTGAAGCCCGTCTTGTGGAGGTAGTCACGGGTCCCGAGGACGAGCGCTTCCCAGACCTCGGCCTCGTCGGGGAGGGGAGCGGAGTGGGGGCGGGAGGGGGCGGCGGGGGGCGCGAGGTCTGGCGAGAAGCCCAGTTCGACTTCGCGGACACCAGGGACGGGGTCTCGCGGGGGGCGGCGGGAGTCCTCGCCCAGCTCGAGGTCGACGACGAGGAGGTCATCGCGGAACTGAGGTCCGGTGGCGATGACCTCGCCGTGGGGATCGAGGGCGATCGAGCCGCCGTCGAAGACGAGCTCGTCCTGTCCACCGACGGCGTTCACGTAGGCGATCGCGATGCGATTGTCGGCCGCGCGAGTGGCGAGCATGCTCGCGCGTTCGGCGCCACGGCCGCGGTGATAAGGGGAGGCGTTGATGTTCACGCAGAGCTCGGCGCCGCCACGAGCCATGTCAACGACGGGGCCGTCCGCATCCCAGATGTCCTCGCAGATGCTGACGCCGAAGGAGAGGTCTCCGGCGCGGTACACGGGCGTCGTGAGGCCACGTTCGAAGTAACGCTCCTCGTCGAAGACGCCGTAGTTCGGCAACAGGCGCTTGTGATAGGTGTCGGCCAGGTGGCCATCCACAAAGGCGGCGGCAGCGTTGTAGGGGTCGCCACCGACTGTATCGACGAAGCCGACAACGGCGATGACGCCGTCGGTCGCGGGGGCGAGGGCGGCGGTAGCCGTGCGGGAGGCCTCGCAGAAGGAGCGGCGCAGGACGAGATCCTCGGGCGGGTAACCGGTCACGGCGAGCTCGGGGACGGCGACGATGCCGGCGCCGGCCTCGCGGGCGGCGGCGATGGCGTCGCGGATGCGCGCGCAGTTGCCGTCGATGTCGCCGACGGTGGTGTTGAGCTGGGCGAGGGCAATGCGGACGGAGCGCATACCTCAGCATAGCCGCTCGGGGCGCAAGGTCCGCCGCCGCAGGTGGCTACAATGCGGGCATGCACGACGTGCTCGCGCTGATCCTGGCGGGCGGGCAGGGCGACCGGCTTTCGGTGCTCTCGGAGCAGCGGGCGAAACCGGCGGTGGTGTTCGGCGGGCAGTACCGGATCGTCGACTTCGCCCTGAGCAACTGCGCTGCGAGCGACATCGACCAGGTGGCGGTGCTGACCCAGTACCGGCCGCGTTCGCTGGTGAACCACATCGGCTCGGGCCGAGCGTGGGGCTACGACACGCCGGACCGGCACCTCGAGATCCTGCAGCCGTACCTGGGGCGGGCGGATATGGACTGGTACCAGGGGACGGCGGACGCGGTGTACCAGAACCTCTACCTGATCGCCCAGTCGCAGTCGGAGGAGGTGCTGATCCTCTCGGCCGACCACGTGTACCTGATGTCGTACCGGAACCTGGTGGCCTACCACCGGCGGCAGCGGGCGGACGTGACGATGGGGGTGTACTCGGTGCCGCTGGAGGAGGCGCACCGCTTCGGGGTGCTGGAGCTGGACGCCAGCGGGCGAGTGGTGGACTTCCAGGAGAAGCCGCCGCAGCCGAAATCCACGTGGGCGTCGATGGGGGTCTACTGCTTCAGCCGGGACGTCCTCATCGAGGCGCTCCAGGAGGACGCCGGGCTCGCATCGAGCTCGCACGACTTCGGCAAGGACATCGTGCCCCGCATCTTCGGGAGCAAGCGGGTGTTCGGGTACCAGTACCTCGACTACTGGCGGGACGTAGGGACGATCGAGGCGTACTGGCAGGCGAACATGGACCTGATCGAGCGGTATCCGCCGCTGCAACTGGCGAACGCGGATGCGCCGCTGCGAACGTCGAGGGTCTCCCAGACCCCGGCGAGATTCGGCACGAACGCATCCCCGAACGACGCGCTCATCTCGCCGGGGGCGCAGATCGAGGGGACGGTGGAACGCTCGGTGATCTCGCCGGGGGTGCTGATCGAGGCAGGGGCGGTCGTGCGGGACTCCATCGTGTGTCACGACACGGTGGTGCGGGCGGAGGCGGTGGTGGACCGCGCGATCCTGGACAAGGACGTGGAAGTCGGCCCGGGGGCGACCGTGGGGGCAGGGGACGAGTCGGTCGTGAACCGGGAGCGGCCCGACATCGTGAACTGCGGCATCTCCATCGTGGGGAAGCGGGCGGTGGTGCCGGCGGGAATGACGATCGGGCGGAACGTCGTGATCGGTCCGGGCGTGGAGGCGGAGCTGGAAGGGCTGGACACGGTCGAGTCGGGGGAGACGGTGCTGCCGGAGCAGATGCCGCTCCACCTTTTCGTCTGACGTGCGACTCTTCAGCGTGGAGGAGGCGCGGGCGCTGCTGCCGCAGGTGAGGCCGGTGCTGGAGCGCCTGCGGGACGCCTTTGTGGCGCTGCGGGGGAACCGGGCGATGGAGGCGGCGCAGCGGCGGGCCTCGATGGCGGACGGCCACCCCGTGGCGCTGCCCACCGGCACCGCCGAGGAGGAGCGGGAGCGCCACGAGGAGACGCTGCGGGAGTGCATGGAACTGCTTGACGGCTGGGGCATTCAGCTCAAGGACCCGGAGCGCGGGCTGATCGACTTTCCCCACGAACGGGACGGGGTGGTGGTGCTGCTCTGCTACGAGCTGGAGGAGACGGAGCTGGCCTACTGGCACCCGCTGGAGACGGGGTACGCAGGTCGGCAGCCGATCTGACCGCGACGCTTACGTGCCGCATTCGAGGATTCCGTACAATCGCAGGAGCGATAGACGAGGGGGTCAAGCCATGACGAGCGCGTTCGGTGTCAGGGACATATTCGTTGAAGCGAATGGGCTGCGGCAGCACCTTATCGCGCGGGGTTCGGCGGCGGCGCCCAGCGTCCTGCTCCTACACAACCTGGTAGGGCAGGCGCGAATGTTCGACCGGGCGGCCACGGAACTGTCCGATCGCTTCCAGGTCTTCGCCCTGGACTTCCGCGGCCGGGGGGAGTCGGCCTGGGGACCGCACGACGAGTACACGCAGAGCGTCTACGTCTCGGACGTGGAGGCGGTGCGGGAGGCGCTCGGCATCCAGCGGGTGGCGCTGGTGGGGACGGCGATGGGCGGGGGCGTGGCGATGGCCTACGCGGCGAAGTACCCGGAGCGCGTGACGGCGCTCGTGATGAACGACATCGGGCCGGACGTGGACGGAGGGGGCGTGAACCGGATCAGCGACCGCACGGACTCGACGCCGACAGCCTTCCCCGACCTGAAGGCGGTCGTCGCGTACTACAAGGAGCACTTTCCGGCAGCGGCGAGGCTCTCGAACCAGCGCGTCGAGGATTACGCGCGCTGGAACGTGCGGCTGAGCGACAACGGGCTGTACGTGTGGAAGATGGACCCGGCCGCGCGGCACGTGGGGATGGGGGTTCCGGAGCAGGACGAGCTCTGGCGGATGTACCGCTCGATCACATGCCCGATCCTGGTGTTGCGAGGTGAGCACAGCGACATCCTGAGCCGGGAGACGGCGGCGAAGATGGGCCGCGAGCACCCGGACGCGCGCGTGGTCGAGGTGACCGGGGCGGCGCATCCGCCACTGCTGACGGAAGAGGACGCGATGTCGGCGCTGAACCAGTTCCTGCCGACGGAGTAAGCGCCCTGCGTATTGACCGCTTGGGCGCACGCACCTAGGCTCGAACGACAACTGAATCGAAGAAGCGTCGATCGGGAGGAGTACCCGCTCAGGCGGCCTTGCAGCGAACCGGGAATGGTGAGAGCCCGGCAGGTGCGCAAGCGGAGAATGGACCCGGGAGCTCTCTCGCTGAAGCCGGCGACGGTGGGTAGGCGGGGGCGGGATGGGCCCCGTTAGCGGCCTCGGGCGCTCCGTCCGGAAACGGAGGCGCGCCCGCTGAGCGCTCCGGCCCCTGAATTGAGGTGGCCGGGGAACGAAGGTGGCACCGCGGGAACCCCCGTCCTTTAGGACCGGGGGTTTTTCTTTCCCTGGGCCGCCCATTCACGGTACCGAGCGGTACGACAGCGCCGCGAGGGGCGGAAGTGGCGGTTCCAGGAAGGGACAGAACATGCGAGTAATGGACCAGGGAGGTCGGCAATGACGATGACGGAAGCAGGCTCGGCGTTGGAGACGCGCATGCGGGAGGCGATCGCGGAGCGGTCGCTGCTGGAACACCCCTTCTACCGGGCATGGAGCGAGGGGACGCTGGAGCTGGAGCGGTTGCAGGACTACGCCCGCCAGTACTTTCACTTCGAGCGGGCGTTCCCGCGCTTCCTGAGCGCGATCCACGCTCGCACGGAGTCGCCGGCGATCCGGCAGCTCCTGCTGAGCAACCTCTGGGACGAGGAGTACGGCGAGCGGAACCATCCGGCGCTGTGGCTGGAATTCGCGGCGGCGCTGGGCGTCTCCGCCGAGGAGGTCGAGGGAGCGGAGCCGCACCCTGAGACGTCGGCGCTCATCGAGCACTACGCCGAGGTCGCGCAGAACGCGCCGGTGGCGGAGGCGCTGGCGACGCTGTTCGCCTACGAGTCGCAGGTGCCGGCCATAGCCTGGGAGAAGATCAAGGGCCTGACGGAGCACTACGACCTGCTGCCTGAGCAGTTCGAATTCTTCTCGGTGCACCTCGTCTCCGACGTGGCGCACTCCGGCGCGGAGCTCTCGGCCATCGAGGAGATCTGCGAAGACGAGGAGGCCGTGGTCGCGGCAGCCGAGCGAGCGAGCGAGCGGCTGCTGGGCTTCCTGGACGGCTGCTACGGAGCGGCGGCCTGACGGTCGCCAGCGAGGGAGGATCCCGATGAGCGAGCGGAAGCGAATCCTGACCGGCATCCGGCCGACCGGGTCGCTGCACGTGGGCCACTACGCCGGGGCGCTCGAGAACTGGATCCGCCTGCAGAACGAATACGACTGCCACTTCCTGATCGCGGACTACCAGGTCTCGGACTACGCCGACGACCTGGAGCGCGTGCGCGACTCGGTGTGGGAGGTGGCGCTGGACTGGCTGGCCGTGGGGCTTGACCCGGAAGGGAGTTGCTTCGTTATCGAGAGCCTCGTGCCCGAGCACGCGGAGCTGACGACCTGGCTGAGCTGGTACCTGCCGCTGGGGATGCTGCAGCGCAACCCGACCCTGAAGGCGGAGATGGACGACTTCGGGAAGAAGTCGGTGCCGGTGGCGTTCTTCACGTATCCCGTGATGCAGGTCGCGAACATCCTGATGCCGCGGGCGCACCTGGTGCCGGTCGGGGAAGACCAGCTACCGCACATCGAGATGACGCGGGAGCTGGCGCGACGCTTCAACCGCCAGTTCGCGACGGTGTTTCCCGAGCCCGAGGGCCTGGTGGGGCGCGTCCCCCGGCTCGTGGGGCTCGACGGGCAGGCGAAGATGGCCAAGTCCGTGGGCAACACGATCGAGCTGAAGGACGACGCGGACACGGTGGCGAAGAAGGTTCGGGGCATGTTCACCGACCCGACGAGGCTGCGGGCGACCGACCCGGGCCACGTCGAGGGGAATCCCGTTTTCATGTACCACGACGCGTTCAACCCGGACGTGGACGAGGTCAACGACCTGAAGGAGCGGTACGTCGTGGGGAAGGTGGGCGACGTCGAGGTGAAGCAGAAGCTCACGGTGGCCCTGAACAACCTGCTCGACCCGTTCCGCGAACGGCGGTCGTACTACGAGGCGCACATGGACGAGGTGCGGGACGCACTGGAGTCGGGGACGGCGCGGGCGCGGGCCGTGGCGCAGGAGACGATGGCGCTGGTTCGGGACGCGATGGCCGTCAACTACCTGGACGGGCCTCCGCGAGGGAGCTGACGGTGCTGCACCCAACGCTCGACGAGGTGAAGGCGCTCGCGGAGGCGGGCGGGGGGAACCTCGTCCCGGTGTACCGCGAGGTGGCGGCCGACCTGGAGACCCCAGTCTCCGCCTACCTGAAGGTGCGCGAGGGGCGGTATTCGTTCCTGCTGGAGTCGGTGGAGGGAGGCGAGCGGCTGGCGCGCTACTCGTTCATCGGGGCGAACCCGTACCAGGTCATCCGGACGGGTCCGGGGGAGGCGTACGAGGGCGACCCGCTGAAGCCGCTGGAGGACGCGCTCGCAGGGCTGAAGGCGGTGGAGTTGCCGGGGTTGCCGCGCCTCACGGGCGGGGCGGTGGGGTACGTGAGCTACGAGGCGATCCGGCACTTCGAGCCGCGCGTGCCGGCGAACGAGGCCGACCCGGTGGGCATCCCCGAGGCGATGTTCTTGCTGTGCGACTCGATGGTGGTGTTCGACCACGTGCGCCACACGATCCGGGCAGTCGCGCACTGCCGGCTGGACGGCGACATCGAGGCTTCGTACGAGGAGGCGGGGGCGAAGATCGACGGGATTCTGGAGCGGCTAGGCCAGCCGCTGGCGCTTCCGGTGGAGGAGGTGGACGAGGTCACGCGGGCGAGCGCCCAGGGCGTCTCGAACGTGGGGAGGGAGGGGTACGAGCTGATGGTGGAGCGCATCCGTGAGGACGTGATCGGGGGGGAGGTCATCCAGGCGGTGCCGTCGCAGCGCATCCAGCGGCCGACCTCGGTGCACCCGTTCACGATCTACCGGCAGCTGCGCACGGTGAACCCCTCGCCGTACATGTTCTACCTGGACCTGGACGACTTTCAGATCGTGGGCGCCTCGCCGGAGATGCTGGTGCGGGTGGAGGACGGGTTGGTGACGACGCACCCGATCGCGGGCACGCGCCCCCGGGGGGCGACACAGGAGGAGGACGACGCGCTCGCCGAGGAGCTGCTGGGGGACGAGAAGGAGCGGGCCGAGCACATCATGCTCGTGGACCTGGGGCGGAACGACGTGGGCCGGGTGGCGGAGCCGGGGACGGTGCGGGTGGACCAGCTGATGGAGATCGAGCGGTACTCGCACGTGATGCACATCGTCTCGCGTGTCTCGGGGCAGCTGCGGGAGGACCGCACGCCGTTCGATGCCTTCCGCTCGGTGTTCCCGGCGGGCACGGTCTCGGGGGCGCCGAAGGTGCGGGCGATGGAGATCATCGCGGAGCTGGAGCAGGAGCGGCGGGGCATCTACGCAGGCGCGGTGGGGTACGCGAGCTTCGCGGGCAGCCTCGACACGTGCATCGCCATCCGCACGATGGTCGTGAAGGACGGGAACGCGTATCTCCAGGCGGGGGGCGGCATCGTCTACGACTCGGAGCCGCCGACGGAGTTCCAGGAGAGCGTGAACAAGATGCTGGCGCTGGAGCGGGCCATCGACCAGGCGGAGCTGGCGGCCGCGCAGCAGGCGCCGGTCGGGGGGTAGGGGGATCGCCATGGCGCAGCGCATCCACCTGGCGGCGATCCTGGAACGGGAAGGGAAGCTGCTGCTCCTGCGGGAAGCGGGCGAGCCAGGGTGGAGCCTGCCGGGCGGCGACCTGCTCCCGGAACACGCAGATGTCGACGTGGGGATGGCGGCGATCCTCGGGGAGATGGGGATCACGGTGGAGGGAATCGAGGAGGCGTTCTACGAGACGCTCTTCATCCCGACGGCGGAGGGGCACACGGTCTTCAACCTGTTCGCGACGAGCGCGTGGGAGGGGGAGCCGGCGGTGGGGGACGCTGTCGAGGTGGCCTGGACGGAGGCGGGGGCGCTGGCGGACCTGCCCATGGACGAGCACGTGCGGGCGGGGGTGCTGGCGGCGTTCGGGCTGGCCGAGCCCCGCGACGACAGCACCGCGATCCTGGAAGCGCTGCAGCAGGAGATGGGGGTCGAGGCCGAAGACGCGGGCGGCGGTCCGTTCGCGTCGCGGCGAGAGGCGGGGCGGGACGTGTTGCGCACGCTCTCCGGCGGAGGCGATCCGGACGTGCGTCACGCGGGGCTGCGAGGGAACTCGCCGGAGCTGGCGGACGCGGTGGTGGATTTCGCGCTGGGGGAGGTGTGGGGCACAGACCGGCTGGACCGGCGTACGCGCAGCCTCGAGGTGGTGGCGATGCTGGCGGCGCTCACGGGGCGCCCGAACCAGCTGCGCTCGCACATCAACGGGGCCCTGAACCACGGGGCGACGCCCGAGGAAGTGATCGAAACGCTGCGGATGGTGGCGGTCTATGCGGGCTTTCCGGCGGCGCTGACGGCGTGGCCGGTGATGGAGGAAGTCTTCGCGGAGCGGGGCGTTCCGCGGCCGGAGCGGCCGTCATGAGGGCGGTGTTCTGGGACCTCGACGACACGGTGCTCAACACCCTCCCGGGGCGCATGGATGCGCTCGCGGGCACCTACGAGGACTGCCTCGGCATCCGGCCGGTGGATCCCGAGGCGCTCTGGCGGGAGCACAACGGGCAGACGCTGGAGCAGATGGCACGGAACCTGCTGGGCGACGACTGGCTTCGCTTCGCCGAGCGGTACCGGGAGCGCTACTACGCGATCGAGTTCGGGCTGGAGCCGTTCCCGGGGGTGGTGGAGACGCTCGACGCGCTGCGGGCGGACGGGCTCGAGCTGGCGGTCGTGACCTCGAAGATCTCGTGGGGGGCGACGGGCGAGCTGACCAAGACGGGACTGCTGGATCGCTTCGCCACGGTGGTGGGGCACGACGACTGCGAGGCGCACAAGCCGGAGCCCGATCCGCTCTTCGTGGCGATGGAACGGATGTGCCTGGACGAGCCGGGCGAGATCGCCTACGTCGGCGACACTCCGGCAGACGTGAAGGCGGCGCGGGCGGCGGGCTGCCACGCCATTGGCGCCGCCTGGGGATCGCTGGACGCCAAGCGAGTCCAGGCGGAGTCACCGGACCTGCTGGCGGAGCACCCCTCGGAGGTGCTCGCGTACGTGCGGAGGGTGGCGGCGGGGGCGACATCGTGACGGGCGCGGCGCCGGCGAAGGCGGTCACGCACGTGGCGGCGCGGTTCTACCGCGCGAACGCGATCGACCTCGCGCTCGTGCCGCTCCTGGAGGAGACGGCGCCGTACGCACGGGGGGCGGGCGACGGCTACTTCCTCGTGGTGCTGCTGGGGGAGCCGGGAACGGCCTATCCGCTCGACCTGGGTTCGCCGGGCGCACTGGACACGGAGTACCTCGCGGAGAAGTTCCACCTGGACCGGCGCGGGTACGGCTACACGCCCGAGGAGCTCTCGGTTGCCCTGCGCGAGGTCGCGGCCGACCTCGTCGGGGAGGGGAGCCTGGACTGATGACGACGCTCCTGATCGATAACTACGACAGCTTCACCTACAACCTCTACCAGTACCTCTCGGAGCTGGGGGCGGAGATCGTGGTGCACCGGAACGACAAGGTGACGGCGGAGGAGTGCGAGGCGCTGCAGCCGGACCGGGTCGTGATCTCGCCGGGTCCGGGGAGGCCGTCGGGGGCGGGCGTGTCGACGGAGGTCGTGCGGCGATTCGCGGGGGACGTGCCAGTGCTGGGGGTGTGCCTCGGGCACCAGTGCATCTCCGAGGCGTTCGGAGGCGAGATCGTGGGGGCGGGGGAGATCAAGCACGGGAAGACCTCGACGATCAGCCACGACGGGCGGGGCGTGTTCGCGGGACTCCCCGACCCGTTCACGGCAGTGCGCTACCACTCGCTGGCGGCGAATCCGGCCGAGTTGCCGGAATCGCTCACCGTTTCGGCGAGGTCGGAGAGCGGAGTGATCATGGGAGTGCGGCACGAGCGATTCACGGTGGAGGGAGTGCAGTTCCACCCGGAGTCGATCGCGACGGAGCACGGCAAGGAGCTGCTGCAGAATTTCCTCGACCTGCGGGGAGGGACGTGGGACCGATGACGGCGATCCAGGAAGCAATCGGGGCGCTGCTGGACGGGGGCGGCATCGAGCCGGAGGAGGCGGCGGCGGCGCTCGAGACGATCATGTCGGGGGAGGCGACGCCGGCGCAGATCGGAGCGTTCCTCGCGGGGATGCGCCTCCACGGCGAGACGCCCGAGATCGTGGCGGCCTGCTGGGCGGTGATGGACCGGCACGCGGAGCCGTGCGCGGCGGGGAACGTGGTCGACCTGTGCGGCACGGGCGGGGACGGTGCGGACACGTTCAACGTGTCGACGGCGGCGGGGCTGGTGGTGGCGGGGGCGGGGGGGCGCGTTGCCAAGCAC
>VXPF01000101.1 GCA_009839725.1 Dehalococcoidia bacterium | reverse complement strand
CTGGCCGACATAGCGCAGCGCGTGGAGCGGTACCGCGCGGGCTGGATGGTCAAGGGCTGGCACAAGCCCGCCTGGATCGAGCGCCAGCGCAAGCGCGGATCGGCGGGCGGGAAGGCCAAGGCCGGGAAGCCGGTCGCGGGCAAGGTGCAGGCGAGCGCGACGGCGGAAATGACGGATACTGACCTGGCAAAAACGCTGGGCGTGCACAGGACCACTCTGGGGCGCTGGAAGCGGGCCGGGACGCTCGAAGCGAAAATGCATCACTTAGCCAACACGGTTAATGCCCCCTCGTCTGCACAAAAATTAGGCAGAAATCTGGTTGAATTGGGGACAAGTGGAGGGGGGTCCGGGGGGAGGCTCGAAGACGCCGACCCATTAGCTCCGCTTATGCCTCTCGCCGACAAAACGCCGTCGCCCGCTCTTGGTGACATGCGCGATCCGGAAACGCGCCGTTTCTGGCAGGACCGCGCGGCGCGGATCGCGGCGGAAAGGGTCGAGGCCAGGGCGCGGCGGCGCTGACCGTCGCGGCAGGAGGAACGGGTGACGGAATGAGCGGCGCGGATGCAGGGCCTGGCGGCGGCAAGCCCAGGGGCAGGCAGATCGTGAAATTCCACTGCCTCCGGTGCGAGTGGACCGGCACGGTGATCTGGGGAAGCTCGCGCCGGACGTGCGGGCGGTGCAAGCGGCGGCACGTCATATCGACGGCGCAATGGGTCGCGCTCCTCGATGCGGGCGGCGACACGCTGGAAAGCTGGAAGGTGGACGGGCGCGGTCGCGGTCGGCACCGGTGATCGTGCGGCGCGGGGTGCGCGACGTCCCCGCTTCAAATGCTTTCGCCCTGGGCTTCGCGTCTGGCTGCGCCGCCCTTCATCATGGCACGAATTCACCGCATGGGGACCCCTGCCCGAAAATCGTCCTGGGGGACGCGACCGTGAGGGGGCCTCCTTTTTCATGTTTTCTCACGCCCGCAACGAAATCACGATATGCGCGGTTCGCATGTGTCACGATTTGAACGGTCCCCGGACCGGTCGCCAGGGTCCGGCCTTGCGCCCTGCGCATGGCTCGCGGCGGTCCGGAAAAACAGCGGCGACCGCCGCGCGGGTGGATAACCGGGTTCCTCAAAAAACAAATTCACGATTTTTCCGGCGGGCGGCCACAAGCGGAAAGTCCGGCTCTTGGGGCCAACCAAAGGGGGGTTCCGCGCGGCGCGGCCCGCGACCATCGGGGCGATTGGACCGGGCTTGACGCAACGGCGGCCCGCGCCCTATCCAGACGCGCGGGCGGCACGGTGCACAATGGCGAAACTTGACCTGACGATTGATGGCCTGGAGGGGATCGGCGACGCGTTCCGGCGGGAGCTCATGGGCACGATCCGCAAGGGGGTGGCCGAGGGCATCGCTCATGGCGCGATCCTTCCGGAGCGCGACCTGCCCGGCTTCACCGTGGACGGTGACGGGAAGCTGCGCTACGTCAACCCGGAGCTGGAGGATGACGTTCTGATCGGCATGGTGCGCGAATGGCTCGCCCAGGAGCCGGACAAGCCCGGCGACTGACCGCCCGAAAACGCCCGTGGCGGCGCTCAGCGGCCCGTGCAGCGCGATTGCGGCCTTTCCGGCCCCCCCCCCGCGAAACCCCTCAACGCGCATGAGCGGCGATCTGAGAGGGTTATTTCCGGCCAGATCGGCCCGGAACCGGCCTCAACGGGGCGATCCGCCCGCAAAAGCGCGTTCCGGGCCGCGATCCGGCGTTGGCGAATGACAACGCGGCCAGCGTCGCCAACAATGGAAAACGCGGCAGACACGTATACGCATTCGTCGCGATCCGCCGAATGCGACCCCGTGTGCTGACGGCAAATCCGGCCCGGCCCGGACATTCGCATTCCCCGGATTTCGCGCCAGGCACGATTACCCATTCAACGCCTGTCGCGTTCAATGGCGTCCTGGAAGCTGACGGCAGATCGGCGGCACTGGCCGTTGAAGGCGGCATTTGACTGGACTGCCGCCCGGACCTATCCTTGACGCCATGAGCGGCGAGCCGGACATTCACGAGGTGGCGCGGCAACTCGCCGTCCTGGAGGAACGCATGGAGACCAGGCAGGCCCAGACCGAAAGCGCCCTGGACCGTCTGCGGGCGGACATGGCGACGCGGGAAACGAAGATGTCGGAAATGCTCGCGATGCTGACCGAGCGTCACGCAACCGCCCGATGGTGGCAGACCGCCATACTGTCCGGCGTGATCGCGGCGGTGGGCGGGATCGTAACCGCCATCATTCTGGCCGCCACCTGAAACCCGGCTTTTGCCCGTCTGTCTTCTGACCTTGGGGTCAGGCAGAATGAAGGGGCGGCAAAAGCCGCCCCCCTTGGTGCAATGTCTTGACCTTCACTTGTCCAAGTACACGATGTCCGCACCGTCAATACGATGGGCGAAGTCCTTCAGACCGCTTCTGGAGAGGGTCAGCGTCATTCCGTCGGAGAAGGTGAGGCTTGGCAACTGAACTTCATCCGTGCTGATGCTCGCGACAGATGCGAACTGTTTCAGGATTTTGTCGTCCGGGTCCGCCAGGATGATGTCGCGGCTCGAACCGTTTCCTGCCAGGTCGTAAGTGTCCCTCCCCGAGTTTCCGATCATGACATCCGATCCCGGACCGCCTTGCAGGTGGTCGTTACCAGAACCTCCGCTTAACCAGTCATGGCCTTTGCCTCCGTACAGGTGGTCTCTCTCGGGGCCTCCATCCAAGTAGTCCCTGCCGTCGCCGCCGTGCAGCCAGTCCCGGCCTAGCCCTCCCCATAGCCTGTCCTTGCCGTCGCCGCCGTACAACAGGTCGTTGCCCAGGCCGCCGTACAACAGGTCGTTGCCCGTTCCTCCTGACAGCCGGTCCCTGCCGGTGCCGCCGTACAATCTGTCGTTTCCTCCAAACCCATTCAGTATGTCGTGCCCTGGGCCGCCGTACAGCCGGTCTTTGAGCCCCCATCCCGTCAGGATGTCGTTGCCCTTGCCTCCCTTCAGCACGTTCTTCAGTCCAGGAGCGCCTGGGAAATGTTCGTTGGCGTCCGTTCCTTGATCCATCGGTTCCGGGACTCGGAACTCGCAGGCAATCTGATCGCTGCTTGCCCAGCAGCCGTAATCGCGGGAAATGTCGTCGTTCCATTTGGGTGCGGGTTCAGATGCCAGTGCCGAATGTGCTAAGATGGTTGCGAGGATGGTTGCGATCGAGTGCCATTTTTTCACGTCTTGAATCCTTGATCTCTTGGTTGACCGCCCGGCGGGTGCCGGGCCGTTGCCAACATCTCACCAGTGAAGAAGTCCCCGCCTATTCGCCGAGGCTTCGGGAGCAACCCCGTTGCCGGTACATGGCTTATTCAGCGGGTAGCCCGGCCCAGGTTGGCCGGACTGGTGAGCATTGTTGGCAGTGGCAGCTTGCAGGAACGGCTCCGGAACTGTCAACCTGCGCGGCCCGCGCACTGCTTTCGGGTCAGAAGGCGCAGGGCCGTCGCGGCCCGCGAGGCAAGGGCCGGAGCGCGGGGCGGCCCGCGCTGGCAAGCGATTGGCAAGCGCCGAAACCGCTTCCGGTCGCTTCCAGGCCCGGAAAGGGAAAGGGCGCGGCCCGGTGGCCGCGCCCCCAACCACGGAAGGAGACGCCCGCCGCACTGCGCCGTGAAGCGACGGGCAGGAACAGCTTGGACCTTGGCTGCGACCGGCGCAAGCGCCTTCCGGACTTGACCGGACACGGGGGCATGGGAAGGCCCGGCGGCGGCGCTGGCCGGTCGCGCCAGTGCCGCACGATCAAGCCGTGTCTGTGTGCCTCCACACAGACGGAAGCCCCCGCCACTGGATGAATCGGCGGGGGCTTTTGGCTGCGGGGCGGCCTGGCGGCAGGGTTCGGTCTTGTGTGCCGATCCGCACATTGCGGGCGATCCGGGCCGGGTGCGCTTGCCCGCCGTTCCGATCCCGTCCATGCTCCGGGCACAGTCCCGATGCAGGGGAAGCCGATGGGCAGGAAGCCGCTTTACGGAACCGCCATGACCGACCGCGAACGGGCGGCCAGGAGCCGCGCCAGGCGCCAGGCGATCAAGAATGACGGACGCACTGCGGCGGTCACGCTGAACTTCACGCCGGACGAGCTGGTACGGTTCGGCCAGCATGTCGCCGGTCGATATTCCGAATGGCCGGACCACGCTTCCGTTGAAGACATCATGCGACACGATCTGAAACTCAGCACGATCATTTGCCAAGACTTGGCGGAAAGGCCCGATTCCAATGAATGGGACGTGCACCTGAAGCGCGAATACGACGCGCTTTGCGCTGCCTGCGCATCGTCCATCTGCGACTGCCCGCGACTGCCACCGGGAGCGGACGGGAAGGACTGGCGCGACTGCCAAGCGAAAGGGGAAAAGGCCTGGTGTGCCGGACGCGTTCGCGCCGCGCCGGTCGAAACGGCGGATTGAGAGAAAGCCGCAATGCCTGACCTGCGGATCGGCCCGCGCGGGCCGCTTTCGCCGGTCGCCGGACGGGGCTTGCCTTCAGTCTTCGCAGTGGCCACACAACCCAAGCTGACAATTCTGAAAGTCCGGCCATTGGGCCGGGCTACCCGCTGAATAAGCCCGATGCTGGCAAGGGGTAGCTCCCCGCGCCTGGGCGAATAGGCGGGGATAACTTCGCTTTCAGGTTGTCAGCAACGGCCCGGCACCCGCCTGGGCCGGAACCCAGACAGGGAGGGAGCGCCCATGCGCAAAACATCAGTCATCGCCGCTTTCATGTTCACGCTTGCCGCCTGCGGGGGCGGCGGAGGCGGCGGGGAAAACGAGCCGCCAAGCCAACCGGAAATGTCGCCTGAACAAGAGTCGCCTGAACAAGAGACGCCACCTGAACGAGAGACGGCGCGATTGCCGTTCCCGTTCCGGGCGGAAGCGGTCGCGTTCGGCACTCCGCATTACGACACGGAAAGCCTTCCGGCAGTGGCCGGAGCCGACGCCAGACACATGCCGATCTATACCGACGCGACCGCAAGCAACGAGGCAGGCCCAAGCCCGTTCAGCGTTTCAAGGCCCAGGATTTTCGTCGGCGTTGACCAAGGGAACATCGGCGCATTGCCTGTCACCGGTTCACGTGAAAATTTGGAAATTCGCTTTGGCCAGGTGGCAGACGGGGCGGGCAGAAACCAACTGGCGGATTTTATTTTCGATTCTTCTTCCGGACCCACAAGACGTTGGCGACAAGCCCCGATTGTCCATGTGCTCGGTTCGGCGTCTCCACGCGAGCAAAGCTTGGTGGCCGAAACGGTTCGGCTTGTGAACACGGCGCTTCCGGATGAATTCAAGATGACGTTGGGCAGTCCGCTTCCCGAAAACGCCGAGTACGTGCCCGGCAGGATCACGGTCGTTTTTGAGTCTCAAAGCCCCGATTTTAGCACCGCTGGGGAAGCGTACTCCAACTTTGAGAACCTGGACGGCACTCCGAACATTTTCAGCGGTGACGTTGTGAACGGCTCCAGGATCAGCGTTTACAAAAACACCAATGTCTATGCCGATGTGACCGGCAACACCGATCTTGGCATTGCATCCAACCGACGTGCCGCCATCCTGCTTGCGCATGAATTCATGCATGCCTTGGGGTTTTACAACCGGTGTCATCCGAGTTGCTCATATGACGGCCACGTCGCAGCTACATATCCGACGATCTCGGAAGGGACCGCGCACATTTACCAGACGGCACAGAACGGCGTGGAGCAACCGCTTTCCATCCTCTATCCGATTGACCGGGAAGCATTGCGGGCGCTTTACAGCATCGCCCCCGGAACCGACGTTCGAGGGGTCTACAGTGACGAACCGGCTTTTGGCGATTGGGCCAGCACGTCGATGCACGTTCACGGCAACGGGCCACACGCCGGTTTCGGGGTCGCCCTGCGCAACGGCTACGCGGAGCCGTGGGCCTACGGCTACGAACCCCGCACCGATCTTGCCGACAACCGGAGCCTTGTCGGACGGGCGACATGGAGCGGCACCCTGCTTGGCATGACGCCTTCGGCGGAAGCCGTCGCGGGCGATGCTTCCATCGGCATCAACATGGCCACACTGTCAGGCCGGGCCGACTTCACCGGACTCGAGAAATGGGCCGCGAACCGGGCACCTGGCGCAACCGGGACCGGCACCATGTGGGGCGACGGCGACCTTGGCTATTCCATCACCGCGCGGGGCAACACGTTCCGCGAGACCGGCGGCGACGCGGGCAGGCTCACCGGCGTTTTCACCGGCGCGAGGCACGAGGGCGCGGCAGGGACGCTTGAGCGCAGCGACCTGACCGCCGCTTTCGGCGCATCGAGGTAGCAGGCCGCGACGGAGCGATTTTCCGGAGCGTCGCTCGCCCGCAAAGGCGGGATCAGGCCCGGACGGGGCCGGAAACCGGAAAATCGCTCCATGTGCGGCCATTGTCGCAGCTGTCAGGCCGCGCTCACGGGTGATTGGTCGTTCCATCGGGCACGAGCGCGACGCTACGGCCCGTTTCGGCACCCGGTCGCGCCCGGCTTGGGCCGGAAAACCGCCGTTTCCGCGAAAATCGGGAAAGAACGGAATTCTTCGCCGGCGACGTCGCCGGCGCCCCGCGAAGGCTCGAGCTGGCCCGATCCGGCCCGGATCCGTGCCGGCATCGAGGATCCGGCAGGGACGGCGTTCCCGATTTTCCAGAATTGGAGAATTTCGTTCTTTCGACGATCCGCCCGATCCGGATCCCGGTGCCTTCTGTTTGTTTCCGGCAATCCAAACATCTAACGCGCCGCCCGATCCGGCATGGCTGGTCCGGCGCGGGCTGCCGTGGTTACCGGGCCGGAAAGCGCGGCAGGCACGTATACCCATTCGCCGCGGTCGAATGCCGTCCTGGAAGCTGACGGCAGGCCGGGCGCGGCGCGGTTGAAGCGCCGGGCGGCCGCTGCTACCTTCCCGTCATGACGGATGCAGCATTCGACACCTTGGCGATCACGCGCCAGCTTGAGGCCAAGGGCTTCACGTCCGATCAGGCCGAGGCGATCACCGGGGCCGTCCGGGCCGGGGTAACCGGCGGTGTTGCGACAAAGGCGGACCTGTCGGACCTGCGCACGGATTTGCATGGCGATATCGCGACGTTGCGCGGCGACATTGCCGAACTGCGCACCGAACAGCGCTGGATGAAGGTTGCAGGTGCCGGGATCGTCGCCGCGCTCGTGTGGCTGGGTGTGCAAGCCTATGACACGAATGCAAAGCTGGCCGGGATCGAGAAGGCGCTGATCCAGATCGAGACCGGCGGCCCGGAGTGACTGGCGGCGTCGCGACCAAGGCCGACATGACGGAACTGCGCGGCAACATGGACGCCCGGCTTTCCAGGATCGCAACCGACCTTCTCTGGATCAAGCGGATCGGCGGCGTGATCGTCGCGCTTCTGGCCGTGCCGATCATCCGTGACCTTCTTTCGGCGCTGAACTGACGGGCGCTTGCGGCCTGGGCTGCGCAAGCGGACATTCAACACGAAAGGGGCACGACATTAGCATCCTTGAACCCAGGCCGGTTGACGACCCCATGCCGCCGCGCCGCCGCCGGAGCGGCCAGTATCCCACAACCCTTTCCGTGCCGGTCACGGACGAAATGCGCGCGCGGCTTGAAGACGCCTCGATGAGATTTGGCGACAGCCTGGCGGCAATCCTTCGAGGCTGCATCGAGCACGGCCTGGAGGCCGAGCTGGAGGCGCGGCGCGACCGGGGCGACGTTGAGGCTGACCTCGAGAACGCGTTGTGGGCGGCGGAATGACAAGGCCGGACCTGTCCGGCAAAATCCGGGGTGGGCGCGACCTCCAGGCGACGAAAGCGGACCTGGCCGAGCTTGAGCAACGGCAACGCGGCGCGACCGCCGCGATCAGGCATGACCTGCGATGGATGAAGGCGGCGGGCGTCCTGGTCATCCTGCTCCAGGTGGTCATCGTCCTGCTCCTGGGTGTCCTGGCCGTGCCGGTCCTGCATGGCTTTCTGGGGAATGCGGGCGGGGGAAGCGGGCCGTGACCGGACCGGGAAACCGCCCTGGCGCGACACTGGACGCCGACCGTCCCAACAAAGGCTACCGGTGCTATGAGTGCGGCCTCCCGAACGGGCGCGTTCCCGGCGTTGCGCACAGATGGTGGGTCTTCGATGCGGAAGGCTATCCAACCGACCTTTGCGAAGGCTGCTATTACGCGATCATGGAGGCCGAGGCGGCCCGCGTCGCGCGACTGGAAGGACCGGGGCAATGACGGCGGCGAATTTCGCGAGCGGGACCGTGTGGACCGGCGACAACCTGCCGGTGCTCCGGGGGATCAACGACGCCTGCGTTGACCTGATCTATCTCGATCCGCCGTTCAACTCGAACCGCAATTACGAGGCACCCATCGGAAGCAAGGCGGCGGGCGCGGCCTTCAAGGACGCCTGGACCCTGGACGATGTTGACGTGTGCGAGCACGGCGAGCTGGCCGACCGGAACCCCGCCGCGCATTCCGTCATCGAGGCCGCGCGCCAGGCGCACGGGAAGGGGATGCAGTCCTACCTCATTTTCATGGCCGTCCGGCTCCTGGAAATGCGCCGGGTGCTCAAGCCGACCGGCTCCATATACCTGCATTGCGATCCCACGGCCTCGCACTACCTCAAACTTCTGATGGACGGGATTTTCGGGCAGGCGGCGCACCGCAGCGAGATAACCTGGAAGCGGTCCAGCACGCACAATGACGCCAGGCACGTTTTCCCCAACGTGGCCGATGCGATCCTGTTTTACGCGCTGCCAGACGCCGCGCTCAATCAGGTCCATGAGCCGCATTCGGCGGAATACGTCGCAAGTCACTATCGCCATGATGATCGAGACGGGCGCGGCCCGTACCAGCTCGATAACATGACAAGCCCCAACCCGCGCCCCCGGATGATGTACGACTGGAAGGGGTGGCCATGCCCCGCCAAGGGTTGGCGCTATCAGGTGGAGCGCATGGCCGAACTGGATGCGGAAGGCCGCATTCACTATCCGGCCCATTCGGACGGATCGCCCGATCACTCGCGGCGACCACGCCTGAAGCGGTACCTTCGCGAACAGAAAGGGCCGGTGATCGGCAACGTGTGGACAGACGTTCCGCCAGTCAATTCCCAGGCAAGAGAACGCACCGGCTATCCCACGCAGAAGCCGCTCGCGCTCCTGGAGCGTCTCATCAAGGCGTCAAGCAATCCCGGCGACATGGTGCTTGATCCTTTCTGTGGATGCGCGACGGCGCTTGTCGCGGCGGATCGCCTGCAACGCGAATGGGCCGGGGTGGACCTGTCCGAACTGGCGGTGCGGCTCGTGAATGATCGGATCGCGGCGGATCGCGGCCTATGGGGCGGCGTGACGGCGCTCACGGAGCCGCCCAGGCGCACAGACCTTGGCGACCTTCCGAACTACCGGACGCACCGGCACCGCCTCTATGGCGAACAAGAAGGCGTCTGTGAGGGTTGCAGGACGCATTTCCCGTTCCGCGTGATGGAGGTGGACCACAAGCTGCCAAAAAGCAGGGGCGGCACCGATCATCCGGACAACCTGCAGTTGCTTTGCGCAGGGTGCAACCGGAGCAAGGGAAACCGGACGATGGCCGAATGGGAGGCCGCGAAAATGCGGGCCGGGCCGTGACCGTCGCCCGCTTCATCCACCTGGCGGAGTCCGGAGACGGTGCGCACGTTCTCAATCGAGTGGCGGGGCGCACTCCGGGCGCTCGCACTTCGCTATCTCGAAACGCTCCGGGTCCAGAGGCGGGCGGCCAGTGCGCTTGCTGCCGTTCAGCGCGTAGTCACGCGCCGCCTGGCGCGTCGGAAAGCCCCGCGCCCAGGAGTATTTCATCCGGGGATTTGACCGTGACGTGATCCAGACGTGGAAATGCGGGCGGTTTGGCCTTGTCATTTGCAAAGGCTCCATTTGCCTTGTCGATTGCAAAGGCAACCTGCACCTTGTCGATTGCAAAGGCAAGCGGTACTAGATGGCGTGTTCCGCGGCCGCCGCAGCGCACAACATCTTGCCGTTGCCTGTCACCGCCGCGAGCTGCGCGTGCCCCGCGCAATCAAGGCGGCATGAGTGTCGCCGTTGTGGCCGTTGGTTCGATAGTGCGCGGCCTGGCCGCTCCACCGCCTGGTTTCGCGTTCCTCGCCTCTTAGCCTGGCCAGGTGAGGCCGCGCAATGTCCTGCGCTTCCGGCCCCAGGCGGTGATACGTCATCGACGCTTCCGCCAGGTCGCCGGTCTCGATGGCGTTCAGGAAATGTCGCAGCGTCGCGCCGGGCATGACGCCTTTTGAGCCATCGGGCCGCCGATCGTCAATGGCTTTCGCGATCGCGCGGCGATCCGCGCCAGGGCGGCCCGTCACGTTGCGCTCGCGGGCGATTGCACGGGTCACCGGGCACGAGCGCGACGTGAGGGGCCGTTTCGCAAGCGATTTCAGGCCGTTCGTGCTGGAAAACGCCCGTCCGCGCCGTTTCTCGCAATCGCGTGGCCATTCCCGTTGTCAATCGACAATTCGGCCCCCGACGCGATTCGGGTTGTCAATCGTCAACCTGTCCGCAAGCGCTTGGCATGACGCCGCATTTCGGGGCTGGACAGGTCGCGGAAACGACATATTGTGTCAGGAAATCGGCGGCGTCCCTTCCAGAAGACGCCGCCGACATTTCAGGTTCGTTTCCCTGCCAGGGGATGCGGGCCGCGCACCCGCAACATCGGATGAGACCCGATGCAACGACATGGAACACCTACCCACAAAGGCGGCGCGGCGCAAGAGCCGCCCGCAAGGCAGCTTTCGTTCCCGCTTGTCGCCGCGCCGCTCCGGGTGAAGGACCACGGGCTGAAAGCGGCGCATGTCAGGCCGTACGTCGCGCGGATCAGGGACAAGGGCCGCCGGGCCGGGCAGATGTGGTCAGGGCGGGTTCCGTGCACCCATGCCTGGGCGTACCAATGGATAAACTTGCAGGACGCCGGGGCCACCTGGGCGACGCTCACGTACGACTGCGACAACCGCCGGACGATGGAGGGCGGCCTTGCTGACCTGCCGCCCTGGAACTGGCGCGTGGAGACGGAACGCGGGGCGCACCTGACATGGTGCCTGGCCGATCCGGTGGGAAGGCTTGAGGCGCACCGGCCCGGCCCGCAACGGATGCTTTCGCGGGCGAGCGAGTATTTCCACCATGCGCTTGACGCCGATCCCGCGTTCAACGGCCTGGGCCGCAACCCGACGCACGAGCTGGCCGAAACGACCTGGGGCGCGGAACGGCCATACTATCTCGACGCGCTCTGCGACGTGATCCCTTTCAGGTGGAAGCGGCCCCGGATCGCGCAGACGGCCATCGGGCGGCAGGTGACGCTTTGGGAGACTGCGCTGCTATGGGCCGGGTCCGAATGCAACGCCGGGCTTTCCGTCCTGGCGATGCTGCACACGATCAACGCGGACGTGGCCGAGGCGCACGGCAAGGACGCCATGCCGCCGCACGTTCTGGCCGACATAGCGCAGCGCGTGGAGCGGTACCGCGCGGGCTGGATGGTCAAGG
>VXPF01000036.1 GCA_009839725.1 Dehalococcoidia bacterium | reverse complement strand
CCGACCCCCTCGCCGGCCTCGACCCCCGCACCCTCGGCCCCGTGCCTGATCTACTGGCCGGGCTCGACCTCCCCCCGCTCGACCTCCGCGATCAGCCCAGCGACTCGTAAACCGCCCGCATCAACCGCGGAGCTCGCGGGTCGTCGGCGGTAAGCGTGCTCGTCCACATCCTGTTCATCGCGTACCCGAACCCGAGACCGGCATCCGGATCGCAGAACCCCATGGATCCGCCCATGCCCGCGTGCCCGAAGGCGTTCTCGCCCCGTGCGTCGGGCACGCCCGCTACCGGCATCATGTACCCGAGCGTCCGGCGCACCGGGGTCTGCAGGATGATGTCCCGGCCCTGCGTTCGCTCCGTTCCCGCTCGCCGGATGCCCTCTTCGCTCAGCAGGCGGTGGCCCCGCCACTCGCCCCCGTTCCCCAGCGCCCCGTAGATCGTCGCCAGCGCCCGGGCGTTCGTGTGCCCGTTCGACCCCGGCTGCTCCGACGCCCGGTACGCGCGGCTGTTCCGGCCCTTGTTCGGACCGCGCGGCGCGATGTTGAAGGCGCGCGCGGCCAGCGAGGTCGGCTCCAGGAGCGCCGCCGCCGCCAGGCTCGGCAGCTCCTTGGCGGGAACCTGCGCCAGGTGCAGGTCCGAGACGCGGTGATCTTCCTCCGGCCCGAAGCCGAGCAGGAATTCGACCCCCAGCCGCCCCGCGATCTCCTCCCGGATGAACGTCCCCACCGAACGGCCATCGACCCGCCGGATCACCTCCCCCACCAGCCACCCGAACGTTGCCGCGTGGTACCCCGTCTTCTCCCCCGGCTCCCAGATCGGCGCCTGCCGCGACAGCGCCTCCGCCATGATGTCCCACTCCAGCTCCGCCCCGACCGGCAGGTCCTCGTCCACCACCGGCAGTCCCGCCTCGTGCGTGAGCACGTAGCGCAGCGGCAACTCAGCCTTCCCCGCCTGCGCGAACTCCGGCCAGACCTCCGCCACCGGCGCCTTGAAGTCGATCAGGCCCTGGTCCGCCAGCATGTGCGCCGCCAACGCCACCACGCCCTTCGTCGCGGAGTACACGAGCACGAGCGTGTCGCGCTCCCACGGCCGCGTCTGCTCCCGGTCCACGTGCCCGGCCCACAGGTCGACCACCAGCTCTCCGTGCAGCGCCACCGCCACCGATGCGCCCAGCTCGTCCGACTCCGCGAAGTTCCGCGCCAGGGCCTCGCGCACGCGCTCGAAGCGCGGATCGCACGTCCCCTCGATCGCCGGAACCGCCCCGTCGCTCACAGTGTGTCGCTGAACACCGTGGCGATGTGCCCCTCGGCCTCCAGGCCCGCGTACTCCTCGTCGCTCACGCCCAGCAGCTCCCGGTAGACGTAGTCGTTGTCCTGCCCGAAGGCGACCGGTGGCCGCCGGATGCCGCCCTCCGACTCGGGGAAGTCGTAGATCGGCCGCGGATAGCGATGCACGCCGATGTCGTCTTCCAGCTCCTGCGGGATGTACAGGTTGCGCGCCTGCACGTGCGGATCGTCCAGCACCCGCGAGGCTTCCAGCACGGGCGCCGCTGCCACGCCTGCTGCCTGCAGCCGTGCGAACAGCTCCTCGTCGTCGAAGCCCGCCGTCCACTCCGCCAGCTTCTCGTCGAGCAGGTCCTGTGCCGCCGCCCGGCCCGCGGCCGTGGCAAGCTCCGCCCCCTGCGCCCACTCGGGGTCGCCCATCACGGTGCGCAGGGCGTCCCAGGTCGCGTTGCTCGTGACCGTGATCGCGATCCAGCGGTCGTCCCCCGTGTCCGCGCCGCCCGGCGAGAGGCACGGGTAGACGCCCGACGGCGCCTGGCCGTCCGAGGCGTAGATCGACCGGTTGCCGATCGCGCCCTCCACCTCGCCCGTGAGGCTGTAGTTCATGTACGCCTGCGCGAACATCGCCGCCGCGTTCTCCGCCTGCGCCATCTCGATGAACTGACCCTCGCCCGTGTTGTTGCGGTGCCAGATCGCCAGCATGATCGCCAGCGCGATCTGTGTCGCCGCGATGTAGTCCGCCGCGAAGATGCCGCTGTTCGAGTTCGGGTCGAGCCCCTCGTAGCCGCGGAGGATCTGGTGCCCCATCGTCCCTTCGAGGTGCGCGCCCATCGTGCGCGCACTCGCGTACTCCCCGGTGACCCCATAGCCCGGCGCCCGCAGGAAGATGATGTCGTCCCGCTGCTCCCGCAGCCACTCGTACGAGATGCCGAGCTTCTCCATCGTCCCCACGGCGCTGTTCTCCAGCACCGCGTCCGATACCGCCGCCAGTCGCCCCAGGATCTCCTTGCCCTCGGGCCGCCGGATGTCGAGCGTGAAGCTCCGCTTGTTCCGGTAGAGGCTCACGAACATGGGGTGGTAGTTCCACGGACGCTCGCCCGGATCATTGTTCGGCAGCCCCGTGACCCAGCCGGCCCCGGCCGTCGCCATCGCCGGCGGGATGCGCGGTCCGGGCACTGCTCGCGTGTTGGGCTGCCATACGTACTGGTTTTCCTGCTTCAGCACCTCCGCCCCCAGGTCGGCCAGCAGTACGGTCGAGAACGTGCCCGCCCACACGCCGCCAAGGTCGAGGATGCGCACGCCTTCAAGCGGTTGGTTCGCCATCAGCGCACCTCCACCACGCCGGCCGAGGCCAGCTCGTTGATTGCTCCACCGTCGTATCCGGCCTCCCCCAGCACCTCCGCCGTGTGCTCGCCCAGCAACGGCGCCGGACGCCGCAGCTCCCAGGGCGTCTCGGACATCAGGAAGGGACGCCCCGGAATCTCCACCTCGCCCAGCTCGTCGTGCTCGGCCAGCTCCCAGAACCCCCGCGCGCGGAAGTTCGGGTCATCGAACACCTCGTCGATCGTGAACAGCGGCCCGCAGAGGAAGCGCACCTTGCGCGCCGCCTCCCAGATCTCCCGCTTCGTGTGCTCCAGGAGCCACACGTAGAAGAACGCGTTGAACTCCTCGATCGCCTCCGGGTTCATCTGGATGGCGGGGTCGTCCCACTTCTCGTCCTCCATCCACTCCGGGTAGCCCAGGAACTCCCGCGCATTGCTGAAGCGCGGTCCCCCGCCCTGCAGGTCCACCCACCCGTCCTGGCACGGGAACACGCCGTTCAGCATGCCGATCGCCGCCCCCGGCGACCGCAGCGACTTTCGTCCCGAGTACTGGTATCCCATCACCGTCGCGTGCCGCCGGTCGACGCCGACCAGGTGGCTGTCCGCGATCGAGAAGTCGACGTGCTGGCCAACCCCCTGGTATCGCCCCGCCATCAGCGCTCCCATCATCGCCGTCGCCGCAGCCGACCCCGACTGCACCAGCGCCGCCGTGCCGTACATCTTCACCGGCTCCCGCTCCAGCAGCCCCGTCGAGAACATCTCGCCGGCGAAGGCGTAGAGCACCAGGTCCGAGCCCTTGTAGTCGCGGTACGGGCTCTCCTGCCCGAAGTTCGTGATCGACACCAGCGGCACGTCCGCCTTCCGCTCATGGATCGCGTCGAACCCAATCCCGAGGTCGTCCACGACACCCGGCCGGAAGCTCTCGACCACGAGGTCGGCGCTCTCCAACAGCCGCCAGAACACCTCCTGGCCCCGCTCGTCCTTCAGGTCCAGCACGGCGGACCGCTTGTTGGTGTTGAAGTAGAAGAACGTGCCGCTCTTCTCCGGGTGGGGCTCTCCGCCCTTGTACGGACCCAGCCGCCGCGAGGGGTCGCCCCCCGGCCGCTCGATCTTGATCACGTCCGCCCCGAAGTCCGCGAACAGCTTTGTCGCGTAGGGGCCCGCGATGTGCTGCGTCAGGTCCAGCACCCGGACATCGTTCAGGGGACCGGTCATGGCCTCCTCCGTAGCTCTGCGTGTGGCCCGCCGCCGCGGGCGCAGGGGCGCATCTTACGGCCCTGACGCCAACAGGGGGCGCAGCTCCAGAGCTGCGCCCCCTGGTTGGGGCGGTTCGGGCCGCCGGGCCTAGTTGGCGTGCGCCGCGATCTTGGCGAACTGCTCCGCCAGCAGGTCGGCCGGCATCGTCACGTAGCCGACCTCCGGCACGATTACATCCGTGCTCTCAAGGAAGAACCGCATGAAGCCGGCAAGCTCGGGGCGCTCGCTCAGCAGGCTCGCCCGCGTGTAGACGAACAGCGGCCGCGAGAGCGGCGTGTACTCACCCGCGAGAGCCGCCTCGAAGCTCGGGGCCACGCAGCCGTTCCCGCCGTCGACTGACACGGCCTGAAGGCTCTGGCCGGCCTCGAGGAAGTAGGCGAAACCGAAGTAGCCGATCGCGTTCTTGTCGCGCCCGATACCGAGGGCGAGGATGTTGTCGTCCTCCGAGGGAGTGCCGTCGCCGCGGTGGGTGGAGCCCTCGAACGCCTCGATGATCGCCTCGTTGAAGTAGTCAAAGGTGCCCGAGTCGGCGCCGGGGTAGTAGGCGATGATGTCGTCATCCGGCCACTCGGCGCGGAGGTCGCTCCACTTCTCGGCGCCGTCGGCGCGGAAGGCCTGGTTCAGCTCGCCCACGGTCATGCACTGGGCGAAGTCGTTATCCGGGTGGATCATGACCGTCAGGGCGTCGATCGCGACCTGTATCTCGACGATGTCGTCGATGCCGTTCTCGGCGCAGGCCTCGACTTCCCCGTCCTTGATGGGCCGGGAGGCGTTGCTGATCTGGGTCTCGCCGCGGCAGAACTTCTCGAAGCCACCGCCGGTGCCGGAGAAGGCCACGTTCACGCGGACGTCGGAGACGTGCCCGAACTCCTCCGCCATCGCCTCGGCGATGGGGAAGACCGTGGAGGAACCGTCGATCCGGATCTCGCCGGACAATTCTGCGTACCGGTCCTCATCGTCGTCGCTCGGCTGGTCGGCCGCGCTCGAGCGATCGTTGGTCGGTGCTGCCCCGCCGCTCTCTTCGCTGTCGCCGCCACACGCGACCGCGACCAGCGCAACCGCTGCCAGGCCGGTGATGAGGAGCAGCAGCCATCGCTGCTGCGCCGAATTGAGGATGCTCTTCTGGAAGGTCACGGAGTTGTGATGCCCCCTGCGTGATTTGCCGGGCCGTTCGGGCGCCCGGCTCTCGTTGGGAGGGAAGCTAGCCTCCCGGGCTTAAGTGGTCGTTAACACACCTGTTTGCCCCTGCGGTTGGGGGTCAGGGCGTACGATCGCCCCTGCGTTCTTATGGCTATCAACGTCGTCGCACTGCTCGTCGCCCTCGTCGCCGGCTCCATCCCCTTCTCCTGGCTCCTGGGCTACTTCCGCTACGGAGTCGACCTCCGAACGGTCGGGGACCACCACGTCGGATCCGGGAACCTCCTGCACGTGGGCGGCATGCCCGCCGTGCTTGCCGCCACCGTCCTCGACCTCCTCAAAGGCGCCGCTGCTGTCGCCATCGCCACCGCCATCACGAGCGACGAGTGGGTCGTGATCACGGCCGGGGTGCTGGTCGTCGTGGGCCAC
This sequence comes from Dehalococcoidia bacterium, assembly GCA_009839725.1. Lineage (GTDB taxonomy): Bacteria > Chloroflexota > Dehalococcoidia > Tepidiformales > Tepidiformaceae > UBA2991. The sequence goes on along the minus strand of VXPF01000036.1, from coordinate 6,209 downwards.
GTGTTTCCCCCGTGGCTCTCCTTCAAGGGCGGTCGTGGAGCGGCGCCCGCCATTGGTGTCGCATGGGCGCTCTTCCCCCTCGCCGGCCTGGCCATGCTTGGCGTCGGCCTCGTCGCCCTTCTGACCATGAGGCGGACCGTTCCCGCCATCGCCGCCGCTGTGGTCGCGCTCGTCGTCGTCGCCTACTTCGCCGATGGTGACCTCAGCCGCCTCCTCTTCTCCGTGCTGCTCTTCATCAGCGCCGGCGTCAAGGATGTGATTGACCGCCTCCTCGCCCGGCGCGCCGGCGGCTAGGCGCGCTCCACCACCAGCGGAAGCGATCGCACCCCGCGATGCTGCAGGCTCGGCATCCGCGGGAGCAGGGCGCTGTCTGCCCGCCGGATGTCCCCGAACCGCGCCAGCAGCGCCTCGATCGCGATCGCCCCCTCCAGCCGCGCCAGCGGCGCTCCCAGGCAGAAGTGCGTCCCGATCCCGAACGTGAGGTGCCGGTTCGCATTCGCCCGCCGGATGTCGAAGGCGTCTGCCTCCGGGAAGACCGACTCGTCCCGGTTCGCGGAGCCGAACCACAGCACCGCCTCCTCCCCCGGCTCGATGCTCGCCTCTCCCACGGTGGTCGCCGCCTTCGCCCGCCGCGACATGTACTGTGCGGGCGCGCTGTAGCGCAGCACCTCTTCGGTCGCGTTCGGCGCCAGAGAGAGGTCGGAGCGCAGCAGCTCCAGCTGCTCCGGATGCTCCAGCAGCGCCAGCACCGTGTTCCCGATCAGGTCCCGCGTCGTCTCGTTCCCCGCGACCAGCAGCAGGATGAGCAGGTGAATCAGCTCGTCCTGCGTCAGCCGCGACCCCTCCACCTCCACCCGCACCAGCTCGCTAATGAGGTCGTCGCGCGGCTCCCCTCGCCGCGCCTCGATGAGCGCGGTGAAATACCGGCGCAGCTCGGGAAACGCCCGACCCCCGAGCGGGTACCGCCCCGGCCCCGTGCCCCGCGTCTCGATCGCGATGATCGCCTCGTCCGACCACTGCTTGAACTTCGCCCGGTCGCTGCTCGGAACCCCCAGGATCTCCGCGATCACGATGACCGGAAGCGGGTGGCTGAACGTCTCCACCAGGTCGAACCGACCGTCCGGCGGGACCGCCTCCAGCAACTCCTCCGCAATCTCCCGGATGCGCGGAGCCAGCCGCTCGACCGTTCTCGGCGTGAAGGCCTCCGCAACCAGCGACCGCAGCCGCGTGTGCTCCGGGGGATCGCTGTTCAGCAGCCCTACCGTCCGCGGCAGCCGATCGCCCGTCTCAGGGTCGAGGTCGTATTGCCCGGCCCGCGGCTCCATCGTCCAGTGCTCGTGGTCCCGCGAGATCTCAACGCACTGGTCGTGACGGAACACAAACCACACACCGTGCCCCCGACCGAACTGCACCGCCACCCGCTGGTGGACACGCCCCACCTCCTCGCTCCACGCCCCGCTCGTCGCCGCGTCCACCCGCAACGGGCTGTGCTCTCGACCCCACGCGTAGAAGTCGTACGGGTTCGCGAGGAACGGGTCATCCTCGCGCCAGGGCGCCTCCGAGGGGGTGAACGTCTCCGTCATTCCGCCCTCCCGCGTCGATTCTAGTCCCGCCAGCTAGCTCCGGTCGGGCGCCGGACGGCCCTTGATCGCCTCGATCTCGACGATCCGCTCCCGGAATCGCCAGAGCCCGTCCTCGCAGCGCTGCACGGAGTCGCGGTAGCGCCCGAACACGAGCACGTACGGCTCCTCCGTCTCGTCCTCGTCCAGCCGCGTGAAGAAGCTCTCCACCTTCGCCGTGTCGCCGTCCACCTCGATCCGCGGCTGCACCATCATGTGCTTGTGCCAGGTTTCCGGCGCGCGCGTGTGCGTCGCGATGAAGGCCGCCAGCGCCTCCCGCCCGTCGATGCGGTTCCCCGGTTTGTCGAAGTCCGGTGGCCGCCGCATGTCGAACGCCCCGTCCTCGGTGAAGCAGTCGACCCACTCGGCTTCCAGCCCGTAGTCGATGCTGTGCGCGTACCGGTACATGTTCGCGACCACGCCCCGCTCGTCCTCGATCGCGGAGAGGCGCTCCTCCAACTCCGCCAGCCGCTCCTCGGTGCTCATCGCGACCCCCTGTCCCCGGCCCGTGCGCCGGTCGCGCGACCCTACCCCGCCTACCCGCCCCGTCGCTACCCCGGCCCCGGCGCGACTGCCGTCCCTTCGTCCGCCGGTCCAGCCGGCTCCGGGTGCGAGGGCATCCGCCGCAGCCCCGGGTTCCGTACTAGCACGAACGCCACCACCCCCACCAGCACAATCCCCGCAAAGACGATCCATCCATCATCCTGCAAGAGCGCCTGCCCTGCGCGAGTGATCAGCGGCCCCAGCAACCCCGCGGCTGCCGTGAGCACAATGAAGACACCCATCACTCGCCCCATGACCGCTATCGGTGTGTGCGACTGGACCAGTGTCACGAGCAGGAGTCCGCGGACTCCAAACGCCAGACCGTACAGGCCCATCAGGATACCGATCAGGCCGTAGCTGGAGGAGAACCACACGCCAACGGCAGCGAGGGCGGACGCGACGATGAGAGCCCCGTACCAGGTCCCTGCCCGGGTCAGGCGGCGAACGAAGGCGAGAGCGATCGTGCTCACGATCACTCCGACCGACAGGAAGAGGTAGAGCACCGCCCACTGCCGCAGGGTAATGTCGAGTCTCTCCTCCGCGGCCCCAAAGTGGAGGGCCGCCCACGGTCCGATGAGCATCGCCGTAAGCAGGAGCACGAACAGAAGCCGCAGTTCGACCGTCCGCCAGAGGAAGCGGAAGCCATCCATGATGCCTCGGCCAGTCGCCGGGGCTCCCGAGGCCTCCCTGGCCGCTCCATCCTCGTCCTGGCCCGGTCCTCGCGGGGGCACGCGGAGTGGGATCAGGAACACCGCACCGAGAGCCGAGACCGCTGCAAGGATCACGAACGCGCCTTCGATCGGCAACCCTCGGCTGAGCCCCAGTGTCACGGGAATAAGAGCCATCGCTCCGAGTCCCACCCCTAGCGTGTCCAGCGTATTGGCGTTCAGGATCCGCTCCTTCGGAACGATGGCGGGAATCAACGCGAGCCGCACTGGCCGACCAAACACTGCCGCCGCTGCTCCCAGGCTCACCAGCAAGAGAGTCAGTCCAAACGACAGCAAACCTCCTGCGGCCAGGGCGGCCGCGAGCAACAGGATCAGTGAGACCCCCACGTGGCTGCCCATGAGCAGCAGGCGCCGGTCGCGGCGATCCGCCAACCGCCCTGCAAGCAGCCCCAGCAGCAAGACCGGCAGGGCTCCTATCAGCTCGGTCGCCCCTCGGTTGTAGACGCGGTCCAGTGCCTCGATGAACAGCCAGGTAATCAGGAAGCCCTGCGTGGCCGCCACCGCTCCCGCGCACACGTTCGCCGCCCACAGCCACCGGTAGTTCCGGTACCGGAACGACACGAACGGCTGCAGCCGGCGCGGTCGCTCGGCACCGGGGGACTCCTCCGTACCTGTCATCACGTCCCGCCCGGCCCGTGCGCCGGTCGCGGGACCCTACCCCGGCAGCCCGCCCCGTCGCTACCCCGTCCCCCTTCGGGGAAAGACGCTGCGGCTGTCCGAAGCGGTACCATCGTGGCAATGAACGTCGCACTCCCGAGACCGCATGCCTTCCGCTAAGACCGAGCGCCCCCGCGACGAACTCGGGCGCCCTCTCCCCGCGGGCTCACCCAACCTCCTCGCCGTCGACGACCTCGCTGGCCTCTCCACCGCCGAGGCCAATGCCCTCGCCTTGGCGCATTTCGATGCGGGCCGCTACTTCCTCGCCCACGAAGCCTGGGAGGCGGCCTGGCTCGAGAGCAAGGGCACCGCAAGCGAGGCCCTGTTCAAGGGACTCGCTCAGCTCGGAGCGGGCTACACCCATGCCGCTCGCGGCAACGCGCACGGCATGCGTGTCCTTCTGGAGCGCGCCCTCGACGCCATCCGTGTGGCGCCTGGCCCTGCCTGGGGCATCGACCTCCACACGCTTGGTTCGCTTGTCGAACGTGACCTCGATCGCGTACGGAACCTCGCGGCGGGCGCCTCCCTCCTGCCGGTCGACCCCTGGCGGCTACCCCGGTCCTGACTCTGCTGGCGAAGCCACGGGCGTCTCTGGGTGCGAGTGCATCCGACGCAGCTTCGGCTGCGTCAGCAGGAACACCGCCCCCACCGCCACGCTCGCCGCTCCGCATAGCGAGAACCACTGCCCGGCCCCCAGCCACGCCGCCCCGAGCCCGCCCAGCAGACCTCCCACCGGCGTCCCTCCAAGCATGATCAGCGTGAAGATCGCCATCACTCGCCCCATCACCGGCTGCGGCGTGTACGACTGGATCAGCGTCAGGTTCAGGTTCGAGAAGACGCCCGCGCTCAGGCCCGTCAGCGAGAGCAGCAGCGCCGTCAGTAGGTAGCTGTGGGAGAACCCGATGACGATCGCGAAGGCGCTGCTTGTCATCAGGGCGCAGGTGAACCAGCCCCCGGCGTTCCGCAGGCCGCTCCGCAGCGAGGCCAGTGCCAGGGAGCTGCACGTCAGCCCCATCCCCAGGAAGACGAATAGCCAGCTCGCCGCTGGGCCGTCCGCATCGAGCTGCAGCTGCGCCACCCTCGGCAGCAGCGTCACCCAGGGACCGTTGATCACGAGCGAGGTCACCAGCAGCAGGATGAAGAGCGAGCGCATGTTGTCGCTGCTCACGATGAAGCGGAATCCCTCGACGAGGTCGGCGGCCATCACCCGCAATGCGGACCCCGCCGCGATGGCCGGGGTCAGGGCGCGTGCGGGGATGCGAAGCGGGATGAGGAAGAGAAGCCCGGCGCCCATCAGGATGGCCTGAAGCGCGAAGTTGCCCTCGAGCCCCGCGACCCAGATGGCGATTCCACCGAGGCCGGGCCCCAGCATCTGCGAGACCGTCTGCCCCGCCGTGTTGAGCGTGATCGCGTTCATCAGCCGGTGGGTCGGCACCACCGCCGGGATGAGCGCCTGTCGCACCGGCTGCCCCACCGCCACCCCCGTCCCCACGAACAGCGCCATCCCCAGCGCCACTCGCAGGGTCATCAGGTCCATCCAGAGGAGGATGGCCGCCAGCAGCGCCCCTGCCAGCACGATCACCTGGCTCACGATCAGGAGGATTCGCCGGTTCCACCTATCCGCCAGCACCCCCGCCGGAAGAGAGAAGAAGAACACCGGGATGCCCAGCGTGAAGGCCGCCAGCCCCAGGTAGATGTCGCCTGCCGCGAGCGTGTCGATGACAAGCCACGAGAAGGCGAACCGTTCGATCCCCTGCACCAGGGCGAAGCTGAAGTTGTTCGCCCACAGCAGCCGGTAGTCCCGCAGCTCGAAGGCCGCGAACGTCTGGCGGGTGAGAACCCCCCGGACCTGTCGTGCGATGCCGGTTGTGGCCACCGGAAGACCTCCGATGCGTGGCCTCGCCCGATGCTACCCCGATCCCGCGTCCGCCGGAGCCGCCACGGGCGTTTCCGGGTGCGACGGCATCCGCCGCAGGCTCGGCTGCGTCACCAGGAAGACGCCCGCCACCGCCGCCACCGCCGCGCCGCAAATTGCGAACCACTCGCCCGCTCCCAGGAGCTGCGCTCCGCCTCCCGCAAGGAGCCCGCCGAACGGCGAGCCTCCCATCAGCACAAGCGTGTAGATCGCCATCACCCGCCCCATCACGTCGCTCGGTGTGTGCGCCTGGATCAGCGTCAGGTTCAGGTTGATGAAGAATCCCGCGTTCAGGCCGCTCAGGAACATGAACAGCACCGTGAGAAGGTAGTTGTGCGAGAGCCCGATCCCCACCGCCAGGCTCCCCCCGATGATCAGCGTGGTCGTGAACCAGCCGCCTGCGTTCTCCAGCCTCGGGATCGAGGCCAGGATGAGCGAGCTGATCACCGTGCCAACGCCCATCGCCCCGAACAGGAGCCCCGCGCGGAACGCCTGCGCCCCCAGCTGCTCCTCCGCCACCCTCGGCAGCAGCGTCTGCCAGGGCCCCATGATGACCAGCGACGAGGCCAGCAGGAGCAAGAAGAGCGTGCGGATATCCACCGCCCCCCGCACGAAGCGGAATCCCTCGCCAATCTCCCCGAGCATCTCCCGGAACAGGCGCCCCCCCATCTGCGCCGCCCGCTGGGCAGCGGGGATCTGCAGCGGCACGAGGAAGACGAGCCCCACCCCCATGAGGGCCCCCTGGAC
>VXPF01000099.1 GCA_009839725.1 Dehalococcoidia bacterium | reverse complement strand
CCGCCCGACCCCACGCCCACTCCCACCCAGACCGCCGCCGACGTCCCCGATGAGGCGGTCGTCGCCGCCCTCCCGAAGGTTTACTTCGTCCACACCGAGTGGTGACCACAATGCAAGAGGCTCCGCCCCGTGTGGGAGGAACTACAGCAGGAATACGAGGGCCGGATTGAATTCCTTGAGCTTGATCTCGATGATCGCGATGACGAAGCAGTCGCCCGCGACCATGGCATCTTCTACCAGCCCGGTTTCATCATCTATAGCGCCGCTGGTGACCTCGTCCACAACCAGCCGGGGCCCAATAGCGGGGACGAGATGCGCCGGCTCGTCGCCTCAGCCCTTGAGGAGGGATAAGCCATGCGCCTGATCGCCATCGCCACCGTTACTGCCCTCGCGGCCGTGGTCCTCCTCGCCTGCGGCGGGAGCGACCCCGCCCCTGCCTCCACGCCCGCTCCGACCGCCGCCCCGAACGAAACCGCCGCCTCCGTCCCCGACGACGGCGCCGCCGTCTCCGTCACCCCGAAGGTCTACTTCATCCACACCGAGTGGTGACCGACCTGCAATGCGCTCCGCCCCGTGTGGGCGGACTTGGAGGAGGAGTACGGAGACCGCGTCGAGTTCTATTCGGTCGACCGCGAGACCGAAGAGGGCCGCGAGTTCATCAACGACCATGGGGTGCCTATCGGCCAGCCCGGCTTCATCCTCTACGACGCTTCCGGCGAGGTGACGTACGCCGGCCTTGGTCCCACCCGGCCCGCCGCCGTTCGCGACCTCGTCGAGTCCGTCGTCCCCCAGTAGCAGCCGTGCGTCCGCTCGCCTTCGCCGCCGCCGCCCCCCTCGCGATGGCGGCGCTCGCCTGCGGCGGCGGCGCCCCCGAGCCTGTCCCGCCCGCCGACGGACCTCCCGCGGCCGTCACCGGCCCGCAGATCTTCTTCGTCCAGATCGACACCTGACCGCCGTGAAACCGCCTCCGCCCCGTGTGGGCGGCGCTGCAGGCCGAGTACGGTGACCGCATCGAGTTCGTAAGTGTCGATGCCAAGACGCGCGCCGGCGGGGACTTCTCGGACATGTACGGCATCCGCGGGCACCCCGGTTTCGTTGCCATCGACGCCAACGGAGACGTCATCCATGCCGCGCTCGGCCCCTTCGATGAGGAGGGACTGCGCGACCTCGTCGCCTCGCTCCTGCCCGAGTAGCGCCTAGCCCGCCGCCGCCATCAGCCGCTGCGCCCGGTCGATGAGCACCGGGACGAACCACTCGAAGCGCGCGCTGTCGGGGTTCGCCCCCGTCTCCTTCAGGTGCTGCATGTAGAGCCCCTCCAGGATGATCGCCAGCTTGAATACCGCGAACACGTGGTAGAAGGCCACATGCCGCATCGAGCGGCCGCTCCCCTCCTCGTAGAGCGCGATGAGTTCCTCGTGGTCCGGGAACCCCTCGCGCGCGCTCAGGTAGACCGGCGGATCCCAGCCCGGCGGTGGGGGCGGGTCGCCCGGATGCCCCCAGTACGAGAGCAACCACCCCACGTCCGCCAGCGGATCGCCCACCGTCGCCATCTCCCAGTCGAAGATCGCGACCACGCGCGGCTCCTCGGCGCCGTACATCACGTTGTCCAGCCGGTAGTCCCCGTGCACCACCGTCGCCCCCGCGTCCTCGGGCATGCGCGCCTTCAGCCACTCCACGATCCCGTCGAGGCCCGGCAGGTCGCGCGTCTCCGGCCGCGTCAGCTCCCACTGGCCGATCCAGCGCCGCATCTGCCGCTCCAGGTACCCCGAGGCGCGACCCCGCAGCCCTACCGCCTCCCAGTCCACCCCGTGCAGCTCCACCAGCGTCGCCACCAGGTCCTCCGCGATCCGCCTCCGCCCCGCGGGGTTGTCGTACGCCTCCGGGATGCCGTCCCGCAGCATCGCCCCGAAGCAGCGCTCCATCAGGTAGAACGGCGCCCCGATGATCGAGTCGTCGTCGCACGCGACCACCGGCGCCGGCACCCGCGCCTCGCCCTGAAGCGCCGCGATGAAGCGGTGCTCGCGCAACACGTCGTGCGCCGTCGGCAGCAGAGGTCCCGGCGGCGGCCGCCGCAGCACCCACTGCTGCGACCCCCGCGTCACGTAGTACGTCACGTTCGAGGAGCCAACCACGTGCCGCTCGCACTCGAGCGGCGCGTCGTCGCCCGGCACCCGCTCGGCGAGGTACCGCTCGAGCGCGGGAACGTCGATCAGGCCGTCCGCATCGCCGTCCGCCATCGCCTCGCCCCTAGAGTGCGGCGAAATCCCAGCCTGCGCCCTCGCGGAAGCTGCGCAGGATGCGCCGCGAGACCACCATCCGGTGCGTCTCGTCGGGACCGTCGTAGATGCGCGCGCTCCGGGCTGCCCGGTACATCGACTCGAGCGGCGTGTCGCCGCTCACCCCGCGCGCCCCATGCGTCTGGATCGCCCGGTCGATCACATCGTGCAGCACCTTCGCCCCGAAGAACTTGATCGCCGAGATCTCGACCCGCGCCTCGTCACCCGTGTCGATCTTCTCCGCGGCCCGCAGCGTCAGCAGCCGCGCTGCCTGGATCTCGACGTACGAGTCCGCGATCCAGTTCTGGATCGTCTGCTTGTCTGCCAGCGGCCCGCCGAACACCTGCCGCGTGAGCGAGTAGTCGCACATGATCTCGAAGGCCCGCTGGCTCTGGCCCAGCCAGCGCATGCAGTGGTGGATGCGGCCCGGTCCCAGCCGCTTCTGCGCGATGCGGAATCCCCCGCCCGCCTCCCCCAGCACGTTCGTCAGCGGCACGCGCACGTCGTTGTAGCGGATCTCGCAGTGGTGGCCCTCCGTGTCCCCCATCACCGTGATCGGCCGGATGATGTCGAAGCCCGGCGTGTCCGTCGGCACGATGATCTGGCTCATCCGGCTGTGCGGCGGCTGATCCGGCTCCGTGACGCACATCACGATCGCGAACGACGCGTTGATCGCCCCGCTCGTGAACCACTTGTGCCCGTTGATCACCCACTCGTCGCCGTCCCGCACCGCCGTCGTCTGCAGGTTCGTCGGGTCCGCTCCCGAGACTTCCGGCTCCGTCATCGAGAAGCATGACGTGATCTCGCCCTCGACCAGCGGCCTCATCCACCGTTCCTGCTGCTCGGGCGTGCCGAACTGCCACAGGATCTCGGCGTTCCCCGAATCCGGCGCCTGCGCCCCGAACGACTTCGGCGCGAACGGACTCCGCCCCAGGATCTCGTTCATGTAGACGTACGGCATGAAGCCGATGCCCATGCCCCCCGCCTCCGCGGGCAGGTGCGGGGCCCACATCCCCATCCCCTTCGTCCGCCCCTGGAGGTCGCGCATCAGCGCGTCGGCCGCGTCGTCGTGCGCCGAGAAGGCCTCCTCGTTCGGGTAGATGTGCTCGTCCATGAACGCCTTGGTCCTGTCGCGAAGTTCATCGATCTCCGCCTGGCCCAGTGCGTCTCTCGTCTCAGTCACCACGGCTCCACCTCCGTCGTTGGCGTTCGCGACTCTACCAGCCGCCAGCCCCTAGAACAGACCATGTTGCTCCCGGTGCTCCGCCGCACGCCCCGCCGCCTCCGCCGCGTCCTCATCCATCGACGCCAGCACGCCCTCGCCTCCCTCCGACGCGACCCGTTCCCGCATCTCCAGCAGCCGCTCCGGCAGGTCCCGGAACGTGAGGCCGCGACCGTCGAGCAGGCCGCCGTCCATCACGTTGTAGCTGCCCGTCATGTACTCCGCCTCGTCGCTTGCGAGCCAGCAGACAAGGTTCCCGATATCCGCCGGCTGACCCACCCGTCCGAAGGGCAGCCCCCGCGCGAGCGTCTCGCGAGCGTCCTGCCGCGCCGCCACCGCCCCCCACATCCGCGTGTCCGTCATCCCGGGCGCGACGCTGTTCACCGTGATCCCGAACGGCGCCAGGTCCAGCGCCCAGCAGCGCGTCATCATGCGGACCGCCGCCTTGCTGCCGCAGTAGGCCGAGGACCCCATCTCCGCTCGCTCCCCGCTCACCGACGAGATCACGACCACCCGCCCCGCGCGTCCCTCCCGCACCATCTCCCGGGCGCACGCCTTCACCGTCAGGAACACGCCCTTCGTGTTCACGTCGAACACCGTGTCCACGTCGTCCTCCGTCATCGTCAGCACGTTCGACCCGCGCGAGATGCCCGCATTCGCCACCGCGACATCCAGCCGGCCGAGCTGCGCCACCGTGGCCCCCACCGCCTCCTCCAGCTCCCCGAGGTCGCGCACGTCGACCGCCTCCGCAAGCGCCTTCCGTCCCAGTCCCCGCACCTGCTCCGCCGTTGCTTCCGCCCGCCCGCCGTCGAGGTCCGTGCAGGCGACGTCCGCCCCCGCCCGGGCCAGCGCCAGCGCCGTCCCTTCCCCTATTCCGCTCCCCGAGCCCGTTACGAACGCCACCTTCCCCGTCAGGTCCAGCATCTCGTCCTCCCGCCGCGCGACTGCCGGCGAGCCGCATTATCCCGCGCCTCGCGCCCCTCCGGGGGATGCGATCTCCCGTTCGCCCCGAACCTGCGATAGTGGAACGCGGAGCGTGCGGCCACCGCCGCCAGCGAGGCTGTCCCCGTGTCGATCCTGCCCCGGCGCATCTCTCCGAGGTTCGCCCTCCTTGCTCTCGTGGCGCTGGCCGTCGTGGTCGCGGTCGTCCTCTCCTTCGTGCTCCGCGAGGGCGACATCCCTACCCCCACCGACGGTATCGGCGACATCCCCGCCGCCCACCTCGTCCCCGAGGACGTCGCCCTCTACGTCGGAGTCAGCCTCGATCCCGATGGCGCCCCGTGGCAGGAAGCCTTCACCCTCTTCGAGCGGCTTGGCGTGGAGGACCCCTTTGGCGGGATTCGCGAAGGAGTCGAGGCCGATGGCGAAGTCGACTGGGAGGCGGAGATCGAACCCTTCCTCGGCGGCGCTGCCGTCCTCTTCGTCTCCCGCTTCGACTCGGGCGAAGACGAGCCCCTTCCCGGCGCCGTCATCTTCGAAGCGCGCGACGCACGGGCCGCCGAGGCCGTCATCCACGATCGGCGCACCGATACCTACAGCGAAGGCGTCTACGAGGGCGTCTCCTACAGGGTCATGGAGCGAGGCGGCGTCCTCGCGGTCATGGGCGGTTACTTCGTCTACGCCTCCGATGAGGAGACCCTGCGAGCGATCGTCGACGCCCGCCAGGGGCGGTCGCTCCCCCTCGCCGATTCCGACGACTTCCGCCGCCTCCGCAACGCCCTCGAAGGCGACGCCCTCGCCTTCGTCTACCTCAACCCTGGCGCCCTTATGCCGAAGGTTCGGGGAGAGGCCGCGGAGGAGGCCGAAGAGGCCCCGCCCGACCTCCTCTCCATCGTCGGCCTCGACGCTCTGTTCGAGAGACCCCTCGGCGTGGTCGTGCGAGCGGACGGAGGCGGGTTCAGCCTCCAGGCCGCCATGCTCGGCGACCCCGGCCCCATCGTGCCCCTCCTCCGCCCCCGCGACTCCCGCTTCGCTGCGATGGTCCCCGCCGAAACCGCCGTCTTCGTCTCCGCCTACGACATCGCCGGCGTTGTCGATGACGCCTTTGGTAGTACTGGCCTGGCCGCACGCCTCCGCGACGCCGTCCTCGACGAGGCGGAGGAGGCCGACGGCCTCGCCGCCATAGAGGACCTCCTCGCCCTCCTCGACGGTGAGCTCGCCTACGCCCTCTGGCCGTCCGCCGATGGCGGTGACGCCGAGATCGTCATCCTGGCGGAAGTCGACGATGACCGCGAGGAACGCGCCCGCGACCTCCTCGGCGAGCTCTTCGCCGAACCGCTCGCGGCAGGCGACCTCGCCCTCTCGGTCGGCGATGGCATCGCTGTCATCGGGAGCAGCGCCGCCGCCATCGAGGCCGTCAGGAGCGGCTCAAGCCCCTCCCTCGCCGGCTCTGAGCGCTTCTCCACCGCTGTCGCCCGCCTCGACGCCCCGCTCGCCACCTTCGCCTACATCGACATCGTGCGCCTGCTTGCCCCCGGCGAGGACGACCTCGAAGGCCTCAACCTCGACGGGGACGGCCTCGGCCTCATCGTGAATCTCGTCCTGGAGGACGATCGACTCCAGGTCGAAGCGGCGCTCACCGCCGGCGCCGACTGACCCCGCGCGACCCGCCCTCGCCGTGCGCTAGAATTCCCGCCCCGCCAACCAGCGGCTGAGGAGAGCGCCATGCCCGTCGGACCGAACGATCTCGAGACCGCCCGCAAGCTGTTCGAAGAAGGCGGCTGGGGCAGCGGCGACCCCTACGGCCCCGACCAGTGGTTCGCCGAGGACGCCGTCATGCGCGACATCGTCGGCCACGAGGATGCGCTGCGTGGCCATGAGGAGATCCGCCAGTTCTGGGCCAGCCAGAAGGTCGGCATCACCCTGCGCGTCCCCGTCGAGGACCTGTACGTCGCGGAGGGCCACCGCGGTGTCGCCGTCCTCTGGATGGCCTACGTCCAGATCATGGACGAGGAGAACGAGAACTACGCCAAGTGGATCACCTTCGAGGGCATGTCCCGCCTCGAGTTCAACGACGAGGGCAAGGTGACCCTTGAGGTCGACTACCACCACGGCCCCCAGGGCGTGACCGATAGCTGGGTCGCGCACTGGAACGCGCGTCGCGCCCGCCCCTGGAAGGAGCTCGGCGAGATCACTGGCGCCTAGACGCCGGTCGCGCCCTATCGTTCCCGCCCCGCCAGACACGACTGAGGAGTGCGCCATGCCCGTCGGACCCAATGACCTCGAAACCGCCCGCAAGCTCTTTGAGGAGGGCGGCTGGAGTAGCGGCGACCCCTACGGCCCCGACCAGTGGTTCGCCGAGGACGCCGTCATGCGCGACATCGTCGGCCACGCCGAGCCCCTCCGCGGCCGCGAGGAGATTCGCGAGTTCTGGGCCAGCCGGCGGGTCGGCATCACCCTCCGCGTGCCCGTCGAGGAGCTCTACGTCGCCGAAGGCCACCGCGGCGTCGCCGTTCTGTGGATGGCCTACGGCCAGATCATGGACGAAGAGAGCGACGACTACGGCCGCTGGGCCAGTTTCGAGGGCATGTCCCGCCTCGAGTTCAACGATGCCGGCGAGGTCACCCTCGAGGTCGACTACCACCACGGCGGCCAGGGCATCGTCGATAGCTGGGTCGCGCACTGGAACGCGCGCCGCGCCCGTCCCTGGAAGGAGCTCGGCGAGATAACCGGCGCCTAAGCCGCTACTCGCTCAGGAAGATCGGCCCGGGGGGCGCACTCGCCGCCGCTGCCCGCGTCGCCTCCAGCATCTCCCGGATGCGCTCCGCCTCCCGCCCGAGCTCGTCGGGCGCTAGCGAGTAGGCATACCGGGCGATGCCCCCCATGCCCTGCGAGCCCCACTCCACCACCAGGTCCTCGATCGCATCCAGCACCGGACCCGGCACCGCCTTCCGCGGCAGCCGCAGCTCCGCGATTCGCGTCCACGCCGCCGCCAGCCCCTGCGGTGTCGGCTCCCCCGTCCCGAGGTCGCTCACCGCGTCCTGCAGCCGTGCGATCGTCGGCTCCAGCTGGTGCGCCGTGTACGTCGCGTCGTGGTCGTCGCGCAGGATGTCCGGGAGGTCCAGGTTGATCGGCATGCCAGCAGTCTAGCGCCCCGCGCCACCCTCCGGGAGGCCATCCGCGTCTCGAAGTGGGCACGTGCTGGTACGGTAGTGGTCACATCAACCCTGCAAGGAACAAACATGGTCACCGAGAGGGCCGATGGAACCCGAACCATGAAGGCGTCTGAGTTCAAGGCCAGATGCCTCGCCCTCATGGACGAGATCGCCGAGAGCGGCGAGGAGATCGTCATCACTAAGCACGGCAAGCCCGTGGCAAAGCTGGCCCCCTGCGAGGACAGGTCCTCCAGCCGGTTCGGCCGTGGCGGCGACATCGTCGTGGACGATGACCTCATCGAGCCTGTCGATGTCGAGTGGGAGGCTGAGACCGACCCCGACCGCGTGCTCAATCCTTGATGCTGAGCCGGTCAACGTTTCGTGTAAATTTTGTCCAGCTCCTGCAAGATGTTCGGGTTGAAGTAAGGTTTCTTGGCACTCCTTGGGTTCCCCGGGTCTAGATAACGCATCGTCCCGAACCTTGGATCCTTATGCAGGGCTTTACGAATCTCATGGTACTCTCGGTTGACTTTAAAGTCGGTATACCGGTCCCGACATCTCCGAGTTAGTTCACTGTAGTCCCACGGATATCTTTCTCGTACATTCTCTTCGGTCAGGCGCAGTGGTGAAGCATCAGGGTCCGTGGTAATTCGAGCGGGAACAGCTCCTTCTGAGCGACCCTTGGTCAACTGGAATTTCACATCCCAAGTGACAGCATAAGCTGAGTCCCTGTCCGGTGCGGTCTTTTCTAGACTCTCTAGGAACCGCAAGAAATTTTCCTCCCCTGACTTGGGGACGAGAGTTTCAAAGCTGGCTGGAATGTCCACCAGGGCGAGCGGCATTAGCTGTACATCCACATCAGAGAAGTCGTGAAGGAACCACTCTCGGCTTGTAGCAGAGAAATTCTTTACGGCTGCTGCCGCGAGCCCATAGAGGCGCGCCTTGAAGACTTCGGACGGCAAGTAGAAGTGCGTGGCGCTATCTCGCAGCTCGGTCAGTGCCAGGATATTCTGCTCGACTTCGGGGGCAAGGTGTCCTTCTTCCAGGAGTCCCTTGGCGAGGAAGTCGAGGCCATGAGTGAACGGGTCGCCTGTTCGAGTCCTTTTGACATAGGCCTTCTTGCCCGGGGTCCCGTCGGCCTTCCGACGGTACTCGTAGACGTGCAGGCTACGCAGCGCGCCGTCATGCACTACAAGCCACTTGGCCTTGAGGAGGAGCTCCCAAGCGTTTATGGCGAGAATCGCGAAGGACTCGGCGCGGTAAGGAAAGCTGGGCTTGTTGTACAGCTCTATGGCCGACGTCATCGCTGAGATTGCCCGGTCAACGAGTTCATTCGAGCGGGACTTCACAACACTCCGTAGATTAGTCGCCTCGGCAGGCGCCTGCGACCCCGTCCACACCCGCCTCGACGCCCGCTAATGACCGCCGGTCCGGTCCCGCTTCCGCGGTACACCGCTAGAATCCTGCCCCTACCGTAGGCCCGGAACCACGGCCTGCCTCCAGGAGGACACTCGCCATGAGCACCACAACCGACATCTTCGAAGTCATGGATACCTGCCGCGCTATGCGCCGGCTCAAGCCCGACCCCGTGGACCGCGACCTCCTCCGCAAGCTCGTCCACGCCGCCACGCGCGCCCCCAGCGCCGGCAACACCCAGCTCTGGGGCTTCCTCATCGTCGACGAGCCCGAGGGCAAGCAGTTCCTCGGAGAGCTTATGCGCGAGCAGTTCGGGGCGCGCTTCCAGGTCCCCGAGGGCGACGAGCCTCCCGCCCGCATGATGCGCGCCGTCGCCGAGCTCGTGAACAACTTCGACCAGGTGCCCGCCGTCATCTTCCCCTGCGTCGAGAACGGCTATCCTCCCGGCGGCGAACCCAACCCCATGTTCATGTGGTCGACCGTCTACCCCGCCACCCAGAACCTCCTCCTCGCCGCCCGCGCCCTCGGCCTCGGCGCCGCCATGACGACCTTCCAGATGGCCAACGAGCAGGCCATCAAGGACCGCTTCGGCGTCCCCAAGAACGTCTCCATCGGCGCCACCATCCCCGTCGGCTACCCGAAGGGGCGCTTCGGGCCGGTCACGCGCAAGCCCGTCGAGGAAGTCATCCACTGGAACGGCTGGAGCAGCTAGCGGGCCGTCACTCCGCGTCGCGCGGCGGCAGCTCGACGGGGACCCCCACCCACGCGCCGATGTTCTCGCCCGTGCGCCCCTCCGGGCCCTCACGCAGAAGGTCGAGTGTGAGCCGGGCGATCTCCTCCGGCCGGATCCACGTCTCCACCCGGTAGGGCAAGGGACGCCCGTGCCAGTAGGCGCGCAACATGGGCGTGTCTGTCTCGCCCATGCAGATCGCGTTCACCCGCACGCCGTGCTCCCGCAGCGCTCCCGCCCAGGCCTGCGTCAGCCCCGTGAGCGCGAACTTCGAGGCGCTGTACAGGTCCGTGAACGGAGGCCGCTCACCCACGATCGCCAGCTCCTCCGGCGTGCGTGGCATCAGCGGCTTCGGCGGCACCACGTAGTAGGTGCTCATGTTCACGATGTCGCCCCCGCCCCGCTCGACCATGACCGGCATTACCGCCCGCCCGAAGAGGAAGCACCCCCGCAGGTTCGTCCCCATGATCGCCTCGTACTCCCGAAGCGCCTTGCTCCGCGGATCCTGCACCGTGTGGTCCGCCCAGACGGCCGCGTTGTTCACGAGGATGTCCACCCCGCCGAACCGCTCCCCCGCCAGGCCGACCGTCGTGTACACGTCCTCCGGCTCCGACACGTCCCCGACCATCCCCACGACCTCGCCCCCGCCCCGCGCCGTCACCTCGGCTGCAACCACCTCCACGAGCGGGCGCAGGTCGCACGTCACGACGCTCGCCCCCTCCGCCGCAAGCGTCTCCACGCACGCGCGCCCGATGCCCACCGCACCGCCCGTGACGATCGCGACCTTCCCCGCCAGGAACCCCTCGCTCATCGATCAGCCGTTCGCGTAGATGCCGGCATCGACGATCAGCGTCTGGCCCGTCATCATGCGGCTCTCGTCCGAGGCCAGGTAGACGGCGGTGCCCGTCAGGTCGCCCGGTTCCAGGGCCGTCCCCAGCGCCGCCTGCTGGCGCAGCATCTCCGCAAACGCCTCCGGCACCACCCGCTTCGTCGCCTCCGTCATGATCACCCCCGGCGCGATCGCGTTCACGCGCACATTCGATGGGCCGCCCGTCTTCGCCATCGATTTCGTCAGGTACACCACCCCCGACTTCGAGAGGCCGTAGGCGTAGTTGGGGAAATTCTCCACCTCCCCCGGGGGCTTGTTGAACATGTAGGAAGCGATCGACGAGATGTTGATGATCGAGCCGCCCCCCTGCTCCTGCATCTGCGGGAACACCGCCCGCCCGCACACGAGAATGCCGACGAGGTTCACGTCGAGCACCCGCCGCAGGTAGTCGATGCTCGAGTCGCCCAGTTCCAGGTCGTAGTAGATGGCGGCGTTGTTCACGAGGACGTCGACCCGCCCGAAGCGGTCGACCGTCTCCGCCACCATCTGCGCCGCTCCCTCCTCGTCCGCCACGTCGGCGTGGATCGCGAGCGCCGAAGCCCCCGTCGCCTCGATCTCCGACTCGACCTCCTTCGCCTCCTCCGCCCGGATGTCCGCGATGGCGACGGACGCGCCCTCCTCCGCGAACCGCAGGCTGTACGCCCGCCCGATGCCCTGTCCTCCACCCGTGACAATCGCGACCTTGTCCTGCAAGCGCATGGCGCTCCCCCTGCATGTGTTGGCGGGAGCTTAGCGCGCCGCTCCCCGCCCCGTCCCAACCGGTACCATCCCCGCGCAATCGCGAACCCGAGGAGACCCCGCATGGACGACCGTGAACGCGCCAACGACGAGATGGTCACCCGCTTCTGCAAGGAGTGGGATGCCGCCTACCTCACCACCGAGGCCATGGCCCCCTACTTCACCGACGATGCCGTCTACCACAACATCCCCCTCCCGCCGATCGAAGGCGGCGCCAACATCGCCAACATGCTCGGCGGCGGGGGCGCCCCGGACGAGGAGCGCGGCAGCAAGAACCTCGGCTGGGTCGTCCACAACCAGGCCGCCAACGGCGACGTCGTGCTGAACGAGCGCACCGACAGCTTCGAAGTCGCGGGCAAGCGCTGGGACGTGCCCGTCTGCGGCGTCTTCGTCATCCGCGACGGCAAGATCGCGCGCTGGTCGGACTACTTCGACATGGACCACACCTGGCTGCCGCGCCCCGGCGCCTAGCCGTTGGTCGCGGGCACAAGAAAGCGGGCCGCCATTGCGGCCCGCTTCCCCAAAAGGGGTGTCGTGTTTGCCGGCGCTAGGCCGTGGCGATCTTG
>VXPF01000048.1 GCA_009839725.1 Dehalococcoidia bacterium | reverse complement strand
GCGAGGCACGGGGCGGGGGTCGCGGGCGGGGGAGGGCGGGTCGAGGGGGGTGGGCTCGAAGGGTCCGCGGCTGAGGTAGCCCTTCGTCTCGCCCTGGACCTCGAGGTGGAAGTAGCCGCGGCGGGCGACACGGGTGACGAGGATGCCCTTGATCTCGTCGAAGGGGACGAGGGGGACGTTGACGTTGAGGAAGATGGATTTGGGTAGCCGGCCCTCGATCTCCTCGCGACAGAAGATGGCGGCGACGCGCTCGGCGGCGTCCCAGTCGATCCCCTCGGCGCGGGGGTCCATCGCGTAGGAGATGGCGAGGGAGGTGATGCCGCGGTAGTGGCCCTGGAGGGCCGCGCCGACGGTGCCGCTGGCGGTGAGGTCGTTACCGATGTTCGCGCCCCGGTTGATGCCGGAGACGAGCAGGTCGGGTTCCTCGTCGAGGACGCCGTTGAGGCCGACGATGACGGCCGAAGCGGGCGAGCCGTTGACGTGCCAGGCATCGACGCCGGGGACAGGGGGATCCTCGATGCGGACCCAGTTCAGCTCCTGGCGGAGGGTGAGGCTGCCGCCGACGGCGCTCTGATTCTTGTCGGGGACGACGACGGTGACGTCGCAATCGAGGGAGCGGCAGGCGCGGGCGAGCGCCCAGAGGCCGGGCGACTCGTGGCCGTCGTCGTTGCTGATGAGGATGCGGCGGGGCATCGCCCCGCGATGCTACGCGACGGGCCAGTTAGCGGCTGCGGCAGGGGCTATTTCGCGGGCCTGTTGAACCACTCGTCGAGGGTCTGGCGGATGCCGGGCGCCATGATCTCGAAGGTCATGCCGACCTCGTTGGTGACGAAGGCGGAGCCGGGGCCGAGGTCCCAGATAGTCATGCCAAGGGCCTCGAGGCGCTCGGCTTCGGCGCGAACGTCCTCGACGATGTAGCCGACGTGGTGGAGGCGGGGGCCGCTGTCGGCGGCGAAGAAGCCGCTGCCATGGCCACTGACGAGCTCGACGTAGGGCGGTCCCTGGCGGGAGTAGACGGCCTGCATCTCGTCGGTGGTGGGGCCTTCGGGGGTGTCCATCTTCCGCGTCATGGACCAGATGGAGGTCCAGTTCACGTTGAGGGCGGGGCCGAGCTGGTCCATGGCGGCCTGGAGGTCGGGGACGGCCATGGCGAAGTGGAAGAGCTCGTCCGAGGGGATGTCGTGGGCGCTAATGATGTCGTCGGGCCTCATGGCGTTCCTCCGAAGGGCGCTACTCCTGGTAGACGATGTCGTCGGTCGAGTGGGAGCCCTCGGTGAAGCCGAGTCCGGGCGGGTCCCAGACCTCGTCGACCTTCACGACTCGGTCCATGTCGTGGATGACGATGCGGTCGCTGAACTTCCAGACACCGTCGCGGCGCTCGAAGCGGTCGACGTAGCGACCGCCCCAGCGGTAGTCGGTGTCGGGCTCGCCGTTCTCGCCGGGGGCGCGGTGGTTGGCCTGGGCGTAGGCCTCGCCCTTCGCCGTATCGCCATCGATCTCGACCCAGACATTGGTGGTGACGTGCTGGGTCATCTTGAAGCGAGAGAGGCCGACCATGACGTTCTTCACGAAGTCGTCGCGGACCTCCCGGTTGCGGGTGGTGATGTGGGCGTCCTCGTGGAAGCAGGAGCGGAGCAGCTCGGGGTCAAGGCGGTCGACGCCGCGGGCGTAGCGGAAGTAGAGGTTGCGGATCGCGGTCTCGTCGAGGACTCGCTGGAGGGCATCCGGGTCGAGGTCGGGCACGGCGTGCTCCTTCCGGGGGTTGTCAGACGGAGCGAATGCCGTCGATGACGAGGCCGACGGCGCGGAAGATGAGGACGGCGCCGATGAGGCGGGACAGGGGGCCGGCGAAGGGCGTGGACCGCCCGGAGAGGGCGAAGACGCCCGCGGCCACGGCCCCGACGACGATGAGGGAGGCGAGGACCGCCCCGGGCTCCCCCTTGTCGGCGGAGCGGGTGAGGACGGCGGCGAAGGCGGCGGGGCTGGCGAGGAGGGGGAAGGCGAAGGGGAGGAGGGCGCCCTTCCAACCCGGCTCGACGGGGTAGGAGAAGGGGCCGAAGAGGAGCAGGGCGACGCCCGTGACCGCCATGACGATGCCGGCGGAGATGCGGAACGTCTCCGGCTCGAGCTGCAGGGCGTCGAGGAAGGCGTCGGCGGCGAAGGTGGCGGCGAGGAGGAGGGCGGCGGCGGCGAGGAAGGCGATGGCGGCGACCTTCCAGTGGAGGCGCTCCTCGACGGCCCGGTTCACGGTGGCGAGGACGGCGGGAGGGTTCACCGCCGCAAAGATGAGAAGGATGGTCATGCCGAGTCCGCTCATGGGGCCTCCTCCCGGGTGGCAAGGATAGCCTCTGTGAGGGCGAGGCCGGAGAGGGCGTGCTGCTGGTCGTCCATGCGGGTGATGCCGTCGCGGAACCAGGCGCCGGCGGCGAGGTCGGGGCTGGGCCAGGCGGCGCTCTCCCGGAACGTGATCTGGCGGGAGGCGAGGATGCCCGCCCCGCAGAGGGCGCGCTCGGCGAGCTTCGGCTCGAGATCGGCGAGGCGCTCGTCGGTGCGGGCGAGGCGCCACATGGAGGTGAGACCCTCGACCCAGGTGCCGAGCCCGGCGGCGCGCGTGAGCCTTCCGTGGAAGGGCTCGTTGATGAAGCCGCCGGTGCGCTGGGACTCGACGCGGATGAGGAAGCCGAAGCGCTCGGCGATGGCGCGGGCGTACTCGATGTGATGGTCCTCGAGGGGCCAGTCGGCCATCTCAGAGAGGCTGTAGGCGGCCCACTGGTCGGGCCAGGGCGGGAAGTCGAGACCCTCGACCTCATCGCGGTGGAGGGCGAGGTAGTCGGCGATGCGCCAGGAGGGTTCGTCCCAGCCTTCGCCGGGGAAGTGGCGGTGCATCTGGGCGAGGGCCCAGAGGGCCTCGCCGGTGGCGTAGCGCGAGCGGACGGTGGGGTCGGGCTCGCCGGTGGCGGGGTTCCAGTAGTTGAGCATGGCGCCGTCGGGAAGCTGCATGACGACGAGGAAGCGGGCGAGGCGGCGCATGAGGTCGTCGTAGGCGGGGTCGTCGGTGGCGAGGCGGCGCTGGGCGAGGCCGGCGAGCATGAGCGAGCTGGCGCCGAGCTTCACGCGGCCGGTCACGGGGTTGCGGAGGGCGACCCAGTCGTCGTGCTCGATGAGGTTGGCCTGCATCCAGGCCGTCCCAAGGTCGGCGGCCTGCAGGCGCGACTGGTCGCCCAGCGCGACCGCCTGGTAGAGCGACATGGTGACGCCGGCGTGGCGGACGACGTTGTAGTCATCGGGGAGGGAGTCGGTCTCGGCGTTGTACTCGTAGACGTAGCGGCCGTCGGGGTACTGGGCGATCTCGATCCAGTCGGCGGAGGCGGAGGCGGAGGTGGCGAGGGATTCGGGGGTGATCTCGGGGCAGCGCTGGGGGGCGGCCACCGTGACCCGCAGCAGGGCGAGACCCACGGCACAGACGAGGACGGTAGCCCCGAAGGCCGCCATCACGCCGGGGGCGCCTCGGCCTGGAAGTTGAGACGATGGCCGCGGGTGGGCCAGTCATCGAAGGCGACAAGCTGCCCCATCGCGCCCATGGTGACGTAGAGGGTGCGGAGGTCGGGGCCGGCGAAGCAGGCGTTGGTGGTAATGCGGTCTGGCAGGGGTTCGTGCCAGACGGTCGCGCCATCGGGGGAGACGGAGGTGATGCCGCCGTTGATGATGGTGGCCACGAGGACGTTGCCCTCGCCGTCGACACACATGGAATCGCACATGGCGTAGTTGAGGGGTGCGGCGGCGGGGACGGTGGCGACGACGTGGCGGTCGCCGATCTCGCCGGGGGCGGTGATGTCGAAGGCCCAGAGGCGGCCGGTGGGAGTCTCGGCGACGTAGAGGGTGCGCTCGTCGGGGCTGAGGCCGATGCCGTTGGGGGCTTCGAGGGGGAAGATGATCTCGCGGATGAAGTCGCCCTTCGGGGAGGCATAGAAGACCCCGGTGATGTCGCGCTGGCGGCCGTAGCGCTTGCCGTGATCGGTGAAGTAGAAGTTGCCCTCGCGGTCGAAGACGAGGTCGTTCGGACCCTTCAGGGGCTCGCCGTCGCACTCGGAGTAGACGGTCGTGACCTCGGAGCCGTCGGGGCTGACGCGCTGGATCTGGCCACCGATATAGCCACCGTCCTCGGGACGGGGGCCGGGCGAGATCATGCGCTGGCCGCTGGAGGTGCGGCTCTCGGACCACTGGAAGCCGCCGTTCTGGGTGACGTAGATGGCGCCGTCGGGGCCGATAGCGGCGCCGTTGGGGCCGCCGCCCGTGGTCGCGAAGGTCTCCCGGCGGGAGCCGTCGGTGGAGACGCGGGTGAGGGTGCCGGCGCGAATCTCGGTGAAGAGGATGTCGCCGTCGGGGAGCTCCAGGGGCCCCTCGGCGAACTCGATGTCGGTGGCGACGACGCGATATTCCATGGTGTGCTCCTTCTGGCGAGCGGGGGCTAGCCGACCGCGCCGTCGGCGCGGAGGGCGGCGATGCGGTCGGCGTCGTAGCCGATGGAGGCGAGCACCTCATCGGTGTGCTCGCCGTTCAGTGGCGCGCCACGGGTGACGCGGCCGGGTGTGTCGCCGAGCTTGGGACCGACGCCGACCTGCTGGACGGGGCCGGCGGGCGTCTCGACGGTGACGACCATGTCGCGGGCGACATTGTGTGGGTCGGTGACGATGTTCTCCTGTTCGAGGACGGGGGAAGCGCAGATGTCGTGCTCGGACATGATGGCCATCCACTCGTCGGCGGTTTTGGTGGCGAAGATCTCCTCGAAGCGCGCGCGCATGGCGGGCCAGACGGAGGGGTCGTGCTGTTTCCCGAGGAACTCCTCTGCGCCGAGGGTGCGGCAGAGGGCCTCGTAGAAGTGCGGTTCGATGCTGCCGATGGAGAACCAGCGCCCATCGCTGCACTGGTAGGTGTCGTACCAGGGGCGGGCGCCGGTGAGCAAGCCCTCGCCGGGGCGAAGGGGCGTGCCGGTCGAGAAGAAGCCGGTCATGGCCTGGGTCATGAGCGAGAGGACGCCGTCGCTCATGGCGATGTCGACGGTCTGGCCGCGGCCGGTGTGCTCGCGGGCGAGGAGGGCGGCGCAGATGGAGAAGGCGGCCATGAGCCCGCCGCCGGCGAAGTCGGCGAGGAGGTTCACGGGGATGGCGGGGGCGGATCCGGGGCGGCCGATGACGCCGAGGGCGCCGCCGATGGAGATGTAGTTGATGTCGTGCCCGACGAGGTTGCTGTAGGGGCCGGTCTGGCCGAAGCCGGAGAGGGAGCAGTAGACGATGCGGGGGTTGACGGCGGAGAGGGTGTCGTAGTCGACACCAAGGCGTTTGACGACGCCCGGGCGGAAGCCCTCGAGGACGACGTCGGCGCCCCTGACGAGCTCGTAGAAGATCTCGCGTGCGGCCTCGTTCTTGAGGTTGAGGGCGATGGAACGCTTGCCGCGGCCGAGGGCGTTGTAGGCGGCGGCGCGCTTGGCGGCCTCGGGGTCGGCGGCGGGGCCGGCAAGCTTGGCGTTCACGCCGGGTACGGCCTCGACGAGGGTGACGTCGGCGCCGAAGTCGGCGAGAAGCATGGAACAGTAGGGGCCGGGAGCAAGGCGGGAGAGGTCGAGGACCTTGATGCCTTCGAGAGCCATGGCCATGGGGGATCTCCAGTGGTCGGTGGTTGGTGACTGGTGAGTCGGTGCGTAATCGTAGCAGCGGCGGCGGCTGCGGGCCGGAGGGGGCTGCGCGGCTAGCGCCATCGGGAGGCGCGGCTAGAATGCGGAGGCTCGCGAGCGCCGAGGGGCGCGCGGGCTTATTTCGGCGGCGCGGCGCGCGCGGGAGCTTCGATGAGCGTCCTTCTCGACGAGAACACGCGACTGATGGTTCAGGGGATCGGCACGGAAGGCGCGAATCACATGCGCCGGTCGATCGCCTACGGGACGAACGTGGTGGCGGCGGTGCACCCGCGGCGCGGCGGCGAGGAGCAGGACGGCGTTCCCATCTTCCCGACGGTGGACACGGCGGTGCGGGAGACAGGCGCGAACGTAAGCATCATCTTCGTGCCGGCGCCGTTCGCGGCGGACGCGATCCTGGAGGCGGCGTCCTCGGCGGTGCCGCTGGCGGTCTGCATCACGGAGGGCATTCCCGTGATGGACATGGTGCGCGTGAAGCAGGCGCTGAAGGAGGGCCCGACGATGCTGATCGGGCCGAACTGCCCGGGCGTGATCACGCCAGGAACGCAGACGCGCGTGGGCATCATGCCGGGCGAAGTGTTCCTGCCGGGCCGCGTAGGCGTGGTGAGCCGCTCGGGGACGCTGGTGTACGAGGTGGTGGCGCAGCTGACGGCGGAGGGGCTGGGGCAGAGCACCTGCATCGGCGTGGGTGGCGACCCGATCATCGGGACGCCGCAGCGCGAGGCGGTGCGGATGCTGAACGAGGATCCGGACACGGACGCGATCGTCATGGTGGGGGAGATCGGCGGGAGCGCCGAGCAGGAGGCGGCTGCGTACGTGAAGGAGCATGTGCGGAAGCCCGTGGTCGCGTTCATCGCGGGGGCGACCGCGCCTCCGGGGCGGCGCATGGGTCACGCGGGCGCGATCATCTCGGGCGAAGACGGCAAGGCGGAGAACAAGAAGGCGGCGCTGCGGGCTGCGGGCGCCGTGGTTTCGGACTCGCCGGCGGAGATCGGCGCGACGATGAAGCGGCTGGTGGGCTAGCAGCGGCTGACCCGCTCTCGGGCACCGTACCGGAGCCGCGAGCGCTCCCGGTCCTAGCGCTCGTCGAAGTGGATGTCGCTGTGGGCGCCGTCGCAGAAGGGCTTGTTGTTGGAGGCGCCGCAGCGGCAGAGGGTACGGCGGCTCTGGCCGGGCCAGGGGGCGCCGTCGGCACTCTCGACACTGACGCCGCCGCGGACCCAGAGCGGGCCGCCGGGAACGACGGCGATCTCGGGGTCGGCGGCGGGCTCCAGGGAATCGCCGCCGGCGCTGATCATGGCGAGGCGTCCGGTGGGGCAGCGGGCGACCATCGCGGTCACACGTTCGGCGGCCTCGTCGCCCTCTTCGTTGATCAGGTCCCAGGCGTTCGTGGTCTTCGTGCCACAGAACCCGGCGCCGATGCAGATGGACTCGTCGTCGAGCATGACGCCGGCGGGGCCCTCAATACGGTTGGCGCGGTCGGCCATGGGGCGGCGGTCGGCGGTCTCGGCCTCGGCCCAGGGCTCGGTTGCGTGGGAGCCGTCGCAGTAGGGCTTGTCGTTGGAGCGGCCGCAGCGGCAGAGGGCGTAGAGGTCGCGTGACTCATCGAGCTCGCGGAGGACGTGCCAGTCGACGTTTTCGCCGTTGAGGGTCTGGACGGGGGCCATCTCCGTGAGGGGGACGCCGCCGGAAACGACGTAGGGTCCGCCGTTCATGACCTGGATGCGCATCTCGTCTGCCATGTCGGCCCTCCTCGCCGCCCGCATGCGGCGCCGGGGGGATGGTACAGGAACGGGCGGGCCCCAAGGGCAGGGCCACCCTCGCCGCTACTCTCACGAGGGGACTTCGATGGCGGCCATCGTCATGTTGCTCGGGCAGCTGACGCCTGCGGAGACGATGTACTGCATCGCCTGGGCGGAGTTCCAGTCCATGATCTGGATCTTGTCGACGGGCAGCTGGACCAGCCAGCCGGACTGGGGCATGGGTGTCGAAGGCATGTAGACGACGCCGCACTTCACGCCGTCGCCGTCCTCGATGTAGCCCATGAGGAAGCCCACCGAGAAGACGCCCTCGCGGGGGTATTCGATGCGCACGACGGTGTCGAAGCCAGTCGCGGCGCGGGCGCCCTGGTCGGAGCCCGGGAGGAGCTTCTTGGTGGTGCTGTAGACAGAACCCACGCCAGGGAGGGCCATGACGCCGCGTTCGAACAGGTAGCCGGGAGTTCGGAAGAGGACGTTGGAGCTGAGGGCTCCAACCACGAAGAGCGCGACGATGATGATGGCGAAGCTGAGGCCCGGAATCTCGTCGCCGGCGATGGCGGAGATGATGGGCTGGAGCAGGCCGTCCATGGTCTGGAAGGCGAACTGGATCAGCCAGAACGTGATCATGAGCGGGAGGAGGAGCAGGACACCGCGAATCAGCCTACGGCTGAAGCCGCGGCCGACCTGTTGATGGATGGGGGCGGGCTGTTCGGTCGTGGTCATGGGACTCCTCCGGATGCCGGGTGGGCCAGGGCGCGATTCTAGTGGTGAAGGAAAGATGAGGATTGGCTAAGGGATTCGTTAAGAAATAGCCAAATGCATACGCACTTTGCTAATATTTTCCCCGAAGGGCCTGGTGGCTGCCCTGGAGGGGTTCCGCGCCATGCGTGTGACGTCCATCCGACTTGTCGTGGGTCTGGTAGCTCTGGTGGGGATTGCGGCCCTCGTCGCCGCAAGCAGTCCAGCGAAGGCGGCCGCTGCGGCCTGCCAGGCCTCGGTGGAGGCGGTCCATACCGCGCCCTCCAACAATGGCCTCATTCCAGCCCCGATCGGGCCCTTGAGCACGCCCCTGTCGATCGAGGTCTCCTGCGACCTGCCCACGGAAATCGATCTACGCCTGCCGGGGGGCGAGACCTCGGGCCACGTCGTGGACTCGGAGGCGCCGCTGCGGCTGAAGGGCGAGCGGGCCTACATCTGCCACGGGCACGACGCCAGCGTCGAGGTGGAGTCGGCATCGCTTGGCTGGGCGGAGCGGGTGCCAATCAGCGGCCTCAACGGCATTCCCCAGTGCGACCTGATGCTCCGCGAGGGAGCTACGGCAGTGCACTGGACGGGGCCACAGATGGCCCTGCGCGACGTGTTCGCGGGACGGGCCCTGGGCTGGGTGAACTGGAAACGGCAACCAGATGGCACGGTTCCGGGGCTCTCCGTGTGGTCGTTCGTCGAAGGGCAACCGCTTCCGGTGAAGGGCTGGGGCGACGGGGTCGGGGGGCTGCTGGGTGGCCTGACGCACTTCAGGCCCGGTGGCGAGTACCTCGTGGTTTCGGACGTCGAGCGAGCCTGGACGTTCCCGAGGCCTGCGACGACCCGGTCGGTGTTCGAGGATGCCCAGGTGGTGTCGTTCTACGGGTACCCGGGCGTGCCCGCGATGGGCGTGCTGGGGCACGGGACGCCGGCGGAGGTGGCGAACTCGGTGGCCGAGTGGGCCGCGCACTACGACATGCTGAACGGTCCGCGCGAGGTGATCCCGGCCTACCACCTGATTACGGGCGTGGCCCAGGCGTACCCAACACGGGACGGGACCTGGCTGTCGCGGCTCTCGCACGACGTGATCGCCGAGTACGTGGAGGCGGCGCGCGAGCGGGACATGATCCTGTTCCTGGACGTGCAGATCGGGTGGAGCGACCCCCTGGCGGAGGTGCAGCTGCTGGAGCCGTTCCTGCGCGAGCCGTTCGTGCACATGGCGCTGGATCCGGAGTTCGCGACGGAGCACCTGGGCGTGCGCCCGGGCCTGGCCATCGGCGGCATCTGGGGGGAGCAGATCAACGAGGTGCAACACTACCTGGCCACGCTCGTGGAAGAAGAGGGGGACATCCCTCCCAAGATCCTGATGGTGCACCAGTTCGCGGCGAAGATGATCCAGAACCGCTCTGACGTGGTGGATGTCGAGGGCGTAGAGGTCATGATCGACATGGACGGCTTCGGGACGGCCAGGTTGAAGCTGCGGCACTACGACTGGTACGCCCTCACGGCGCCCTCGGAGCGGCCGGCGCTGAAGCTGTTCTTCGACCAGGACACGCCGGTGATGACGCCGGAGCAAGTGCAGGCGCTCGATCAGGTCCCGGACCTGATCATGTACCAATAGCACGACCACGCCTGCCACAAATGGGCCACTCCCGCCTCGTTAAGGCCGTATGATCAGGGCGTGAGCGACTCATCAGGCGAGGGCACCACGCGGTTGCGGGTGCAATGCCCCGACCGCCCTGGCGTCGTCTCGGCGGTCTTCGACTACCTCTACCGGCACGGCGCCAACATCCTGCAGGCCGACCAGCACTCGACGAGCGGGGAACACCCCCGGTTCTTCCTTCGCGTGGAGTACGACCTCGTGAACGGCAACGTACCGGCGGCCGAGGTGGCCACAGGGTTCGGCGACGAGGTCGCAGGCCGGTTCGACATGGAGTGGTCGGTCTCCTATAGCTCCGACCGGCCCCGTATCGCCATCCTCGGCACGCGCGAGCCGAATTGCGTGCTGGACCTGCTCTGGCGGGCACGCACGGGAGAGCTGCCGGCCGAGATCGTGATGGTGCTCTCGAACCGCGAGATCCTGCGGCCGCTGGCCGATCGCTTCGACGTGCCGTTCGAGTGCCTTCCGGTGACGCGCGAGACGAAGGTCGAGCAGGAGAAGCAGATGCTCGAGCGGCTGCGGGGCCGCGTGGACCTGGTGGTGCTCGCCCGCTACATGCAGATCCTGACGCCGACCTTCCTGGACGAGTTTCCGCGGAGGGTCATCAACATCCACCACTCCTTCCTGCCGGCGTTCGCGGGGGCGGACCCCTATGGGCAGGCGGAGGAGCGGGGGGTGAAGATCATCGGGGCGACGGCGCACTACGCCACGGAGGACCTCGATGCGGGACCGATCATCGAGCAAGACGTCCTGCGGGTGACACACCGCGACAACCGCGCGGAACTGATGCGGCTGGGCCGGGAGCTCGAGCGGGTGGTACTGGCGCGAGCGGTGCGCTGGCATGTCGAGGATCGCGTGCTCGTCTACGGCAACAAGACGGTGGTGTTCCAGTAGCGGACGGGAGCGACTGAAGTGGGTCCCTACTGCGGAACGATCCGGTAGATGCGGTCCGGGAAGTCCTCGTCTCCACTGAGGAGATAGAGCTCTCCGCTGGTGTCGCGGGCGATGGAGAGCACGAAGCCGGGGCCTCCCTCCCAGAGGAGCACCGGCTCGACGAACTCGCGAGCGGCAGCCTTGGCGGCGTGGATCGCCCAGATTCGGCCGGTGCAGTAGTCGCTGAAGACGTACCAGCCGCGCAGGGAGGGGATCGCCTCGCCGCGGTAGACGTGGCCGCCGATGATGGCGCAACCGTCGGAGCGACCGTACTCCCAGACGGGGAGGGTGAGTCCCGTACGGTCGCAACCTTCCGAGGGCAAGAAGCAGAGGGACCCCTCCATGACGCTCCACCCATAGTTGGCGCCGGGGTGGATGACATCGATTTCCTCCCTGGCGTAGTGGCCGACGTCGCCGGCCCAGAGAAGGCCGGTCGCGGGATCGAAGCTGACGCGCCAGGGGTTGCGCATGCCGTAGGCCCATATCTCGGGGAGGCCATCCTCTCCGTCGACGAAGGGGTTGTCGGGCGGGATGCGGTAGGGAGCGCCGGCCGTGACGCCCCGCACATCGATGCGGATGATCGTGCCCAGCAAGGTCTGCGCGTTCTGCCCGTGGCGGCGGGGGTCGCCATCGCCGCCGCCGTCGCCCAAGCCGAGGTAGAGCGTCCCGTCGGGGCCAAAGGCGAGGGCGCCACCGTTGTGGGGCCACTCCGGCTGGGGGACTTCGAGGATGATCAGCTCGCTCGAGCCGTCGAGGGTGAAGGAGTCGCCCTGGCCGGTCGTCTCGAAACGGACGAGTCGGGTGGAGCGCTCGTCCGGGGCGGGCCGGTGACTGTAGTAGGCGTAGACGTACCCGTTTCGGTCGAAGTCGGGGTCGAGGACGAGGGAGAAAAAGCCTTCCTCGTAGCCATGGCGGAGGGTTCGCTCACGCTGGTCGTGGACGATGCGGGGGCTGTCGTAGGGACCGCTCCGGGGCACGGCGTAGACAACGCCGTCCTGCACTGCGATGAGGAAGAGGTCGTGCCCGGGGACCTCGACAAGGTCGACGGGGAGCTTGAGCGCGGGCAGTCCGGGGAAGGCCGGCTCGATGGAGGCGGCCGGCGGGCCTGTTCGGGGAGGCTCGGTGGGCGGGGGAGGCGTTGCCGTGGGTGCTGTGGCGACCGGTGTGGCCGTGGGGCTTTCTATTATAACAATATACGAGCCCAAGAAACGTAGATGAATGTAGTTATGCGGGTTATGGGTGTAAAAAAAAAAAGGGGGGGGGGGGGG
>VXPF01000014.1 GCA_009839725.1 Dehalococcoidia bacterium | reverse complement strand
CGCCCATCCTCCCCGCATCCACCGCGCCGGAGGTCCGCCATGCCCACCGCACCTACCGATGATGAGGTTCTCGGCTTCCTCGACACCCTCTCCAACTGGGGCCGCTGGGGCGACGACGACGAGCTCGGCACCCTCAACCTGATCACGCCCGAGAAGCGCCGCGCCGCCGCCGCCCTCGTGCGGGAGGGCATTAGCGTCTCCTGCTCCTGGGAGATCGAGACGCGCCCCCAGCCCGACCACGCCTTCGGCACCCCCCAGCGCTACATGCTCTCCACCGGCCAGGGGCTCAACGACGAGCACCGTGTCGGCGCCACCGGCGCCCGCAACGCCGGCGCCCTCGAGTTCATCGGCTTCATCTTCCACGGCTACGCCATCACCCACATCGATGGCCTCTGCCACTTCTTCTGGGACGGGAAGATGTACAACGGCAAGCCCGCCGAGCTGGTCACCTCCGGGCTCGGCGCTACCCACCACGCCATCACCGCCCTCAAAGACGGCATCGTCACCCGCGGCGTCCTCCTCGATGTGGCCGCCGCCCAGGACCGCCCCTGGCTCGACCCGGGCGAGGGCGTCTACCCCGAGCACCTCGAGGCCGCCGAGGCCCGCCAGAACGTGCGCGTCGAACCCGGCGCCGCCGTCCTCCTGCGCCCCGGCTACGGCCGCAAGAAGGGCGAGCTCGGCCGCGAACAGCTCCCCGCCGCCGGCTACCCCGGCTGGCACGCCGCCAGCCTGCCCTGGCTGCACGAGCGCGGCGCCGCCGTCATCGGCGCCGATACCGCCCAGGACGCCATGCCCTCCGGCTACAGCGCCATGAACCAGCCCGTCCACATCGTCAGCCTCACAGCCATGGGCCTCCACCTCCTCGACAACGCCAACTTCGAGCAGCTCGCCGAGACCTGCGAGCGGCTCGGTCGCTGGGAGTTCCAGTTCGTCCTCTCGCCCCTGCGCATGAGCGGCGGGACCGGCAGCCCGGCGAATCCGCTGGCCATCTTCTGAGCCCCGCTCGGACACTGCGGGCGTGCTGAACCCTCGGAAGTGAGCCCTTACGGCGCTGATGATCCCGTGGGCTAGAAGGGTTCGGCGGTGCGAGAAAGGCCCTGACGCTTCGCGAGACGGATCGCCGTCGTGATCGCCTCGACCATGCTCGTCTCGTCCGCCACGCCCTGCCCCGCGATGTCGAACGCCGTCCCGTGGTCGACCGACGTGCGGATGAACGGCAGCCCCAGGTTCACGCTGATGCTCTCCTCGAAGCCATGCACCTTGATCGCGATGTGCCCCTGGTCGTGGTACATCACGACCACCACGTCGTACTGGCCCGCGATCGCCTGGGGGAACACCGAGTCCGCCGGTACCGGCCCCGTCGCCGCAATCCCCTCTCCCCGCGCATCCTCCACCGCCGGCCCGATCTCCGTCAGCTCCTCCGTGCCGATTAGCCCCCCGTCTCCCGCGTGCGGGTTGAGCGCCGCCACCCCGATGCGCGGCTCACCGAACCCCCACTCGCGGAAGTGCCGGTCCGTCAGCCGGATCGCCTCCAGCACGTTCTCGCGCGTCACGTAGGCGCACGCCTCCGCCAGCGTCTTGTGCGTCGAGAGGTGCATGCAGCGCAGGTTCCCCGTGATCAGCATCGTCGCCACGTGCTCCGACGCCGAGAGCCGCTTGAACACCTCCTGGTGCCCCGTGTCCGAGCTCCCCGCCAGTTGCCACGACTCCTTGTTGATGGGCGCCGTCACGATCGCATCCACCTCCCCCGCCAGCGCCATCCGCGCCGCTGCCTCCACCCAGACGTGCGAGGCCTCCCCCGCCACCACCGAGTGCTCCCCCATCGCGAAGTAGTCCTCCCGGAACCCACCGACCACCAGCACCTCCGTCGTCCCCGCCTCCCCGCGCACGTCCCCCGCACTCCGCACCGGACGCAGCTCGCGCGTCGACCCCACGAGCCGCATCGCCGCCGCCGCGCTTGTCGGCGAGCCCAGCAGGAACAGCCGCGCCTCCGAGCGCAGCTCCTCCCGCTCCAGCGCCTTCACTGCCACCTCCGGCCCGATCCCGGCCGGATCTCCCAGCGTGATCGCGATCAGCGGCCGCTCGCTCACGCTGGCCCCCGCTCCGCCCGCGTCGCGGCCCGCCCCTCGAGGGGCGAGCCCTCCACGTAGTCGATCACGCTCCAGCGGTCCGAGATGCGCCGCAGGTACACCCCCGGCGGCCCGTGATCCGGCGACGCCATGTACTCCTCGAAGTCGGCCTGGCTCGCGAACGCGCACGAGATCCCGATGTCGCACGGGTCGCCCAGGTCCTGGAAGTTCCAGCCGCAGTAGTACTCGATCGCCTTCGGGTGCTCGCTGATCGGCACAAGCTCTTCGAAGAACGACTCGATGTCCTCCGCCGTGGCGTCCTCCCGCAGCGTGATCGTGACGATGTGGCGAATCATGGGCTTCTCCTCGGCTCGTCGGCGGCTCCGCCGTCAGCGCGTAGAATCGCAGGACGCGACCGGCGCGGCCAGCGCCGGACCCGGAGGAGCCCCATGCAGGAAGCGCTCGTCGAACGGCTGAAGGATGAGATCCGCTACGAGTTCTCGCGCGAGGGACCGCCCGAGGGCTTCCCCAAGTTCCCCGACCTCCCCGCCGGGCGCTACCGCAGCCAGGAGTTCTTCGACCTCGAGATGAAGCACTTCTGGCCCACGGTCTGGCTCTACGCCACCCGCGAGGAGGAGCTTCCCGAGCCGGGCTCCTACCAGGTCTGGGATCACCTCGGCATCCAGGTCATCCTCGTGCGTGGCGAGGACCTTGCCATCCACGCCTTCGAGAACGCCTCGGTCGACGGTTCCCCCATTTTTGATGTCCCCGACGACAGCCACCTCTTCCACTGGAAGGAGTTCGACTCCGCCGGCAATAACCTCCAGTTCCAGCAGGAGTTCCCCCGCCGCAAGCTCCCCGAGGGCGTCTTCCGCTCCTCCGAGGGCCACCTCTACGACTTCACCACCGGGAAGTTCGTCGGCGACAAGGCCGGCATCCCCGAGGACCGGCACAGGATCCGTGAGCTTCGCTGCGAGAGCTGGGATGGCTGGGTCTTCATCAACCAGGATCCAGACGCCGAACCCCTGCTCGACTGGCTCCATCCCCTCCCCGAGCAGATGTCGATGTTCCAGGGCGCCTCGCTCCGCATGATCGACAAGCGCTGGACCATCATCCCCTGCAACTGGAAGGTCACTGTCGAGGCTTTCCAGGAGGTCTACCACTTCAAGCACATCCACCAGAAGGCGGGCGTCTCCGGCCTCGACCAGCGCGGCGCCACCATGGGCGTCCTCCCCAACGGCCACTCCCGCATGATCACGCCCCTCTCCAAGCGCGCCGCTGAGATGACGGGTATGGACCATCAGCTCGACTGGCGCGTCGACCTCGACCGCCAGGCCTTCGGCGTCGGCGACGACGGCATGGTGGAGATCAAGACCGTCAACGGCATGACTCGCTGCACGAGCACCGCCTTCAGCGCGTTCCCCAACCTCGTCACCCCCGTGAGCGCCACGGGCATGCCCTTCCTCCTGGCCTGGCCCCTCGACGTAGGCACCACCCGCTTCGAGTGGATCACCTTCTGCGTCGACTGGGGTGACCGCCCCTCCCCCGTCACCTCCGACACCTGGCAGGGCCGCCTCGACGGCTTTGACGTCGTCATGGAGGAGGACACCCGCAACATGGCGCCCATGCAGAAGTCGCTGAACTCCCCCGGCCTCACGGGCATGCCCGTCAGCTACCAGGAGCGCCGCATCTGGAACTGCGCCGAGCAGCTCGACCGCATGATCGGCCCCGAGCGCATCCCCGAGGACCTGCGGGTGCCCCAGCTCCTCGGGCCCTACGTCGAGCGCTAGGACGGCACCGCCCCATGCCCACCACCGCCCGTGTCGTCGTCCTCGAAGGCGACTTTGGCGTCTGCGCCATCCAGGAACTGGAGCTGCCCGATCCCCGGCCCCACCAGGTTGTGCTCGAGATCTACGCCGCCGGTATCGAGCACGGCCAGCTCCACCAGGTCGAGGAGCCCCAGGATCTTCCCGTCATCCCCGGCCGTGAGGGCACCGCCCGCGTCCTCGAGGTCGGCAGCGAGGTGACCCGCTGCCGGGTCGATGACGTCGTCCTCATCACCCCCTGGAGTGCCGACTCCGGCCGCGAGCCGGAGCTCCCTCTCGTCGAGTTCGACGACGGCATCGAAACCGACGTTGCCCCCGCCGGCGCGTGGGGCACGAACCTGGTCCTCGACGAGCAGTTCGTCGTTCCCATCCCCAACCTGATGGACAAGGAGGGCGCCTCCGTCCTCGGCAACACCTCCCTCCTCGCCGCCAGCGCCGTCCGCACCGCGGGCGTCGCCGAGGGCGACACCGTCGCCGTCTTCGGCTGCGCCGGCGTCGGCCTCTCGACCATCGCCGCCGCCGCCGCGGCCGGCGCCGGCACGATCATCGCCGTCGCCCGCGACGGCGAGCGCCTCGAAGCCGCCGGCGCGGCCGGCGCCACCGGGACCCTGAACCTCAGCAGCGCCGCCGCCGTCGAGCGTATCGGCGAGCTCGTTCCCGGCGGCGTCGACCACCTCTTCGACTGCGTCTACGAGTTCGAGACGGCCTCCCGCCCCGGACGCGCGCCCGTGCGCGAGGGTGGTTCCGCCATCGCCGTGGGGCTTCCCGGAACGGACGAGCGCCGGGAAGAGTTCGACGCCCTCGTCTCCGCCGGCGGCTACACCCTTCCTGACCCCCCGGACCCCGACCAGGACGTGCCCATTCTCCTCGAGTGGATGGAGGATGGCCGCCTCCCCATTCCCGGCATCGTCACCTTCCGCTGCACCATCGAGCAGGTGAACGAGGCCACCGCCTTGCTCGAAGCCGGCGACGTGGTCGGTCAGGCCGTGATGGTCGTCGAGCCCCTGCGCTAAGCCCCTACTCCACGAACAGCTCGGACCCCAGCGGCGCCAGCGCCTCGCGCAGCGAATCAGCCGGCGTCCGCAGCAGCGCTGCGTAGTGCAGCTCCTCCGCCAGCATCGCGCTCCGCGATGCCTCCGGCTCGCCCCCGCTCAGCGCCGCCTGCCCCTCGTCCTCCCAGTCCACCAGCGAGAGCCCCGGGATCCCGTAGGTGAGGCAGGTGCCTTCCACGTCCCGCGTGTTGTGCGTTCCCATCACCAGCGAGGCCAGCTCGTTCACGTCCGGGCTGAACCACGCCCCCTCCGTGTTGAAACGCTGGTAGGCGCGGCGGTTCAGGAACGTCATCGAGAGCGTCAGCCAGGTCTCCCGATCCGGCGAGGCCACCAGGTTCCAGCCCCCCATCGCCCGCAGCAGCAGGAACGGCACGTCCGCCGGGATGTCGTCGAACGCCTCGATTTCCGGCTCGGGAACCGCGATGCCCGTCGCCTCCACCCCCGCCGCCCAGCCACTCCCCTCGCGCCACACCTGCCCTGCCACGACCGCCTCCGCCACGCCGAGCGCCCGCGAGGCCGCTTCCCCCGCGCTCCCCGCCTCCCCGATGTCGACGGCGAGGTCGTACGCCCCCAGCGTCGTCGTCACCTCCGCGAGCGAAAGCCCACCGTCACCGCTGCTTGCCGGCGATGCGCCCTCGACTGCTTCGCGCACCGTCGCACGCACCTCTGGCCAGAAGCGGTAGAGCGCGATCATCGCTCGACCCCTCGTTCGTGCCGGCGCCGCCCCGCGCTAGTCGCGAGTCTGGGTGACGTCCCAGCGCTCCCAGTTCGTGACTTCGTCCACCGGCTTGCGGTTGGTCGGGCCGAAGTTCGCGTCGGGGAACCCCATCGGGATGATGGCCGCCGGGACCGCCTCGTCGGGAATCCCGCAGCGCTCCCGCAGCACACCGTCGACGGCGCCCTGGAACGTCGTCATCACGGTGCCGAGCCCCAGCGCCCGTGCGGCCAGCATGATGTTCTGCACCGCCTGGTAGATGGAGCTTCCCGCCAGCAGCGATTGGGGATCCTGCGTCGGCGACGTCACCTGGTAGAGACAGGGCACGATGAAGACCGGCGCCGACGCCAGGTTCTCGAAGAGCCCGCGCGCGCCCGTCATCATCAGGCGCTCGCCCTTCGTCCCGGACTTGATCGCGTTGTCGATCATCGACTGCAGACCGGGGTTCTCGAGCCCCTTGCGAAGCTGCGCCGAGATCGCGTCCCGCGTCTCCTGGTCCTTGATGACGACGAACCGCCAGGGCTGCGTGTTGCTCCCCGACGGGGCCTTCGTGCCCGCCTCGATCACCTTCCAGATCAGCTCGTCCGGGACTTCCTGATCCGTCCAGCGGCGGATGGCCCGCTGCGTGTAGATCGCCTCCCAGACGTCGTTCGTGCCGGACTTCATGTCCGCCATGGATGCCTCCTCGCCTAGCTGGCGCCTACCGGCTCTTTCGCCGGGCGGATGTTGACGGGGATCGCGCTCTGCCGCGCCATGCCCGTGATCGGGTCGTATGCCTCCTCGTTGTTCACGAGGCGGTTCGTGCTGCCGCCGATGCTGCGCACGTCCTGGTCCTTCTCCGGAACGTCGCCCCACGAGTGCGCCATCGAGATCACCCCCGAAGGAACGTCGTCGGCGAACGCGGCCACGCCCAGGATCGTTGCCCGGCTGGACTCGATCTCGATGATCGCGCCGTCCTCGATCCCGTACTGCGCCGCGTCCCGCGGGTTCATGAAGGCGGGGTTCGTGCCCCCGTCGCGGGCCGTCAGCCCGTCGATGTCGCGGCCGGAGGAATTGTAGAACTCGCGCATGCGGCGGCTGATGAGCCGGTGCGAGAACTCCTCGCCCGGCACGTAGCCCGCGCCTTCCACGATCGGCTGCGCCCGCACCTCGGCGATCTCCTCCACCAGGTCCGGCGGCGCCGCGTCCAGGCGCGCGTCCGTGCCCGCGGCCTTCGGGGCCACGCGCACCGGCTCCCGCTCGAAGATGCCGCCGCCGTCCACGGCGCGGACCTCGTCCAGCGGAATCCGCGACTTGCCCGCGACCACGTCCAGCACCTCGTCGGTCGTCGGCTTCTTGTCCATCGGGAGCGGGCCGGCGGGCAGGTTGATCTCCGTCCCCAGCCGGTGGGCGATGCCCCAGAAGAACTCCCACTCCTCCATCACGTCGTCCTCGGCCTCCACCATCGCCGGCGTGTAGTGCGCGTAGGGCTCCGGGTACCACGAGTCCGTCAGCACCGTCAGGTCCGGCCGCTCCAGCGAGAGCTTGGGCGCGATCACGTAGTCCGCCAGCTTCGCCGTCTGCGACATCTTGATGTCGAGGCTCACGTTCAGGTCGAGGTGCTTCATCGCCTCGATCGTCTTCAGCTGGTCCGGCCACGCCCCCACGGGGTTGCCGCCCACGCTGATGAGCGCCCGCACGCGCCCCTCGCCCGGCGTGATGATCTCGTCGCTGAGCGCCGCCGTCGGCATCTCGCCGAAGACCTCGCCCAGGCCGCGCACGCGGCTCGGCTCGCCCTTGCCCCATGCCGGGTTGGGCGGCATCGCCTGCGCCGTGAACGGCCGCTCCGGGCCGATGACGCCCGGGTTCGGCACCACTTCGCCTTCCCGCAGGTAGCGCCCGCACAGCGTGTTCAGCGTCTGCACGAAGTGCTCCGTCAGGTTCGGATGCGGCGACATGTTCGCGCCCGTGCCGCTCGAGGCGACCCCGCGCTGCGCTTCCGCGAACATCCGCGCTGCGCGCTCCACCAGCGCCGCCGCCACGCCCGTGCGCTCCTCCACGTAGTCCAGCGTGAAACTGTCGACCGCCTGCCGCAGGTCCTCCACGTGGGCCACGTTCCCGGCGAGGAAGTCGCCGTCCACGAGCCCCTCTTCGAACATCACGCGGACAATGCCCGCCAGCAGCGTCGGGTCCTCGCCCGGCTTCACCTGCAGGTAGAGGTCCGCCCGCTTGGCTACGTCCGACTCACGCGGGTCGATCACGATCAGCTTCAGTCCGCGCTTCTGCGCGTCGCGAAGCCGTTTCCACGGGTTGAACGGCGGAATCCCGCCGAACATCGACACAACCGGGTTGTTCCCGATCAGCATCGCGACGTCGGCCGTCTCGAAGTTCTGGCTGCCGCCCAGCCACGTGCCGTGCCGGGAAGCCGCGATCGCCTTCGCCGGCTGGTCGATGGTCACGCTCGTGTAGTACGAGGGCGACTTGATGCCGGCGTGCCACGCCCGCGTCACCGAGAGCGTGATCGCGTTGCAGAAGGCGTACGTGCCGTTGTAGCTCGCGACCGAGCGCGGCCCGTGCTCATCGATGATCGACCGCAGCTTCTCCGCGATCTCGTCCAGCGCCTGCTCGCTCGGGATCGGCTGGAAGCTGCCGTCGGGCATGCGCTTCAACGAGGTCCGCAGCCGCTCCGAGTGGTTGTGCTGGTCCGGGAGGTGGCGTCCCTTGATGCACGTGTAGCCGCCGTAGATCGGGTCGCTCGTATCGCCGCGTACCTCGATGACCTTGTTGTCTTCGACGTCCACTTCAATGGCGCAGAAGGCATGGCAAAAGCGGCAAAACGACTTCTTGGTCTCGACCATGGGAATCTCCAGGACGAAGGTGTGCGCGCGAGTCTACCAGACGCCACCCGCTGCCCACCCCGCCCTGCCCCTAGCGGAACGGGTTCTCCTCGCCCGCTGGAGAAGGCCCCGCCGTCTCGTCCAGCCCCAGCAGCTTCAGGCGGGCCTCGTCGTACGCCTGCTTGGCCCGCGCCTCCCGGTTCAGGAGCCCCTTCAACCGGTCGGGAGTCAGCCGTTCCCCCTCCAGCAGCACTCCGTGGACCCGCTCAAGCTGCTTCAGCCAGGCCTCCCAGGCCTCCCGGTAGGCTTCCCTCGTCGTCTCGTCCGCCATCTGGCTGCCTCTCCGGGTGCGCGATCGCCCCTGTCCCGCACCCCCTAGTTCCAGTCGAGAACGCCCTGGCGCAGCGCCGTCAGCACCGCCTCCAGCTTCGTGGCCGCACCCAGCTTCCGGCGGAAGTGGCGTACGTGGTTCCGCACGGTGTGCGCGCTGATGCCGAGCTCGGTCGCGATCTCGTCCGTTGTTCGGCTCAGCGACACCAGGCGCAGCACTTCGAGCTCCCGCGGTGTGAGGGTGTCCGTCGCAGCCACGGGAGCGGCAGCGCCCGCACGGTCCGAGAAGATGTCCACGCCGCTGCCGGTCAGCTCATGCCGGACTTCCGTCGCTGCCCTGTCCCGGTCGGCCGCCCAGTCTCCGCTTTCGAAGAGGTGAACGATGATCGGCATGTCGCGTATCGCTCCCGAGACAACCATCGTGGTGAGAGGCACGGTCTTGCGCTCCCCCGAGATGCTGAGGAGCTGCATCTCCACCGCCCTCGGAACCGACCCGGCCTGCAGGGCGCGCAGGGAAGGGCATCCCTCCTGGCACGCCGGCGTGAGACCTCCCGGCGTCACCCCGCCGACGACTTCATAGCAGTGGCGGCCCACCACTTGCTCCGCGGTATAGCCGAGAATCCGCTCCGCCCCGCGGTTCCAGAACACGATCCGCTGGTCCAGCGACACGGCGTACACGCCGATGTCTGCCTGGGCCAGCAGGGAGACAATTTTGCCGGTGCTCACGGGAGCATCCCTCCTTCAGTGGGTGCGCGCGAGTCCCGCGCTACTGTAGCGCGTCCTGTCCGGACCATGGAGGCTGCTGGCTTACCGCCACCGTCTGTGCGAGCCTTCCGCGAGGGACAGGGGGTCGCCAGCGAGTGCTCGCGCTCGTCGAAATCAGACGCCGCAAGCTGCAGTTCGGCTTCGTCACCG
Organism: Dehalococcoidia bacterium; assembly: GCA_009839725.1. Lineage (GTDB taxonomy): Bacteria > Chloroflexota > Dehalococcoidia > Tepidiformales > Tepidiformaceae > UBA2991. The sequence continues at coordinate 2,432 of VXPF01000014.1, read as the reverse complement.
GCGTTGTCGGCCTGATCGCCTACCTCATCATCATGGTCACCGGCCTCGGTCTCGGCCTCTACGAGGCTGCCGGCACCGCCCTCCTCAGGCTCAATGGCGACCACCTCGCCTACGCCGCCAACTCGAACCTCTCCGTCATCCGCTCCCGCCTCAGCGACGCTGACGTCGCCCAGGTCCAGGCCCTCCCCGGCGTCGAGCGGGCGTCGCCCATCGGCTACGTCGCCGCTGTCATCGAGTACGCCCCCGAGGAGAGCGATACCGCTGCGATCATCGGCGTCATCCCCGGCGCCTTCTCCGAGCCCGAGGTCGTCGAGGGCCGCCCCATCGGCGGTCCCGCCGACATCCTTATCGACCGCTCCTGGGTCCGCGTTGCCGGCACTCGCATCGGTGACACCCTCGCCCTTCCCGTCGGCTTCCAGACCCGCGAGTTCACCGTCGTCGGCATCGTCGACCAGGGCTACTTCTTCTTCCAGCCCGCCATGTTCGTCGACATCGCTTCCTGGCAGGACCTGGTCTTCCAGGGAGACGCCATGGAGGAGCCCGCCGCCAGCCTCGTGCTGATCCAGGGTCGGGACCTCGATGGCGTGCGGGGCGAGGGCTGGCGCATCGTCACCAAGCAGGACGGCTTCAACAACATCGAGGGCGTCCAGGCCCAGCAGTCCACCGTCGACGCCCTCCGCTACATGGGCCTCCTCATCGGCGCCATGGTGATTGGCGTGTTCTTCTACGTGATCACCCTCCAGAAGGTCTCCCTCCTGGGAATCCTCAAGGCGATTGGCGCGCCCGGCCCCTACCTCGTCGGCCAGGGCCTCCTGCAAGTGCTCGTCGTCTGCGTCGTCGGCGCTGCCCTCGCCGTCGCGCTCGCCATCCTCACCGAAGCCACGGTCCTGGCCTCCGACACCATCCCCATCGACTTCACCACCAGCGCCATGACCACGAGTTCCGTCTCCGTCGTGATCGCGGGCGTCGTCGGCTCGCTCCTCTCCGCACGCCAGGTCGCCTCCATCGACCCCATCATCGCGATGCAGCAGCAGTAGGCGCGGCGATGGCCATCCTCGAGCTCCGCGACGTGTCCAAGTCCTTCGGCCAGGGAGCCCGCCGCGTCGACGCCGTCCGCGAGGTCACCCTCGATGTCGACCGCGGCGAGGTCGTGGCGCTCGAGGGTCCCTCCGGCTCCGGCAAGACCACCCTCCTCGCCCTCGCCGGCGCCCTCCTGACCCCCACCGCCGGCGAGATCCGCGTCGATGGAGACGACATAACGAACTACGGGGGCCAGGCTCGCACCCGCTACCGCCGGGACCGCGTCGGCTTCGTCTTCCAGGGCAGCAACATGGTCCCCTTCCTCACCGCCCGGGAGAACCTCCTCATCGTCGGGCAGTTCGGCGGCGCCGACCGAACCGCCCTCCGCCTCCGCGCCGACGAGCTCCTCGAACAGCTCGACCTCACCGCCGTCCGCGATCAGGTCGCGACCAGCCTTTCCGGCGGCGAGCGCCAGCGCGTCGCCATCGCCCGCGCGCTCATGCGCGACCCCTCCCTCCTCCTCGTCGACGAACCCACCGCCAGCCTCAACTTCGAGCTCGGCGTCCTCGTCGTCGATGCCCTCCTCAGCGAAGTCCACCAGCGCCAGAAGGCCTGCATCATGGTCACCCACGACGACCGCATGGCGCAGCGTGCCGACCGCCTCGTCGAGATCCGCGACGGCCGTATCCTCGCCGACCGCTCCTCTTTTGAGACCCTGTAGGCAATCTCACAGGAGCCGTCCCGTGGAGCCGTCACCCTGTGGTGGGTTTGGTAAGGTCGCCCGCACTTCCCGGTAGCGCCGGCCCGCCTGAGGGCCGCGCGGTGCTCAGTGGAAAGGAACGGTTGCCATGCAAGCAGCCTCGAACGGGGGCGGGCGAACGCACCGCTGGGGGGCGCCACCCGCTCTGATCGTCGTGGTGGCGGTCGCACTCCTGGCTCTGCCCGGCATTGCCGCCCGCTACGTCGTCCACGGCGACGTGGGCGCCTTCCACTGCCTGCTCAGCCTCTTTTTGTCGATCAATCTCCTCATCTCCTACTGGGAGATGTGCCTCTTCTTCCGCAGGGACTACATCGAAGAGCGTGTGGAGTTCTGGCGCAGGCGTCGGGACGACACCGGCAAGACCCCCGCCGTGGAGTTCCTCACGACCAGCGTCCCCCTGAACCGGATGCTCTCCCCGACGGTCTGGGCCGATGTGTGGGCGACGTACTCGATGTACGACTCGGCCTACGCCGATCGCAACACCTACGGCTTCAACATCGACATCGCCAACGGCTTCACGACCCCTGCATCGAGCTTGCTGCTCTACGTGACCTACACCGGCGAGCTTCTGCCGGCCATCGCCGCCGGCATTGTTGGGGCGATGCTCTTCTGGCAGTGGGTGTACGCGTCCTCGCTCTACGTGGTGAGTTTC
>VXPF01000039.1 GCA_009839725.1 Dehalococcoidia bacterium | reverse complement strand
CCGCCCCGCCTCCGCCGAGGGTTGAACCGGCCTCCCGCTCGCCAAATCGAGGAACACCACCTGGTGCGGGTAGGAGCGGCAGGCGCTGGGCCGAGCTTCGTACTGCTCGCAAGCCAGCTCGTCGCTCAGGAAGATGCAGTGTCCCTCGCGCCTGCCCAGCACGAAGGGGCTCGCCAGCGGCAGCGTGATGGGCTCGCCGTCTTCGCTCTCCAGGAACCGGGATGGGGGCAGGCCGCTCGCCTCCCCCATCCGCTCCGCCTCGCCGCTGTCGAGCGCCACATTGAAGGCGCGGCAGCAGTAGGCGTCGCACTCGTGCGGCTGGCAGATAAAGCTCGGCTCGCCCGGAAGCACGAGCCGGTAGCTCCCGTAGCGCTCCCGAACGCGCTCCCAGAGGGCCTCAAGTTCGGCGGTGCGGATCGCCATTGCGGCAGCCTACGCCACGCCATCGGGCCTGCCCCCTGGCGCTTGCGGCTGAGCCGTCCCCGCGAGAGACTTGACGGAAGATGTCCGCAACTGTCGCGGTCCACATGGAGAGCGCCCTCGCCCCGGTCTCGCCGGGGCGCTGCCTCCGGCGCCTCTAGCGCCGCGGCCTTCCCGGTAAGGGCCGCGATCGATCCTGACATCCCCAAACCCGATGCCTCGCGCCCAACCCGCGCGATCGGGACCTGAGCATCCCCTCGGAGGAACCGCCCCAATGCCCGAAAAGATTCACATCTTCGATACCACCCTGCGAGACGGCGAGCAGTCCGCCGGCATCGCCTTCACCCCCGAGGAGAAGCTCGAGATCGCGAAGCAGCTCGAAAAGCTCGGCGTCGACATCATCGAGGCCGGCTTTCCCTGCTCCACCCCGGGCGACCTCGAGGCCGTCCAGACCATCTCGCGCGAGGTGCGCGGCTCCACCATCTGCGCCCTCGCCCGAGCCGTCGAGTCCGATGTCGACACCGCCTGGGACGCCATCAAGGAGGCGGAGGATCCCCGGATCCACGTCTTCATCAACAGCAGCGATATCCAGATGGCCCACCAGCTGCGCAAGGACCGCGAGCAGGTGCTGACCCAGGCCGAGGCGATGGTGAAGCACGCGGCCAGCTACACGAGCAACGTGGAGTTCAGCCCCATGGACGCCACCCGCTCCGACCCGCACTTCATCTACACCATCGTCGAGCGCTGTATCGACGCGGGCGCGAAGGTCATCAACATCCCCGACTCCGTCGGCTACGCCATCCCCTCCGAGCTGGGCTCCCTCTTCGATCTGATCCGCGAGAACGTGCCCAACATCCACAAGGCGCGCCTCAGCTTCCACGGCCAGAACGACCTGGGCATGTGCACCGCCAACACGATGACCGCCATCGAGCACGGCGCCCGCCAGGTCGAGGTCACCATCAACGGCATCGGCGAGCGCGCCGGCAACACCTCCCTCGAGGAGGTCGTGATGGCCATCAAGACCCGCAAGGACTACCTCGGCGATGTCGACTGCGACATCGACACGAAGGAGATCTACCGAGCCAGCAAGCTCGTCGAGCGCCTCTCCGGCATGCCCGTCCAGTGGAACAAGGCCGTCGTGGGGAAGAACGCCTTCCGCCACGGCTCCGGCATCCACCAGGACGGCATCATGAAGCTGCGCGAGACCTGGGAGATCATGGACCCGACGGAGATCGGCATCCCCCAGGGCACCCAGCTCGTGCTCGGCAAGCTCTCCGGGCGGCACTACTTCAAGCAGCACATGGAGGCGCTCGGCTACGAGCTCACCGACGAGGAGCTGAACCGCGTCTTCAGCGCCTACAAGGAGCTCGCCGACAAGAAGATCGAGGTCGATGACCGGGACCTCGAGGCCATCGCGGGCGACATCCTGCACACGGCCACGCTCTCGGGCGATGTCTGGCGCATCGAGCATGTGCAGGTCTCCAGCGGCGACCACGCCACCCCGACCGCCACCCTCCGCCTCCTTTCCCCCGAGGGCGACGTCCTCACCGACGCCGCCACCGGCACCGGCCCCGTCGACGCCGTCTACCGCGCCATCAACCGCATCACCGGCCTCTCGCCCGAGCTCACCGAGTTCAGCGTGAACGCGGTGACGGAGGGCATCGACGCCCAGGGCAAGGTCACCATCCGCATCGAGGACGAAGGCCAGACCTACACAGGCCGCTCCGCCGATACGGACATCATCGTCGCCAGCGCGAAGGCGTACATGGCTGCCCTCAACCGGATGCTCAACGTCCGCGCGCGTGTCCAGGGAGCGACCGCCAATACCTAGCCCCTGGTCCACGGAAGCCGGCCGGCGGCGGGCGCTTCAGGCGCTCGCCGCCGTCGCGCTCACCCTCCTCGCGCTCACCCTGCTCAGCGGGTGCACGCGCGACAAGTCGTGGCTGACCTCGCCCTCGGCCAAGGCGCTTCTCGGCGTCACCACCCCCGCCCTCCTCGCCTTCGACCCCCGCGACGAGCCCCCCGCCGACGTCCCCGCCCCCGAGGGCTGGCGCCTCACCGTCGACCTCGCCCGCTTCGGCGAGCTGGAGAACGGCACCCCTGCCCTCGCCATCCTCCTCGACATCGACAGCGAACCCGGCGCCGTCATGGACCTCTGGCTGTCGGACGAGGAGCGCGCGCTCGCGCGCTGGTCGGGAGGCTCCACCGAGGACTACCGCGGCGACGCCTGCTTCCAGCTCCCGCTGGTCAGCGAGGACGGCGAGCACGCCCTGGCCCTCGCCGGCACCACCGGCCACACCGTCACCGTCGCCTTCCGGGGCGAGGGCGGCCACGTGATCCTGTCGGTCACGCGCAGCATCGCCAGCTTCGTCCCCCAGACCACCGGCTCCCCCGGCCGCTCCGAGGTCTTCCGCGACCTGCTCGCCTGCCCCTGAGGGACTAGTGAATGAGCCGCCGCCGCATCAGCTTCACCGCCAGCACGTAGAAGAACACGGTCACCACCGCCAGCCAGGCGAGGCTGCCCAGCATCCCCCACTCCAGGTTCCCCGTGATCAGCCCCCGGTAGATGTCCACCACGTGTTTGAGCGGCATGAACCAGCCGAGGATTTGCACCCAGCGAGGCATCGCGTCGAACGGGAAGAAGGCGCCCCCGAACCAGAACAGCGGGTTGATGACCAGGTTGAAGAAATAGGCGAAGTGGCTCATCGCCCGCGCGATCGAGGCGAAGCAGATGGAGATCGAGCTGAACAGGAGCCCCGGCAGCACGCCCACTGGCACCGCCAGGATCGCCCAGGGCGAGTCCACCATGTGCAGCCACGGGTTCAGGATGGTCGCCACGATCAGGATGTAGGTGCCGTTCACCAGCGCCCGCGTCGTGCCCCACAGGATCTCCCCCGTGATCACGTCGTCCACGCTGATCGGCGTCGCGATGATCGACTCGTACGTGCCCTGCATCTCCAGCCGCACGTAGCTCCCCCACGCGCACTCGAACGTGGCCGCGAACATGGGAAAGAGCGCCATCAGGCCCGGCGCCAGGAACTCGACGTACTTCTCGCCACTGTCCAGTTCCACGAACTGCCCCAGCGCCAGCCCCAGCGCGAGGATGATCGCGAACGGCTCGATCGCGATGCCCATGAACTCGGTCTTCCAGTTGCGCAGCGTTGCGTCGCGGTTCCGCTGCCAGACGCGGAAGGCGCCGAAGGAGACGTCGGGGGTGAGGGCGAACGCGGTCAATCGAGCAACCCCCGCCCTGTCAGCAGCAGGAACACGTCCTCCATGTTCCCCGGGCGAAGGTGGGCGCGGTGGGGGTCGCCCACCCGCTCCGCCGCCATCGCCGAGGCGTCCCCACCACCGAAGACGTAGGTCAAGTCCTCGACCTGTTCCACCATGACCCCGTCGCCCTGCGGGAACTCGGCCAGGAGCGCGTCCCGCTCCCGGGGCGGCAGGCGCATCTCCAGCACCTATGGCCCCGCCACCTCCGCGACCAGGTCGTACGGGCGTCCTTCAACCAGGATCTTCCCCCGGTGCATGATCACCAGCCGGTCGCAGAGGTGCGTCGCCTCCTCCATGTAGTGGGTCGTCAGCAGCATCGTCACGCCCCGGCTCTTGAGCAGCCGCAGCTGCTGCCAGACCAGGTGCCGCGCCTGCGGGTCGAGCCCTGTCGTGGGCTCGTCCAGGATCAGCACCTGCGGGTCGTTCACGAGCGCCCGCGCGATCGTGAGCCGCCGCTGCATGCCTCCCGAGAGGTCGTCGACGTTCGAATCCGCACGGTCGTCGAGCTGGAACAGGTCGAGTGCCTCGTCGATGCGCTGGCGCACCTCGTCCCGGTCCAGCCCGAAGTAGCGCGCGTACACCTCGAGGTTCTGGCGCACGAGCAGGTCCGGGTCGAGGTTGTCGTCCTGCGGTACTACTCCCAGCACCGCCTTCACCTTGCGCGGTTCCGAGGCCACGTCCAGGCCCGCCACCCGAAGGGTCCCCGCCGTGACGGGGGAGGTTGCCGTGATCATCCGGATCGTCGTCGTCTTCCCCGCCCCGTTCGGGCCGAGCACGCCGAAGCACTCCCCCTCGCGGATGTCGAACGAGATGTCGTCGACCGCGACGAAGTCGCCGTAGTGCTTCACGAGGCCGCGCGCCTCAATGAGGGCGGATGTCACGGGATGCGTCCTCTCCGGCGGCTGCCGGCGTTTGGGGGCTGCCCGCCATCGTAGGAACGCGGGCAGCCTACGTTCAATCGGCGGGGGCCGGCGCCACCCGCAGCGAGAGTTCCGTGCCGCCCCGCAGCGGCAGCGTCGCCGAGGCGAAGCCGTTGGCGGGGTCCTCCGCCCAGGCCACGTAGTGCTGCATCTCGACGGGGAACGAGCCCACGTTGTCGGCCATCACGATGCCCCCCACGCGCACATGGGGAGCCAGCAGCTGCAGCATCGTCAGGTTGAGGTTGGGGAACCCGTCGATCAGCACCAGGTCGAGCGGCCCGCCCGGGTCCGCCAGCGTCTCCCGCGCGTCCCCGACCCGTATCTCGGCGAACTCCGCGAGCCCCGCCTCCTCCAGGTTCGCCCGCGCCACCGCCGCCTTCGACGGCTGGATCTCGCTGCCGATGACGACCCCGCCGCCGTTCTCCCGGATCGCCGCCGCCAGGTAGATCGTTGAGACCCCGAAGGACGTGCCGAACTCCGCCGCCCGCCGCGCCCCCAGCGATCGCGCCAGCAGATAGAGCAAATTCCCCTGCTCACGCTCCAGCGAGATGTACTTGTCCGCGAAGAACTCGACCGCACCCTCGGCGTTGAAGGGCTGCGGCTCCGGCGGCGGGTCGGGGCGGGGCTGCTGCGTGAACGCCTCCATCTCCGCCTCGGCTGCCGCGTGCAGCCGGTCGAGCACTGCCCGCACCTTCGCGTCCGGCACGACGCTGTGGGGCTCAGTCGAGCTCGTCATCGTCATCCTCCTCGTCATCCACCTGCGATGACTCGTCCTCGGTCTCGTATTCGATCCGGGTCTCCTGCCAGCCTTCCTCGGGCATCTCGTCGGCGGGAGCGTTCTCCTCCGCGGGGCCGTCTTCTTCCTCGGCGAGGTCGTCCACGTCCTCGCGCAGGAAGTTGCGCCGCGTGTAGGCGCGCACCTCGTTGATGCTGGACTTGGGGAAGCTCACCTTCCCCGCCTGCGAGGGATCCTGGTACGTCTCCCGCACGATGATGCGCGGCTCGTCGCCTGTGCTCACGAGCGCCGCCGAGTAGCGGTTCCCTCCGCCCAGCAGCCGCGCCAGCCGCAGCCCCACCCGCGGCTCCACCATCCCCAGGTACGCCCCTCCCGGCGTGACTGCGTTCACCGCGTTGCCCTTCACCTCCAGCTCCACCGCGTCCCCCGCGTCCAGCGCCCCCAGGGCCTCCGGCCGCCCCGCCTCCAGCCGCACCACCGCCGCCTTCCCCACCTCCTCGATGAAGAGGCCGCGGCTCATCTGCGCTCCGGGCTCGGCGGCGGTCTCCTCCTCCTTCGCCTGCGACAGCCGGTCCAGGTTCCGCTGCGCGATGGCGTTCGTCGGGTCCACCTCCAGCGCCTTCTCGTACACGAGCCGCGCGTCCCGGATGCGGCCCAGCTCCGTGAGCGCCTTGCCCAGCCGGTTGTAGACCTCTGCGTCGTCGCCGAAGCGCGCGATCAGCTCGCGGTTGAGCGCCGCCGCCTCCTGCCAGCGCCCCGCCACCGCCAGTTGCACCGCCTGCTCGTTCGCCGCCCGCCGCGCCCCCGGCGTGTCGGGCAGCCGGGCCGATAGCTCGCTCATCGGCGGCAGAATAGGGCCGTCCCTCCTGAGCGGCAACGCCCACGACGCACCCATCCCGCGGGCCCGGGGCGCCCTCGCGGGCGTACAATCGCTCGTCATGGACAGCATCCCCATCATCATTTCGGGAATCGGCAACATGGGCCGCCAGGTAGCGCTCGCCGCCGCCGCCGACCCCGCCACCGAACCCCGCGCCTTCATCGACGCCCTCGGCGAGGGCGATTCCTGCGAGGGGCTCCCCCTCTATCGCGATGCCGCCCCTGCCCTCGACGCCCACACCCCCCGGGTCGTCGTCGACTTCTCCAATGCCGCTTGGACCCCCGTCCTCGCGAAGGCCGCCCTTGAGCGCGGCGTCCGCCTCGTCATCGGCACCACCGGCCTCCCTCCCGCGTTCCTCGACGAGCTCCGCGAGGAGGCGGCCGCGCGACAGGTCGGCGTCGTCGTCGCGCCCAACTTCGCCATCGGCGCCGTGCTCCTGATGTACTTCGCCCGCCAGGCCGCTCGCTTCTTCGACCACGCCGAGATCATCGAGCTGCACCACGCCGGCAAGGTCGACGCCCCCAGCGGCACCGCGAAAGCCACGGCCGAGCAGATGGTCGAGGCCCGCGGCGAGCCCTTCCAGCGCGTCGAGGCCGAGGTCCAGACCGTGGCGGACACCCGTGGCGGTCACGTCGGCGGCGTGACCCTCCACTCCGTGCGCCTGCCCGGCCTCGTCGCGCACCAGGAGGTGCTCCTCGGCGGGCTTGGCCAGACCCTCTCCCTCCGCCACGACAGCACCGGCCGCGACTCGTTCATGCCCGGCGTGCTTGCCGCCGTGAAGGCCGTGATGGAGGCCGAGGGCCTCGTCGTCGGTCTCGACGAACTCTTCGGGCTCGACTAGCGACGAGCCCCCGCCCGGCTACTCTTCGGCCGGACCCGTCCCGTTCGAGGCGCCGTTCATCGGCAGCTCCGCCTGGGCGCGCTGGGCAGTGCGCCGCCGAGAGTCGCCCGGATCGAAGTTGGCGATGCTCGCCACGCGGTCGTTCTCACCCACCTTCATTACCGTCACGCCCTGCGTGTTGCGGCCCAGCAGGCTGATCGAGTCGACCTTCGTGCGGATGAGGATGCCGTCCTCCGAGACGAGCATCAGCTCGTGGTTCGGCTCGACCATGCGGACCGCCGCCACGTTCCCCGTCTTGGGGGTGATGTTGAGGGTGCGCACGCCCTGGCCGCCCCGACCCTTCACCGGGTACTGGTCGAGCGCGGTGCGCTTGCCGAAGCCCCGCTCCGTGATGACCACGAGCTGGTGGCCGTTCGGCTCCACCGCCTCCGCGCCCACCACGTAGGCGTCGCCCTTCAGCTTCAGGCCGCGAACACCGCCGCTCACGCGGCTCGCGCTGCGCAGCTCGCCCACGCCGAAGCGGATCGCCTGCCCGTCGCTCGAGACGAGCAGCACGTCGCTCTCCGCCGAGCCCAGCCGTGCGGCGATCAGCTCGTCGCCGTCGTCGAGGCGCATCGCGATCTTCCCGTTGCGGCGCACCTCCTCGAACTCCTTCAGCGGCGTCTTCTTCGCCTGGCCCAGGCGCGTCGCCAGCACCATGAAATCGTGCTCGTAGTCCTTCACCACGACGATCGTCGTGACGCGTTCGCGCTGGTCCATCTCGATCAGGTTCGTGATGAACGTGCCCCGCGCCTGCTTCTTCGAGTCGGGGATGTCGTAGGCGCGCAGGTGGTACACCTTCCCCTGGTCGGTGAAGAAGAGGAGGTTGTCGTGGGTATCGCCCACCACGAGCTTCATCACCGCGTCCTCGTCCCGCACCGCCGCCCCCCGGCTGCCCTGCCCGCCACGGCGCTGCGTGCGGAACTCCTCCAGCTTAGTGCGCTTCACGTAGTTGCGCCGGCTGAGCGTGATGACGGACTCCTCGTGCTCCACCAGGTCTTCCTCGCGGAAGCTCTCCGGGTCGCCTTCCACGATCTCGGTGCGGCGGCCGTTGCCGTAGTCGTCCCGCAGCTCCTGCAGGTCGTCCTTGATGAGGAAGTCGATCTTGCGCGGGTTCGCGAGCAGGTCCTCCAGGTAGGCGATGCGCTCGATCAGCTCCTGGTGCTCGTCCTGCAGCTCCTGCCGCTCCAGCGCCGCCAGACGCCGCAGCTGCATGTCGAGGATGGCGCGCGCCTGCGCCTCCGAGAACTCGAACGGCTCCGCCTGCAGCAGCCCCAGCGCCGCCGCCGCTGACTCCGCCCCCCGGATCGTCGCGATCACCTCGTCCAGCAGGTCGATGGCGCGCAGCAGACCCGTGAGGATGTGCTCGCGCTCCTGCGCCTTCTCCAGCTGGTGCTCGCTCCGCCGCCGCACGACCTCGCGCCGGTGGTCCAGGAACAGGTCGAGCGCGCGCTTCAGCCCCACCCGCCGCGGCGCCCCGTCGACGATCGCCATCATGTTGATCGCGAACGTCGAGCGCATGGCCGTGTGCTTGTAGAGCAGGTTCTTGATCTGCTGGGCCGACCCCTCGCGCTTCAGTTCGATCACGACGCGCATGCCGTTCCGGTCGCTCTCGTCGCGCAGGTCGGCGATGCCCTCGATCTTCTTGTCGCGCACGAGGTTCGCGATCTTCTCGATCAGCGTGGACTTGTTCACCTGGTACGGCAGCTCCGTGATGATGAGCTGCGTCCGCCCCCGGTTCCCCTCCTCCACCGCCGTGCGCGCGTGCACCGTTACCCGCCCGTGACCCTCGCCGTAGGCGTGCCTGATCTGCTCGCGCTCCTTCCCCACCAGGGCGATGCCGGCGGTGGGGAAGTCCGGCCCCTGCACGATCTCGAGGATGTCGTCGAGCGTCGCCTGCGGGTTCTCGATGAGCAGGGTGGCCGCGTCGACGATCTCCTCCAGGTTGTGCGGCGGGATATTCGTCGCCATCCCCACCGCGATGCCCGAGGAGCCGTTCAGCAGCAGGTTCGGCAGCCGCGAGGGCAGGATCTCCGGCTGCTGGTAGCGCCCGTCGTAGTTCGGTTCGAAGTCGACCGTGTTCTGATCGATATCGGCGACCAGCTCCTCCGCGATCGGCGCCAGGCGCGCCTCCGTGTAGCGCATCGCCGCCGCCGGGTCGCCGTCGACGCTCCCGAAATTTCCCTGCCCGTCGACGAGCGGGTAGCGCATGGAGAAGTCCTGCGCGAGGCGCACCATCGCCTCGTACACGGGACTGTCGCCGTGGGGGTGGTAGCGCCCCATGACGTCGCCCACGATGCCCGCCGACTTGCGGTAGGCCGTCCCCGACCGCGCGCCCCCATCGAACATGCCCCAGACGATGCGCCGCTGGACCGGCTTGAGGCCGTCGCGCACGTCCGGCAACGCCCGCGCCACGATCACGCTCATGGCGTAATCGAGGTAGCTCGTGCGCATCTCCTGCTCGAGGTCGATGGGCCGGATCTGGCTCGTTTCTTCCATGCTCATCCGCGGCAACTCCGGTCGGGAACGCGGTGGGGGAAACCGCTAACCCATTGTACCAATTCCGGGGTTACGGGGCCGTCCGCAGAGGCCATCAAGGGTCGGGTAGGGAAAATCGGCGCACGGCCCTCTAGGCTGCCCCCGTGACCCGACGCGAACGTGGCCGGCCGCGCCACCCCGGCCCCCTCACTCCCTCCGAGCAGCGCGTCCTCGACGAGCTGCGCGAGGGCGGCACCAACGCCGAGATCGCCGTGCGCCTCGGCATCAGTCCCGACGCCGTCAAATACCACGTCTCGAACATGCTCGGGAAGCTCGACCTCCCCGACCGCCACGCCCTCGCCGCCTGGCGCCCGGAGCGCCGCCGCTGGCTGGGCCTGTCGGTTCCGGCGTCGCTGTTCTCCCTGGGCCGTGTCGCAGGGGGCGTTTCCGCGCTGCTGGCGGTGGTCGTCCTGGTCGTGGTCCTGCTCCTCCTCCTCGGCGGCGGTGATGCGGAGTCGGAGCCCGTGTCCGTTCGAGGCCCCGACACCCCCGAGGATCCCGCCGTGCACCTGTTTGCGGGCTGGTCGGCGGGCATGTGCGCTGTTCGGGAGTCCGGCGCCCTCATCTGCTGGGGGATCGGGTTTGCCGCCGAGGGACCGCCCTTCTTTCCCGACGACGAATTCCGCTCCGCAGATGTTGGAGATGTGGGCGTCTGCGGTGTCCGGCCGTCGGGCGAACTTGCTTGCTGGCGCCGGGACCGCGACCGCGAGACCAGCGAGAGCTTCAGGCTTTGGGCCCGGACCCCGTCCCCACCGGGGACATTTCGTACCGTTGGCGTGGGGGATGAGCAGGCTTGTGCGCTGGCCCGGTCGGGCCAGCTCGCCTGCTGGGACGCCAACGGCGCCGAAGTGGGCGCGCCACCAGGCGCCTACCGCCGGCTGAGCGTCGGCGACAGGCTCGCCTGCGCGGTGCGCGAGTCGGGCGAGATCGCCTGCTGGGACGACAGTGGATTTGAGTTTGAGGCGCCCGCCGGAAAATACAGCACGCTAGCGGTGGGCCACGACAGGGCGTGCGCGATACGCGAGTCGGGGGAGCTAGCTTGCTGGGACCACTACGGCGCCGAAGTGGAGGCGCCGTCGGGAAAGTACCGCTCGGTGAGCGTGAGCGAGGACGATAGCTCCCGACGCTTCGGCCTGGCTTGCGCCGTACGGGAGTCGGGGGGCGTCTCCTGCTGGACTTACACCGATCTCCCCGGCCAGTTCTCGGGCGCTCAGGACGGCCCGCCTGGCAACTACGTTTCCGTGACCGTGGGAAGGAGCGGGGACGTGTGCGCCATCCGCGCGTCCGGGGGCGTCGTCTGCTGGGGGGATTGGGTTCGCCGTGTGACCGATGCCCCGAGGGGGACGTATCGCTCCGTAAGCGTGGAAGCCCACGCCTGCGCGATACGTGAGTCGGGGGAAGTCGACTGCTGGGGGGACACCCACTACCCGTGGGTGAACCCGCAGCGGACATGCGAGGTATTCCTGTGCCTCCCCGCCGGTGTGCTGGATGTGCCTCCCGGGAGGTACCGCTCTGTGGCTGTGGGGTCAAGTCACACGTGCGCATTGCGGGAGTCGGGCGAGATTGCTTGCTGGGGACCCCCCCCGATACGGTCTGACGGGCGCCCGCCCGGGCAGTATCGGCAGCTGGAGACAGCTGGTGGCTACGCCTGCGCCATCCGCGAGTCCGGAGAGATCGCGTGCTGGACGGGTGACGGTACAGAGTCGGTCGACGCTCCGGCAGGGACGTACCGCTCGCTCAGCCTGGGAAACCACGCCTGCGCGATCCGGGAGTCAGGGGAGATCGACTGTTGGGGCGATACCTACGTCCAGAGCGGGGAATGTGCCTTCCTTCCCTGCGTCCTCGATTTCCGATACGAAGGCGGCGACAACGACTACGGCCAACTGGCTGCTCCGCCCGGGAAGTACCGCTCCGTGGCCGTGGGGTCAAGACACACGTGCGCCCTGCGGGAATCGGGCGAGGTCGTCTGCTGGGGAGGCAACCGGTTCGGAGAGACACCCGCCCCGCCGGGGAAGTTCCGGCTGCTGGAGGGTGGCGACCACTACGCCTGCGCCATCCGAGAGTTGGGCGAGGTCGCTTGCTGGGGTCACGGGCTCAGCTTCTGGCGCGTGCTCGCAGCCCCCGACCTGGACGAGCCCGCTCATGCGATGGACCCGCCCTCCGGCAAGTTCCGCTCACTGAGCCTCGGTCCCGACGACGCCTGTGGGATCAGGGAGTCGGGCGAGGTCGCCTGCTGGGGAAGGAACGACTGGGGCCAGTCGGATGCACCCGAAGGGAAGTTCCGCTCGGTGTCCGTTGGCATCTGGCACGTATGCGGCATTCGCGAGTCGGGCGAGGTCGCCTGCTGGGGCGGTATGGACGTGCCCGCGTCGCTGCGCTGAACCCTTACTTACCCCGCAGCCAGCTCCCGGAGCAGCGACTCCGCCCGCTCCAGACGCTCCAGGATGCCCCACTTGCCGTGGATGTTGAGCGTCATGTTGGCCGCGTTGCCGCGCACCCCCGCCACCCGGCCCGCCTCCCCCACGTCGCGCTGGTAGCGCGCCACCTCGTCCGACTCCGCCCCGAACGCCGCCGTCAGCACCTCGACCGTGCGCGCGTCCCACTGGTCGTACTCGAACGGGTTGGGACCCGTGCCGCGCAGGCGCGGGATGAGCGCGATCTGCGCCTCGATGCGGGTCCGGTCGGCGTCGGTTGCGGGCATGCGCGGGATTCTACCCACGAGCGTCGCTACCCGCCCGCAGCCAGCGGGAGCGTCATGATGACCGCGTCCTCGCCGTCGGGGTAATAGCGACGGCGCTCTCCCACCTCCTCGAACCCGCAGCCGCGGTAGAGCGCCCGCCCCGCCCCGTTCGAGGCGCGCACCTCCAGCGTGACCGCCTCCGCCCCCAGCGACCCCGCCAGCGCCACCAGCGC
>VXPF01000027.1 GCA_009839725.1 Dehalococcoidia bacterium | reverse complement strand
GCGCCGGGGGCGGGCTGGGGGGAGTCCGGGGGCTGCTCGCCGTCCTCGGAGTCGTCGTCCTGGGAGGGTTCAGGGGCGCCCTGGTCGGGCGGGGGCTCGGGGTGCAGGAGGCGCCAGACGACCTCGTAGTCGCGGCGCATCACGTCGTCGTCGGGAGCGAGCAGCAGTCCGGCGCCGAAGGCTTCGAGCGCCTCCTCGAGTTCGCCCAGCTCGAAGAGGTGGTGACCGAGACTGGAGTGCGCGGCGGCAGCGATGGCCGCGTCTCGGTCGGCGAGCGCGCGTCGTGCAGCCGGAACGGCCTCCTCGTAGCGGCCGGCCTGGTGCAGGACGGCGGCGAGGTTCAGAGAGATCTGGCCGTCGCGGGGATCCTCGGCCTGCGCCTCGTAGAGCAGCTCGATGGCGCCATCGAGGTCGCCCTCGTCAAGGGCCTGCAGGGCGCGCTCGTTGAGGTCGTAGGCGGCCGTGGCGCAGGCCGAGACAACGAGGACCAGAGCGGCGACCGGCGCGAGCGCCGCCGCCCGCCGCCAGGGGGCGAAGGCCCACCACTCGACCGCGGTCGCGAACAGGACGAGGGCGAGGGCGGCAGCCGCGAACCAGTGGAAGCGCTCGATGGGGACGGAGATAGTCGTGGCCGCGTAGGAGGCCTGGTCGAGGCCGGCAACGCGGGAGCGGACGGCGGCGGGCAGGTCCGGGGGGTTGGCGCCGAGGTAGCGGCCCTCGCCGGCGGCGGCGATGGCGCGAAGGCCCGCCTCGTCGAGACGGGAGACAACGGCCTCGCCGTCCCGGTCTCTGAGCGGCCTCAGCTCTCCGGTGATCAGATCGCGGATGGGCACGACGCCGCCCGCGGGCGTCCCGACACCCGCGACCAGCAAATCGATGCCCTCCGCAGCGAGGGCGGCGGCGCTGGCGGTGGGGTCGCCCCCAAGGTTCTCGCCATCGGAGACGAGGAGGACCAGGCGGCCCCCGGTCGCCTGGTCGTCGAAGAGCTCGCGGGCGAGATCGAGCCCGGAGGCGGCGCTGGTGCCGCGTTCGAGGAGGAGAGTTCCGCCCTCGACACTTTCGATGACGGTGGCGGCGGCGGCGAGGTCGCGGGTGAGGGGGAAGCGCACGCGCGCATCGCCGGCGAACACGACGAGGGCGACGCGGTCACCACGCAGCCTGTCGAAGGC
Organism: Dehalococcoidia bacterium; assembly: GCA_009839725.1. Taxonomy (GTDB): domain Bacteria; phylum Chloroflexota; class Dehalococcoidia; order Tepidiformales; family Tepidiformaceae; genus UBA2991. The sequence goes on along the minus strand of VXPF01000027.1, from coordinate 11,708 downwards.
TTCGGCGAGGGCGGTGCGGGCGGCGGCGAGCCGGGAGGGGGCGGCATCCGTGGCGCCCATGCTGCGGGACACGTCGAGGACGGCGACGACCTGGGCGCCTCCGGCCTGAACGGTGGCGCTGCGCTCCCCCCAGCGGGGCTGGGCGGCGGCGAGTACGGCCAGCACGAGGGCGAGCGCAAGCACAACGGTCACACCCAGCTTCGGGCTGAAGGCCTCGCGGGTGAGGCTGGAGGCGGCGGCAAGGGAGCGCCTCGCCACGACCCACGCGAGGGGGAGGAGGGCGAGCGCAAGCGGCAAGGCGAGCAGCCAGAGGGCTCGGCCGAAGCTGAAGTCGCTCATGCCGGCGTCCTCCGCAGCCAGGTGCGGCCAAGGCCAACCTCGCCGAGAAGCAGCAGAGCGCCCGCGGCGACGAGCCAGAGGCCGAGCTCGGTGTGGCGGGCGAAACTCTCACCGCCAACCCGGCTTGTTTCCAGGGACGCGATCTCGTCATAGACCTGCGCGAGGTCCTCGGGCGTCGACGCCTCGAAGTAGCGGGCGCCGGTGTGCTCGGCAATGGCGGTGAGACGCTCGGCGTCGATAGTGGTGGTCGAGAAGCCGGAAGGCCGCTCGTCCCCTTCGACCACGCCGATGGTGTAGACGCGGATGCGCAAGGCAGCGGCGATCTCGGCGGCCTCCTCGGGGCTGATGGAGTCGACGTTGTGCCGTCCGTCGGTAAGCAGGATGACGATGCGGCTGGAGGCGCTCGACTCCTCCAGCATCGTGAGGGCGCTGGCAATCCCCACACCGATGCCGGTGCCGTTGGGGAGCAGGTCGGAGCCGAGGTCGGCGATGATGGCGTCGAGCGCCTCGTGGTCGAGGGTGAGGGGAACGAGGGGGAGGGCCTCCTGCTGGAAGACGACGAGCCCGATCCGGTCGTTGTCGCGGCTGGCGACGAAGTCGCGGATCACGTCCTTGACGGAGTCGAGGCGGCTGAAGCCCTGGGTGAACGCACTCGACGACATGCTGCTGGAGACGTCGACGGCAAGGGCGATGTCGACTCCTTCGGCGGGGACGAGGGCCTCGGCCTCGCCGAGGCGGGGCCGGGCGAGGCCGACCACGAGGAGGAGGATGGCGAGCACGCGCAGGACCGGCAGCAGCCGGCGGGCGTGGACGCGCCAGGTGGCGGGCGCTCCCGCGAGGCCGAGTGCGAAGGGGACGGCGATGACGGGCGCAGGCCGTCGCCAGCGAGCGAGCACGAGGGGCGCCGCCAGGAGGGCGAGCAGGAGCAGCCAGGGCTCGGCGAAGTTCATCAGCCGGTCCCTCCGACGATCTCGCGGGCAATCCTGAGGTCGGCCACGCGGCGCTCAACGGCTGGCCGGTAGCCTGCGTAGACGACGGCGTCGCACTCGCGCAGGAGCTCGCGGGCCATGCGCTCCTCCCAGCCATCGACACCGGCGACGGCCATGCGCGTCTCAAGCTCGGAGGTGGTGAGGGACTGGGCGGGGAACTCGTAGCGTTCGCCGAGGATGTGGCGGACGGCGCTGGAGATGGCGCGGTAGGCGCCGGCGGCGTCCGTTTCGAGCAGGGAATCGGCACGACCAAGGACATCGGCCGGGCCGGGGGGCGGCTCGGGGGCGATTTCGCCGGAGTCGCGTGGACGGGTTCGCCACCAGCGGAGGGCAAGCATCGCCAGCCCTCCGACGGCCGCGAGCGCGGCAAGCGCGACGGCGACCACGGCGGGCCAGAAGAAGGGGGACTGGGCGCCCTCGATGCGGGAGGGAGGGGCGAGCGGGGAAAGGACGAGCGGTTCCCCGGGGAGAAGGGTCGAGGGTGCATCGAGGGTGAGGGAGGGGAGCTCGGCGGGGAAGGAGCCGTCATCGGTCGTGACAAGCACGCCGGGGCTAAAGGCGAGCGCCCCGGGGGCGAAGGGGGCTATCAGGACCTCGATGCGGTGGCGCAGGCCGTCGTCCACGGGAGCGGTGGTGTGCGACAGAACCCGGACGACACGGATATCGCCCCACGAGCCGGCGGCGGCATCGAGCTCGACGACCGCCCCCTTGGGCGCGTCGAGCTCGATGGTGACCACGACAGGCTCGCCGATGGCCGCGGACGTGCGGGAGAGCGTGGCCTCGGGGTCCTGGGCGCTCGCGAGAGCGGGGGCCGCCAGCAACGCGACGACGATGCAGAGGAGGGCGAGGCGTCTCACGCGACTGCCCTGGCGCGGCGGCGGAAGAAGGCGAGAAGGGCTCCGACGTAGTCCTCGCCGGTCTCGATGGCGATCTCGTCGATACCGAGCTCGCCGAAGAGGCGCTCGCGTTCGACGTCGAGCTCGCGCACACGGGCGGCGTAGGCCTCGCGCACGGCGGGGTCGTCGCTGTCGACCTCGTAGACAGAGTCCCCTTCGGCATCGGCGAGGCGGACGAGCCCGGCCGCCGGCAGCTCCTCGTCGAGGGGTTCGCGGATGCGGACGGCGATGATGTCGAAGCGGCGGGCGGCGGCGCGAAGGGCGCGTGCGTACCCCTCGGTGAGGAAGTCGGAGATGATGAAGAGCGTCGCGCGCCGCGTCTGGACGCCAGTGAGGTACTCGAGGGCGGCGCCGAGGTCCGTGCCGCGGGTCTCGGGCTGGGCGGACAACACCTCGCGGACGAGGCGCAGCACATGGATGCTACCCCCGGCGGGGCGCAGGTAGCGCTCGGGCTTGCTGGCGAAGAGCAGGAGCCCGGCGCGGTCGTTGTTGCGGATGGCGGCGAGGGAGAAGACGGCGCAGAGTTCGGCGGCGAGGCTCGCCTTGGACTGCTCGGCGGCGCCGGCCTCCTGGGAGGCGCTCACGTCGACGGCGAAGAGGACGGTGAGGTCCCGGTCCTCGCGGTAGCGCCGCACGAGGGGCTGGCCGGTGCGCGCGTACGACTTCCAATCGATGGAGCGCACGTCGTCGCCGACGACATAGGGGCGGAGCTCGTCGAATTCGATGCCCCGCCCGCGGAAGACGGCGTGGTATTCGCCGAGGAAGAGGTCGTCGACGAGGCGGCGGGCGCGAAGCTCGATGGCGCGCACGCGGCGCAGGAGCTCGGTGGCGCCGTCGCCCGTGGCAGCCTCATCGGGCGCGGCGGGGGAGGAGTCGCGCCCGGGGCGCCAGCGCCACGGCCACCACGCAGGCATGGCGGCCCTCAGGGCACCTCGATGGCTTCGAGGACGCGATCGATGATGCCGTCCGCCGTGATCTCCTCGGCGTCGGCCTCGTAGGTGGTGACGATGCGGTGGCGGAGGACGTCGTGGGCGAGCGCCTTCACGTCGTCGGGCATGGTGTAGGCGCGGCCTTCCAGGAGGGCGCGGGCGCGGGCGGTGCGGGCGAGGGCGATGGTGGCGCGGGGGGAGGCGCCGTAGGCGATGAGCGTGCGCAGCTCGGGGAGGCGGTAGGCGGCGGGGCGGCGGGTGGCCTGGACGATCTGGACGCAGTAGTCCTTCAGGGCCTCGTCGAGGGCGACGCTGTTGAGGGCTTCACGGGCGGCAAGGAGCTCGCCACGGCTGGCGACAGGGCGGACGGGAGGAGGGGCGCCGCCGTCGAGCCCGAGCTCGAGGACGCTGCGCTCCTCCTGCCGGGTGGGGTAGTCGACGCGGACCTTGAGGAGGAACCGATCGAGCTGGGCCTCGGGGAGGGGGTACGTGCCCTCCTGCTCGATCGGGTTCTGCGTGGCCATCACGAAGAAGGGGTCGGGCATGGGGAGGGTCTGGCCACCGATGCTGACCTGGCGCTCCTGCATCGCCTCGAGGAGGGCGGACTGCACCTTCGCGGGCGCGCGGTTGATCTCATCGGCGAGAACGATGTTGGCGAAGATGGGGCCCTGGCGGATGGCGAAGTTCCCCTCCGCGGGGTTGAGCACCTCCGTCCCGATGAGGTCGGCAGGCAGCAGGTCAGGCGTGAACTGGATGCGCACGCCGTCGATGTCGAGCGCGTTGGCGAGACTCGTGACGGTGAGGCTCTTGGCCAGACCCGGGACGCCCTCGACGAGCACGTGTCCGGAGACGAGGAGGCCGATGAGGAGCCGGTCGATGAGCGCATCCTGGCCTACGACGGCGGCGTGGATCTCCTCCCGGATACGGGCGAGCGAGTCCGCGGCAGCGGACGCATCGGGGGAGAGCGGGGGTTGGGCAGGTAACGCCATCGGCAGACCATTGTAGCGACAACGACCGGGAAACCGGCTTGTAGCGGGATGGCCGCTAGGACGTGGCCTGCCTACGGTGTCTTGACGGCCACCTTGAGCAGGAGGAGCAGCATGACCAGGGAGCCGACGTTCGGCGACTTCATCATCGGGTTCGAGGGGCTCGCGATCGTGCGCTCGTGGGGGCTTCATCCGGAGGTCGTGAGAACGCGAGCGGATAACGTCGCCGAGGTCGTGGGGCGCCGCGGGGAGCGACCGTGGTCCACCCCGCTCGTCGAGCGAGAACACGGGATGCAGACCGGCTACGGGGAGTGGGCTCGCGGGTACGACCGGCCGGACAACCCAATCGTGATGGCGGAGGAGCCGGTCGTGAGGGAGATGCTCGACGCCAGCCCGACAGGGGCGGTGCTGGACGCCGCCTGCGGAACGGGAAGGTGGGCACACTACCTGGCCGCGCGCGGCCACTCGGTGACAGGGATCGACGCAACCCCGGAGATGCTGGCCGAAGCGAGGCGGAAGGTTCCGGAGGCTCGCTTCGAGTTGGCCGACCTTGGCGCGATTCCGCTAGAGGCGGAGTCGGTCGAACTCGCCGTCTGCACGCTTGCTCTCACGCACGTTGAGGAGCTCGCACCTCCGGTCCAGGAGCTGGCCCGCGTCGTGCGCTCCGGAGGGCGGGTCGTGATCTCGGACGTGCATCCCTTCATGGCAATGCTGGGGAACCATGCAAGGTATCCGCGCGGTTCGGGGGAGTTCGGCTTCGTGCGGAACCACGTTCACCAGCTCTCCGAGTACCTGGCGGCGTTTCGGGAGGCAGGGCTCACAGTCTTGCAGTGCCGGGAACCACTATGGGGCGACGCCGAGCTCTCCACGCTCGGATTCGGCGACGAGCGCCCGGGCCTGCTGGAGGCGGCGGTGAAGGGATTGCCCATCGTCGTCGTGTGGGAGCTGGAGAAGGGCTAGCCGTCGGAGCGGCCGGAGGCAGGGGAGTGGTAGGGGGCGCGGGCGTAGGCGAGCGCGTAGACGCGGGCCGCGCCGTGCTCACGGAGCACGCGGGCGCATTCGCCGGCGGTGGCGCCGGTCGTGACGACATCGTCGAGGACGGCGACGGTCGCGCCCTTGAGGCCGGGTCCGCGGTAGCGGAAGGCCCCGGCGACGTTCTCGCGGCGCTCGCTGGCGCTCAGCCCGACCTGGGTGGCCGTCGCGCGGACACGCTCAAGGCGGCCGGGAGGCGGCGGCCAGCCGAGACGCTCGAAGAGAACCCCGGCCTGGTTGAACCCCCGCCGACGATGGCGGCTGCGGTGGAGCGGGATGGGGAAGATGGCGTCTGGCGCTAGCCCGCTGACGACCGGGACGAGCGCCTCGGCCATGCCGTCGGCGAGGTCGCGGATGCCGCTGAATTTGAGGCCATGCACGACCCGGCGGGCGGCGCCCGTCATCTCGAAGGCGGCGCGGGCGCCGTCGAGGTCGCGCCAACCCGAGCAATCGGGGCAGCGGCCTTCATCGTCGCGGCGCACGCCGCAGCGGCCGCACCTTCCCGGCCCGCTCGCGGGGAGGAGCTGGCCGGCGCAGCTCTCGCAGAGGTTCTTGCCGAAGGCCGCGCAGGCGACGCAGCGCGGCGGGTACAACAGGTCGAGGGCGCGGGCGAGGACGGTAGCCACGGGCGCGCAGGATAACGCCGCCGGGGAGTGAGGGCGCTACACGCTACAATCGGCGGGATGGCAATCACGGTGCTGTTCTTCGCCTCGCTGGCCGATGCGGTGGGGACGCGCGAGCTCTCGCTGGCGCATGTGTCCGGGGACACGGTGGCTTCGGTGCGCGACCGGCTGGTGGCGGCGCACCCGCAGATCTCCGAATTCACGGAGACGCTGCTGTACGCAGTCGATGAAGAGTACGCCGAGGAGAACGCGCCGGTACCGGCAGGCGCGACGCTGGCACTGATTCCGCCGGTATCGGGAGGCTAACGATGCTGATCCGCGTGACGCCGGAGCGGCTGGACCCGGAGGAAGCGATCGAGGCGGTGCGGCGGGACGAAGCCGGAGCAGTCGACGTGTTCCTGGGTGTGGTTCGCAACACCAACAAGGGGCGCGCCGTCGACCACCTCGTGTACGACGCCTACCCCTCGATGGCGGAGAAGACGATGCGGGAGCTGGCGGAGGAGGCGGTGGCGCGCTTCGACCTGACCGACAGCGCCGTGTTGCACCGTACGGGCAGGCTCGAGATCGGCGAGACGAGCCTGCTGGTGGCCGTGAGCGCCGGGCATCGGGCGGCGACGTTCGAGGCGGGCCACTGGCTCGTGAACGAGATCAAGCGGCAGGTGCCCGTGTGGAAGAAGGAAGTGTGGGCGGACGGCGAGGAGTGGATCGAGGGGCCTGAGTCGCTGGGGATGGAGCGCGCGCCAGCCACGATGCGCGGCTCGTGACCAGCCACCCGCACGCCACCGGCCGCTTCTGCATGCAGTGCGGGAGCGGCCTGACAGAGCGCGTGCTGCCGGGCGAGACGATGCCGCGGCTCGTCTGCGATGACTGCGGCTTCGTGCATTACCTGAACCCGCGCCCGGTCGCGGGCACGATTCCGGAGCGGGAGGACGGCAGCCTGCTGCTGGTGCGGCGCGCGATCGAGCCGCGCCTGGGGTCTTGGGTGTTCCCGGGCGGGTTCATGGACGTGGGGGAGACGGCGGAGGAGGCAGCGGCACGGGAGACGCAGGAGGAGGCGAACCTCGAGGTCGACGAGCTGGCGCTGCTGGGGGTGTACACGCGAACGCACGCGGGGGTGGTTGTCATCGTGTACGAGGCGCGGGCGCTGGGCGAGGGGTCGGCCGGGTCGGAGACGAGCGAGATCGGGTGGTTCGCGCCCGATGCGATCCCGTGGGACGAGCTCGCCTTTGACACGACGCACTGGGCGCTGGAGGCGTGGCTGGAACGGCGGGGGCTGAAGCGCCCGAAGGGCTAGCGGCGACGGCGTCCGCCCGCGCGGGAGGGGAGGTTGTAGGGGCGGGCGAGGATGGCCACGTGCTGGCTCAGCTTGGGGTCGAGCGCACGCACGGCCACACGGGGATGGGCCTCGCGAAGCTCGTCGAGGGAGAGGGCGGCGGTAATGATGGTGGGGAGGCGCGAGGAGGCGCGGTAGTTCGCGATCTGGAAGAGCTTCTCGATTGCCCAGGAGGAGCTGGTCTGGGGGCCAAGGTCGTCGAGGACGAGCAGGCCGGCGTTGCGGATGTCGTCGAACAGCTCGTCGTAGCCGGGGTCGCCGCGGCTGGGGGCGAAGGAGGCGCGGAGGTGGTCGAGGAGGTCGGGGACGACGGCGAAGAAGGCGTCGTCGCCGTTGCGCAAGACGGCGTTCGCGACGGCGGCGGCGAGGTGCGTCTTGCCACAGCCGCTCTCGCCGAGGATGAGCATCCAGCCCTCGGGGGAATCGGCGAAGCGGTGGGCGCTCTCCCAGGCGGTCTGGAGGGACTCGTTCTCCTGGGTGGCGTAGTTGGGGAAGCGGGTGTGGAAGTTGTGGAAGCCGAAGTCCTCCAGGCGCTCGCGGGTCATGCCGCCGATCTGCCGGTAGCGCGAGAGGGGAGCGCCCCCGGAGAGGTCGAGCACCGTGCCGGAGGCGAGCCGCCGCGAGAGGCGCTCGTCGAGCGACTCGGTGAGGGAGTAGCAGGTGCAGACCGTGGGAAGGGCGGCGTTGTAGCGCGCGTTGATGAGCTGGAAGAGCTTCTCGCGGGCCCACTCGCTTGAGGCGGCCGCATCGATGTCGTCGAGGATGAGGAGGGGGGCGGTGCGGACGAGCTCGAAGAGGGTGTCGAAGCCAGGCTCGCCGTCGGCGGGCTCGTAGGAGGCCCGCAGCTCGTCGAGGAGGTCGGGCGTGAACCTGAAGAGAACGGGTTCGCCCCGGGCGATGCGCTCGTTGGCGATGGCAGCGGCGAGGTGCGTCTTGTAGGAGCCGCTGGCCCCCTTCAGGACAAGCCAGCCGTCGGGCTCGGCCGCGTAGGCGCGGACCCGAGCCGTCACGGAGGGCGCATCCTCCCCGAGGGTCTCGAAGGTGAAGCGGGTAAGGGCGCCGAGGTTGCTGATGCGCTCGAGGCGGGAGCGGCGCACCTCGCCGGCCTCGTCGAGCACGCAGGAGCAGGGCTCGGCGCGGCCGAAGCGCGGGTCGTCGAGGGCGCGCTCGCGCCGGACGAAGCCGGCCCCGCCGCAGCGGGAGCAGTCGTCTTCGCCCGGCTCGTCAGCGGGGGCGGGAGGCGGATCCTGCAGCTCCGTCTCCGGCGTAGCGGCGGCGGCGCTCGGCAAGATCTCGTCCAGACGTTTCATGGCGCTGGTTCCCCTCGGACCAGTTTTCGAGCATGCGCTCGATGTACTTCCAGTTGCGGACGTTGCGCTCGGCCGCTTCGCGGAAGGCGGATTCGACCAGGTGCTCCGGGTACTGCTCGGCGGCGGCGAGGAGGCGCTCGGCGACGAGCGGCGTGATCGTGCCGACGTGTTCCTCGTAGAGATGGAAGATGTTGGGGCGGCGGGCAGACTGAGGTTCGTAGGCAATCGTGCCGGGGCGTAGCTCGAGGTCGCCCCCTCGGGCGCGGGCCACGGCGCGGCGGGAAGCGGGATTGTTGACGAAGTAGGCGGTCTCCTCGTGGCCGCCGCCGGCGAGGTCGACGGCGAGCAGGGCGCCCAGCTCGACGCAGCTTGCGAGGCCGCGCTCCAGGGACTCGCGGCCGCCGGCGAGCACCTCGAACGTGGAGGCGGCGTCGGGGAGGGCCCATATCTGGTCGGCGGTGACGAAGCGGGCGTCGCCCTGCTGCTCCTGCGCGAGGCGGGCGACCCAGAGGAAGGCGAGGAGCGCGCCCGGCTCGCGCATGGCGGGCAGGACGGCGGAGAAGAAGGTATTGGGGACGGCGGTCGCCTTGCCGATGCCGGGGAAGCCCTCGAAGGAAGCGGTGTCGCTCACTGGTCGAACTCGTCGGGCGGCAGGTCCTCGTCGTCGTCGGCAAGCCTCCAGTCCTCGAACTTGGCGAGCCGCTGACGGAAGCGAAGATCGACCGTGCCAATGGGACCGTTGCGGTGCTTCGCGACGATGACCTGTGCGACGCCCTGGGGATAGGCGGTCTCCGGCATCTCGGGATGCTCGGCCATCCACTGCTCCCTGGTGGTGTAGAGCTCCTCGCGGCTGAGGAAGACGACGACGTCGGCATCCTGCTCGATGGAGCCCGAGTCGCGGAGGTCGGAGAGGAGGGGGATGCGGGGGTGGCGCGTCTCGATGGCGCGAGAGAGCTGGGCGAGCGCGATGACGGGAACGTTCAGCTCGCGGGCGAGCCCCTTGAGGGTTCGCGAGATGTAGCTGATCTCCTGCACCCGGTTCTCACGGCCGTTCCAGCTGGCATCCGACTGCATGAGCTGGAGGTAGTCGACCACGACGAGGTCGACGCCGTGAGAGCCGGCGAGCCGGCGGACCTTGGAGCGCAGCTCGGCGACGGTGAGGGTGGGGGAGTCGTCGAACCAGATGTTGGCCCCGGCCAGCTCGCCCGTGGCGCGGATGATGCGGCGCTCCTCCAGCTCGGTCTGGCCGCCGAGGCGCAGGCGGGTGCTATCGACGCCAGACTCGGCGGCGAGGAGGCGAACGGCCAGCTGCTCGGCGGACATCTCCAGGGAGAAGAATGCGACGTTCGCCCCCTGGTCGATGGCCGCGTTGCGGGCGATGCCAAGCGCGAACGACGACTTTCCGACACTGGGCCGGGCGCCGATGATGACGAGGTCTTCCCGCTTGAGGCCGCCGAGGAGGTGATCGACATCGCCGAAGCCGGTGTTGACGGCGGCGAGCTCGCGGCGCTCCACGGCTTCGGCGTCCTCGTCGAGGTAGGCCTGGAGAATCTGGCCGATGTGGACGAAGTCGCGGAAGTTCTCCCCGCCGCGGAGGCGCTGGAGCAGCTCCTCGGAGCGGGAGAAGACGGACTCGATGTCGGCGGGGGCCTCGTAGGCGAGCTGGAGCATGCCGGTGGCGGCCTGGATGAGGCCACGGTAGGTGCTGACCCGCTTGACGATCTCGGCGTAGGACTCGACGCCGACGCTGGTGGGGAGATGGCGGATGATGTCGCCGAGGTAGGTCTGGCCGCCGATCTCCTCGAGGCGCTCACGACGATCAAGCTCGTGGGCGATCGTGATCTGGTTGATCGACTCGTCCCGCTCCCAGAGGTCGTTGGCGGCCTCGTAGACCCAGCGGTTCTGCTCCCGGAAGAAGTCGGGTGGCTTGAGGATGGACGAGACCTTCGAGATCGCCTCGGGATCGACGAGGAGGGCGGCGATGACGGCCTCCTCGGCCTCGACATCGTTGGGGGGAAGGCGCTCCAGGAAGGGGAGGGTCATGCCGACCGGAACGGCGGGGATGCGCCGAGGCGCAGTGGCTGATGGTGCGTGCCGGTCCCCGCTCTTCCGCCCCCCTCCGCGCTAGTCGTCCGCGGTCTCTTCGGCGGACGGTTCGGCGTCTTCGGTTTCCTGCTCGGGGGTGGGCGCATCCGCCGCTTCAGCGGCAGCAGCTTCGGTGGCTTCGGCCTCGGCGGCGGCAGCCTCTGCGGCCGCAGCAGCTTCGGCCGCGGCGGCGGCCGCAGCCTCTTCCTCGGCCTGGCGGGCCATGAGCTGCTCGACGATCTCCTTCGAGTCCTCGTCGGGGTCGACGGTGACGGTGATCTCGGCGCTCACATTGCGGGTGAAGCGGATGGTCACGGCCTGCGAGCCAAGCTCGCGAATGGGCTCGGCGAGGAGGATGCCGCGAGAGTCGACCTCGATGCCGGTGTTCTCCTCAAGCTTCTGGGCGATGTCGCGGCTGGTGACGGAGCCGTAGAGGCGGCCGGTCTCGCCGACGCGGGCCTCGAAGCTGACGGTGTAGCCTTCGAGCCGCTCCCTGTGGACCTCGGCCTCGCCGTCCAGCTTGGCCTGGCGGCGCGCTTCCTTCTCGGCAAGGGAGTTGGCGCGCTGGAGGTTGGGGGGCGTGACGGGTCCGGCGATACCCCGGGGAAGGAGGAAGTTGCGGGCGAAGCCGTTCTTGACGACCTTCACGTCGCCGACCTGGGCAGTGCCCTCTACGTCCTCGAAAAACACGACTCTCATGGCTGTGACCTCTGCGTCGCCCGCAGTTGGCCTGGGGCGAAGATGCTAATGGTACGAACTCCATTCGCTACAGACTTTCAGACGAGGCCTTAAGGAAGTCTTAGCAGTAACCGTCGGTTATCCGGAACGATCCCTGCCGTGCCGAGCCTGACCCTGCAATGCCTCGCCATGCCACAGGCACCAACTTAGAACGTTCGTTCTGAGGCGTCAAGCGCTAGGCTAGCGGGATGAACACCGACCCACGGTTAATCCTCCTGCACGGCGGCGTGGGGGCGGGCGCGGCGGAGACGATGGTGGCGCGCGCACGGCTGGCAGCGGCGCGCGTGACCGCCGAGGCGGCACGGGCGGGCGGGTTCGCGAGCGTGGTCCTGGCAACGGACGACGAGAGCGTCGGCAAGGGGGAACACTACGCGGTCGACCACGACGTTCCCGGGACGGCGTTCTCCCTGCGGGAGCGGGTGCTGGGGCTGGTGGGGGCCGCACGGGC
>VXPF01000002.1 GCA_009839725.1 Dehalococcoidia bacterium | reverse complement strand
CCCCCCCCCCCCCCCCCCCCCCCCCCCCCCCCCCTCTTTTTATTACCACCCCCCCCCTCCGACACCCCCCATCCCTCTACGTCTGGGGGGCTCGGAGATGTGTATATGTTAAAGGGGGGCGGCCGGGTGGGCGGGCTGCACCCCCCAGGACCTCGACTTCATCGCGGAGAACCCGCGCTGCGAGCTGCATCCCTCCGACTTCGTGCTCGACCCGAAGGTGATGGCGGCGAACGACCGAGTTCACGCCATCAACAGCGCCATCAACGTCGACTTCCAGGGGCAGATCAACGCGGAAACGGTGCACGGGCCACGCATGATCAACGGCACAGGCGGCCAGCCCGACAGCCACTATGCGGCCATGTACTCGAAGGGCGGCAGGGCGATCACGGTGATGAAGTCGACGGCGCTGGGCGGGGCGGTGTCGCGCGTGGTTCCAATGCACGAACCGGGCACGGTGGTCACGATCCCGCGGTCGCTGGCCGACACGATCGTGACGGAATACGGGATCGCGCAGCTCTTCGGGAAGAGCACGCGGGAACGGGCGGCGGAGCTGATCTCGGTGGCGCACCCCGACTTCCGGCCGGAGTTGCAGCGCGAGGCGGAGCAGCTCTTCGGATTGCGCCCGTGAGCAAGGCCGCACAGATCATCGTCGACTACTCGAGCGCGCTGGAGGCGAGGTCGCTCGCGAACGTCGCGGTGGTCGCACCGGACGCGGGAAAGCAGCGCTTCGGCGATCCGGCGCCCCGAGCGGCCTACACCGCCGCGTTCCGGGAGGCGCTGACAGTCGGTCCGGAGCCGGTGCTCTGCCTGGTGGGCCCGTACGGGTACTCGCCCGCCTTCACGGCGGCGGCAGGCGGGCGCAACGACCTCGCCCGGGAGAAGATCGACCCGGACCGGGTGAGGGTTCTCAACGTGGGGCGCAGCTATCTGGGACTGGGGGCGCTGACCGCGAGCCTGGCGGCGGGCGCACTGCCGCCGGAGGAGGCCAGCGACTGGCTCGACGATGCCGGCGTCGCGACGGGGATGTGGGTGGTGGTTGAGTCGGAGCAGCTGGAGACGGCGCCGGCGGAGGCGTTCATCGAGGCGCCGGACGGCATTCCCGAGGAGCCGTACGCGCTGCTGCGGGTGCGGCTGGCGTCGCGCGTGGTGGCCGGGTTCGAGGCGGTCGATGAGGCAACGGAGTACGCGCTGGCGTCGGTCTCCTCGGCGGGCGGCGTGGGGCTGGTAGCGAACGCGCCGGACGGGATGGACGCCTGGAAGCGGGCAACGCCCGCGCCCGTAGAATGGCTCGGGTGCGACCTGCCCACCTTCCTGTCGACACACTTCGGCGAGGCCCCCGCCTTCGCGATCGCGCCGCGAGCCTCATCGTGAGGCGAGGGCAGGGGCCGCGTGCCTGACGTCGGGACACGTACGATCGCGTCGATCCCGGACCTGCTGGCCATCGCACCGGGCGAGGGCGAGGGCGAGGACGGCTGGGAGCTGTCCGACACGCGCGTCGTGAGCCTGACCTTCGAACTCTCGAAGACGCAGATGATGGACCTGCTGCCGGAGGGGCTGATCCGGCCGATCCCGCCCTACGCGAAGGTCATCATCGTGGACGCGCCGGACTCCCCCGCGGGGCCGTACCGGGAGGCGGGTCTGTTCCTGGGCGCGCGGGATCGCGTCCAGATACGGAACGTGTTGCTGGACGCGATCGTGCAGGGCGACGAGCAGTTGGCGAGCGGGAGGCGCTGCTTCGGGGGATCGAGGCGGGCGGGGACGATCGACCTGGACGTGACCGACGACGGGATCAGCGCGGTCATCGCCGCGGAGGAAGGCGAGCTGTGCCGCATCCGCATGGGCGACTTGCGCCGCTGCGACGCGACCATGCTCAAGTTCGACGCGCTCCTGGTGCCCGGCGAGGAAGACGGCGAGCCGGGCCTGCTGCGCTACGGCGTGCGCATCCCCCTGCCGGAGGTGGAGGGTACGCTCTCCCGCGACTGGGAGGCGACGATGCCTCGCGGCGCGGGCGTCTGGCGGCAGCTGCGCCCCGCCTTCAACGTGACGGCATTCGCGACGTTCGGGGACGCACGCATCGAGTTCCCGCGCATCCCGAGGGCTCGGGCGGCGCGCTAGTCCCCGCCGTCCTGCCCCTCGATGCGGCTGACCACCTCCGCGACGCCCTCTTCCCCAAGGAGCTCCGCGGCCGCGGCCATCTCCGCGGCGCGGGGCGTGTCGGGCTGGACAACGAGCTCGGCGGCGCCCGCCTTCGAGTCGTCCTTGATCAGCTCGATGACCTTGTCCGAGATGTCCTCGGGCTGAAGCATGGTCGTCGCCGCGATCGCCGGCGCGAGCCAGGCAGCGGGGGTCTCACCGTCACCGGTCTTGCCAATGATGGGCGTGTCGACCATGCCGGGAAGCACCGCGTTGACGCGGATGTTCTCGGACTCAGCGAGCATCGCGCAGGCTTCGGTGAAGTTGACGACCGCGGCCTTTGTGGCGGCGTACATCGGGTCAAAGGGCATGGGACCGAGGGCGGCGACGGAAGCGGTGTTGACGACGGCGCCGCCGCCACGCTTGCGCAGGGCCCGCACGGCCGCGCCGGTGCCCATCATGACGCCGGCGGCGTTCACGCTGACGACGAGGTGAATCTTCTCGAGGCCGACCTCGGGCCAGCCGGGCGCGTCGCCGGTCATGATGCCGGCGTTGTTGTGGACGATATCGATGCCGCCGTAGGCGGCCTCGACGGCGGCGAACAGCGACTTGATGCCGGAAGGCGTGGAGACATCGCCGTGGAAGAAGCAGGCCTCGCCACCCTCGGCGGCGATGGCGCGCACCGTCTCCTCACCGCCGGAGCGGTCGATGTCGGCGACTGCGACGCTGGCCCCTTCAGCTGCGAGGGCTTTGGCCGTGGCGCGGCCGATCCCCGACGAGCCGCCGGTGACGAGCGCAACCTTTCCCGAAATCTCCATGTGTAGCCTCCGTGGGTACGTGTGTGTCGGGGGATTCTAGCGACCGCGGGCGATGGGCGGCGGGTCAGGTGGCGGGGAGGTTGTCCTGCACGCCCAGCTCGCCCAGCACCTCGTGGAACCACTCGATGACCTCGGGGTGGTAGGGGATGCCCAGCTCGGCGCGCTCCTCCTCCTTCTCGGAGGCGTTCAGGCCCGCGTAGTAGACGCGCTCCTGGCCGGGAGCGGTCTTGCTCTCGCGCAGGGTGCGCAAGTAGAGGTCCATGTCGTCCTTGAACTGGTCGAGGTCCGTGAAGGCATCGATGCGGTAGGCGAGGAAGTGGTGGCCGTTGCCCATGCGCGTGGCGAAGCCGGGGCCGGTGCCGGAAAGGACGCCGCTGAGCACATCGACGACGACCGCGAGGCTGTAGCCCTTGTGCGAACCGATCTCGCGGGTGCCGCCGACGGGCAGCATCATGAACTCGTCGGGCACGGGGCGCTCGTCCATGATGGGGGTGCCGTCGGCCTCGGCGATCCAAGCCGGGAGGACGTTCGCCCCGAGGCGTCGCGCGAGGCGGATCTTGTTGCCGGCGACGGAGCTCATGGAGGCATCGAAAACGAAGGGCGCCTCCTCGCGGGCGGGCACGGCCACGCCGATCGGGTTGAGGCCGACGAGGGCCTCGGCGCCGAAGGTGGGAGCGACCTGCTTCCCGCCGACGGTAGTGGCGACGCCGATCATGTCGTGGGGGACGGCGCGGTGGGCGTGGAAGGCGGCAGCACCGAAGTGGCGCCCGTTCATCACGGCGACGGAGCCGATACCGCACCTGCGCGCCTTCTCGATGGCGAGGTCCATGGCCTGGGGGCCAACGGTGAGACCGAGGCCCTCGTCGCTATCGATGGTGGCGGTGGCCTCGGCCTCGCGGACGATGCGCCACTTCGGAGCGGGGTTGATGGCGCCGCCGCGAATACCGGCGACGTACACGCGCATCATGTTGCTGACGCCGTGGGTGTCGATGCCGCGGCGATCGGCGTAGAGGAGCGTCTCGGCGCAGCGCTCGGCGTCGTCGGAGGGAGAGCCGAGCGCCTCGAAGATGCTGGTGACCGTGGCCTTCATGAGGGCGGGCGGAATGCGAACGGCGATGTCGTCGGGGACGTGGAAGCGATCGAGCATGGGAGTGGCATCATAGCGAGCGGCAGGCGGGGTAGCATGTGCCGCGCGCGCCACTTCGCGCGGGCGGGTCGTGGTGGAGATCGAGGGCGAGCACCGCTTCGAGGTCGCGAAGGAGGCGCTCTGGCAGGCCCTGTTCGATCCGGCCGCGCTGCGGGCCGCCCTGCCCGCCTTCGAGTCGCTCGAACGGATCGACGAGGACACGTACGAGCTGGTGGCGTTCGTCGAAGTGCGGGGATTCTGGGGGCGGTTCCGGGGGCTGGCGCGGGTGAGCCACGTGGTCGAGGGGCAGTCGTATCACCTGCGGCTCTCGGGGGCGGCGGCGGAGGGGACAGCGATGGCGCAGGGGACGATCAGGCTGCAGGAGGACGAAGAGGGGGTGCTCTTCCACTACCGGGGCGACCTGACGGTGCACGGAGCGCTGACCCGGCTGGGGGGCCGCTTCATCGGCGGCTCGATCCGCATCCTGATCCGCGACTTCCTGCAGGGGCTCGCGAGCAACCTGGGGGATGAGCCCGCCTCCGAGCAGCCGGAGTAGCGGCGGCGCGCATGCGGCTGGAGCACAAGTACATCGTCGCGCTCATCAGCGTGTTCGGGATGTTCATGAACCTGCTCGATCTGACGATCGTGAACGTCGCCGTGCCCGTGCTGGCCTCGGAGCTGGACGCCTCCGCGCAGGAGGTGCAGTGGGTGGTGACGGCCTACCTGCTGGCGGTGGCAGTGGGGATCCCGGTGAGCGGCTGGGCCGGGGACCGCTTCGGCACGAAGCTCGTGTTCGTGCTGGCGCTGGCCTTCTTCACGATAGGGTCGGCGCTCTGCGCGGTGGCCTGGAACATCGAGAGCCTGATCGTGTTCCGGGGCCTGCAGGGGCTGGGCGGCGGCTTCCTGATGCCGGTCTCGCAGACGATGGTGTTCCGGGCTTTTCCCCAGCAGGAGCGCTCGAAGGCGGCGGGCATCCTCGTCGTGCCGACGACCTTCGCGCCGGCGAGCGGACCCCTCATCGGGGGGATCATCCTCGACTACCTCGCGTGGCCGTGGATCTTCCTCGTGAACATCCCGGTTGGGGTGATCGGCATCGTGTTGGCGCTGGCCTTTCTGAGGGAACAGCGCGAGGACGCGCCGGGCCGGATCGACATTCCCGGGCTGACGCTGGCCTCGGGCGGGCTGGCGGTCTTCCTCTACGGGCTGGCGGAGGCGGGAGGGCGCGGCTTCGGAGATCCGGTCGTACTCGGATTCGGGGGGGCGGGGCTGGCGCTGCTGGCCGCCTTCGTCTGGGTCGAGCTGCGTACGGAGGAGCCGCTCATCGACGTGCGGCTGTTCGCCAATCGCCTCTTCGCCCTCGCCAATGCGAGCCAGGCCGTGGCCTTCATGGGCTTCTCGGCGACGCTCTTCCTGTTACCGCTGATCCTGCAGCTGGAGCGCGGGCTGAGTCCGTTCGAGTCGGGGCTGGCGACCTTCCCGCAGGCGATCGGGGTGATGGTGATGGCGCCGCTGCTGGCGCGCATCTACCCGATCGTGGGGCCGCGACGGCTGGTGGCGGTGGGGTTGCTGGCAGCGAGCGCCACGACCGTACCGCTCATCCTGATGGACCTCGAAACGGACCTGTGGTGGGTGCGGGGGACGATGTTCGCGCGGGGCATGGGCTTCAGCATGATGCTAGTGCCGCTGCAGACGGCCGCCTTCGCCCAGATCAGCATGGCCGACACGGGCCGCGCGACGGCGGCGCTCAACGCGACGCGGCAGGTGGCGCAGAGCTTCGGCGTGGCGATCATCGCGACGGTGCTCACGAGCCGCCTGGCCCACTACGGAGCGGCGCTCGGACCGGTCGACAACGTAGCCGGCTCGGTCAGCGCCTTCTCGGACGGCTTCGTGGTCACGGCGATCTTCATCGCGGGGGGCATCCTGTTCGCGCTGCTGATACGCGACAGGGAGGCAGCGGCGACGCTGCGCGCCGGGCTCGATCCGCGCCCCGGTTAGTCGACGAACTTACCCTGGCCGCCGTCGACGATGATGTGGGTGGCGTTGATCCAGCTGGCGGCGGGACTCGCGAGGAAGGTGATGGCGCGCGCTACCTCTTCGCCACTGCCCAGCCTCCCGAAGGGGATGCTGCGCTCGACGCTCTTGTAGAAGTCGGGGTTCTCCTGGCGGGTGCGGTCCCAGTTGCCGCCCGGCAGCAGGGTCGCGCCAGGCGAGAGGGCGTTCACGCGGATGCCCTTGCGCCCGAGGGCCTGCCCGAGCTCGTTGGCAAGGACGCGCATGGCGCCCTTGAGAGGACCGTACGACGACCATCGCCCGAACCACTGCTTGCTGGCCGTGGAACCGATGAAGATGACGCTGGCGGCGTCGCTCGCCTCCAGGGCAGGCTGCGCCGCCTCAACCGCGTGCACGGCGGCCATGACGTCGACATCGAAGGTGCTCTGCCAGCCCTCGGCGTCCTGCCCGGATTGGCCGGTGGCGTTGTGGATGAGGATGTCGAGCCCGCCCAGGGCCTCGACGGCACCGGCGACGAAGGTGCGGGTGGAGTCGGAGTCGGCGAGATCGGCGGTAGCCGCGTGGACGGTCCCGTCGGCCCGTCCGGCAAGCTCCGCGCGCGCCTGCTCCAGCCGTTCGGCGTCGCGGCCGCAGATGGCGATGTTCGCCCCTTCGTCGAGGAGCGCCTTCGCCGTGTAGCGGCCGATGCCGCGGCTCGCCCCGAGAATAATCGCGTTCCGTCCCGCCAGTCCAAGGTCCATGAGGCACCCCCTGAGCGCGTAGGGTAGTGGAGCAGGCCGCTACATGTGGCGGCATGGAGGCAGGCGATGGCACGGGTGGCAATCCGCGCATTCGAGCGGGGCGACCTCGACGGGGCGGCGGAGCTCGTGGCAGAGGCGCACCGGCGGGACCGGGAACGACACGCCGTCCTGGCCGAGGCGCTCACGGATGCGGGGGAAGCGCGGTCGTTGCTGGCGAAGCGCCTGGAGGCAGAACGGACGGACAGTGCGGTCGCGGTCGACGGGGATGCGCTGGCGGGCTTCGCCATCGGGGAGCGCGCATCGGGTGCGCCTCCGGACAGCTACATGGGCCAGCTCTCGACGCCGCGCTCGGTCAGCATCGGTTCGCGGGGCCACGGAGTGGCGGAGGGGTACGACGCGAACGCCGTCTGCCGGCTGCTGTACCGCGAGCTGGCGGCGGGATGGGCGGCGGCCGGGTACTTCCACCACTCGGTCAGCGTGATCGCGGGAGACGAGCGGCTGCAGGAGGCGTGGTTCAACCTCGGCTTCGGGCGGCACGTGTCGGTGGCGGTGCGGGAGGGGACTGGGCCGGTGGCGGGGGCGGACGCGGCGGGCCTCGATATTCGCGCCTGCGGGGGCGAGGACGCGGGGGTGCTGCTCGAACTGGCGCGGACGCTGGGCTTCCACCACCTCGACTCGCCCATGTTCATGTACTGGCCCGTGCTGCCCGAGCACGACGCGATGGCGCGCGGCTTCTTCAGCGCGCTGCTGGAGGAGGAGGGGAACCCGCACTTCGTGGCCTACCGGGAAGGCGAGCCCGTGGGCCTCACGAGCTTCCTCAAGCAGGGGTTCACGCCGCCGCACATGAACCTGGAGGGGAACATCTACCTGTTCATGGGCATCGTGGATCCGGAGGCGCAGGACGGGGGCGTGGGCCGGGCGTTGCTCGACCACGGGATGGCGTGGGCGCGCGGCGAGGGGTACGAGCGCTGCACGCTGCACGTGCTCTCGGCGAACTACAGCGGGGAGCCGTTCTGGTTCGCGAACGGGTTCCAGCCGGTCGAGTACAGCCTCGAGCGGCAGCTCGACGAGCGGGTGGCCTGGGCCCGGGGCGGCTAACGGGCGGTCAGCGCTGAACGGCGGGGAGTAACTCCAGGCCGGGGACGTCGGAGAAGACGTGGTCGCGTGAGGCGAGGGGACAGTTCAACAGGAGCGCGGTCGCGGCGATCCAGGCATCGGCCACCGGCAACTCTCGCCCAGCGGCTTTCCGCTCCGTTCTCAGACGAGCACACCTTTCGACCAACTCTGGGCCGACCCAGACAACCTCGTAGTGCTCAAGGTGGCGAGAAAGTTCGTCCTGCCGGCGCTCTCCCCAGCCCGCCCACCAGGCTCCATGCCAGAGTTCTTCCAGCGTCTGGAACGAAATGAGCGCCCGCTGGCCGCGAAGGCGTTCCAGGTAGGGGATGGCGAGGTCGCTGCCGTTGAAGATATGGGAGACGATGTTTGTGTCGAGCAGGATCACGCCGAAGGCGCTCTCCCAGCCACATCGCGGCCTGCTCGAATGATGCGGAGAAACTCCTCCACATCGAACGGCTCGCTGGCCGTCACGACCGACTCAGGATCGAACAGCTTCGGGGAGGGTGCGTTCCGAAACGACTCCAGATCGAACGGAGCTTCCCGAGAACGAGCCTTCGATGACTGATCCAGGGCCATCACACACCCCCATCCCAGCAGACTGAAGAAGTGTAGCACTGAGCGGGTGGCCTGGGCCCGGGCGGCCAGGGGGCGGTCAACGCACGAGCCCCCTATGATTCGCGGCACGAACGAGGAGGGACGCATGCCCGAATTCAAGACCGTGCTGTACGAAAACCTGACACCCGAGATCGTGCGGGTGCGCATGAACCGGCCCGAGGCCCGCAACGCCCAGGACCTGCAGCTGACCTACGACCTGAACGACGCCTTCGACGCCGCCAACCAGGACGACCAGGTGAAGGTCGTCATCCTCAGCGGCGAGGGGCCGCACTTTAACTCCGGACACGACATGCGCGGCGGCACGGGCGCCACGCGCGCCGACTTCAAGCCGGTCGGGACGTGGGCGAACTTCGACGCACCCGGAGCGGAAGGCGCGATGGCGGGCGAGGAGGAGATCTACCTCCAGATGTGCCGTCGCTGGCGCAACCTGCCCAAGCCCATGATCGCCGAGGTGCAGGGCAAGACCATCGCCGGCGGCCTCATGCTCGCCTGGGTCTGCGACATCATCATCGCCTCGGATGACGCCGAGTTCCGCGACCTTGTGGTGGGTTGGGGCATCCCCGGCGTCGAGTACTTCGCCCACCCCTGGGAGTTCGGCCACCGCCTCGCCCGCCAGATGCTCTACACGGGCGACTGGGTGAGCGCCCAGCGCTGCTACGAAGCGGGCATGGTGAACGAGGTCGTGCCGCGGGAGGAGCTGACCGAGTACGTGGAGAACCTGGCGCGCAAGATCGCGGAGAAGCCGTCCTTCGGGCTCAAGATCACGAAGGAAGCGGTGAACCAGACGCAGGACGCGCAGGGTCTGTGGACGGCGCAGCAGGCCGTCTTCATCATGCACACGCTGGCGCACACCCACTGGCGCGACGTGAACGAGAGCGGCATGCCGCTCTACACGGGCGAAGGCGCCGCGGCCATCCCCGGCCGGCAGGCCGCCGCCGCCAACTAGCACCTCAAGCCACGCGAGGGGCGCCGGGGGCGCCCCCTCGTTCGCACGAGTCGCCGACCGGAGCAGCGCGATGAGCAACGACCTCAGCCAGGAACTGGACCGGCTAGCGATCATGGACCTGCTCATCCGCTACGCGAGATCGGTGGACGACCACGACTTCCCGGCAATGCGTTCCTGCTTCGCGGACGACCTCGTGTTCGTCAACATCGGGTCGCCGGAAGCGCAGCACGGGGGCGACACCTACACGGACGTCATCCGCAGGCTGCTCAAGCCCTTCGGGGCAACGCAGCACCTGCTCGGCAACCAGGTCGTCGAGTTCCACGGCGACGCGGCGCACGTCGAGACGGACCTGCAGGCGACCCACTTCATGGCAGGCGACCCCGACACCATCACGACACTCTGGGCTACCTACGTGGACGAGATGGCGCGCGTGGGCGACGGCCACGAGTGGACCATCACGCACCGAGACTTGCGGACGCGGGGCACGCAACGCACGACCAACGCCGCCTGAGGAGAGAGCCATGCTGATCAAGGCCGATGAGTACCCCTTCCACCAGACCGCGGAGTCGTTTGCGGCGGTGCACACCTCGGACAAGCACTGGAACGACGGGCACTACATCTGCCTGTGCGACATGGACGGGAACGTGTCGCTGGTCTCGACCCTGCGGCTGTACCAGAACACGAACGTGCTCGACGGCTTCGTGTGCATCCGGCACGAGGGCATGCAGCACAACATCCGCGTCTCGCGGCAGCTGCGCCCGGACTTCGAGTACCGCGTGGGGCCGTTGCGGATCGAGCTTGTGGAGCCGATGAAGGCGATCCGGCTGGTGCTGGAGCCGAACGACTTCGGCATCGCCTGCGACATCGTGTGCCACACGGTGGGGCGGCCCTACCACGGCCCGCTGAGCACCAACCGCATCGACGGGTGGCTGCTGATGGAGCGCATGACGTACGAGGTGGCGGGGCGCGCGGAGGGGTGGATCGACGTCGCGGGGAAGCGGTTCCCGCTGACGCCGGAGCGGTCGGGCGTGTTCCGGAACCACTCCTGGGGGATCCTGCGGGGCCGGGGCGGACCGCCCATGCACGCCTCCCCGCAGCCACATGTGCAGCGCCCGACGGGCCTCAGGAACTGGGTGCTCTACACGATGCCGGACCACGCCGGGTTCTACGAGTTCATCGAGGATGCGGACGGGGAGAAGTGGTCGGGGGCGATCGCGAACGTGGACGGCTCGTGGAACAAGATGACGGGCGAGATCCTGCACGAGGACCGCGAGGTCTTCGTCACGGACGTCGACCACGACCTGACGTTCTACGAGGGCAGCAGTCGCATCAGTGGCGGCAGCATCGCCATCCACGACTCGGAGGGCATCACGCGCGAGTTCGAGATCGAGGACATGGGCTGGGTCTACTGCCAGGGCGGGGGCTACTTCAACGGGTTCAACGACCGGCTCGGGCAGGGCGCCTACCGTGGGGAGTACCACGAAGAGGGCGAGGTCTGGGACTGCACCCACCCCACGAAGATCATCAACAGCGAGGGCGAAGAGGAAGAGTTCCCGACGGTGCTGGCGGAGAGCTTCGTGCTCCTGAAGAGCGGCGACCAGGTGGGCTCGGCGCACTTCGAGTGCGCAGCCTTCGGACCGGTCCCGAAGTACGGCCTGACGGGGAAGGGCGGCAGCTAGGACGCCTGCTGGTCGATCCGGAACGAGAGGGTGGTGACCTCCTCGCCATCGATGGAGGCGCGGACCTCGTATTCGCCGGCGTGCTCGAACTTGAGGGGCAGGTTGACGGCGATGGGGTGCGGCTGGGAACTCCCCTGGGGCAGGCCAGCGCTGCGACCCACCTCGAAACGGGCCTCGATCTTTGCCAACTCAGCCTGACCTTCCTCGCGGAGGATGCGGACCACCAGCTCGTGAGGCTGATTCGTCTCGTGCCACTCGACGCGGGGCGACACGGCGATGGCGATGGTGCGGCTTACTGGGAGCGGCTCCCGGGCATTGATGGTGGTCCAACCGCCGCCCTGCACGTAGATCTTTCCGCTAATGACCTCGGCCCAGTCGGCGAGGATGAGGTAGTCGATGTTCACGCCTGCGTAAGCCTCTTGTGGGGGTGATCACCATCCTACCCGCCTCGTGAGAACCCACAGGGGCGGGGAAACGGCGGAGCCGAGCGGTCGGCTGTAGGATGAGCCAGCGATGAGCGTGTACCGACCGCCACGGATGAAGTTCGGCATCTTCCTGGGGCCGTTTCACCGGCTCGAGGAGAACCCGACGGTCGCGTTCGAGCGCGACCTCGAGCTGCTGGAGCTGCTCGACCGCATCGACTTCGACGAGGCCTGGATCGGGGAGCACCACAGCGCGGGCTGGGAGATCATTGCCTCGCCCGAGCTATTCATCGTGGCGGCGGCGCAGCGCACGAAGAAGCTGCGGCTCGCCTCGGGCGTGCTGAGCCTGCCCTACCAGCACCCGCTGATCGTGGCCGACCGATTCGTGCAGCTCGACCACATGACGCGGGGGCGGGCGATCCTCGGCATCGGGCCGGGGGCGCTCAGCTCGGACGCCTACATGCTCGGCATCGACCCGCTCAACCAGCGGCGCATGATGAACGAGTCGCTCGACGTGATCATGCGGCTGTTCCACGGCGAGGTCGTAACGGTCGAGACGGACTGGTTCCGGCTGCGAGAGGCGCGTCTTCAGGTCGCGCCCTACACGCACCCGCACCCGCCGATGGCGGTGGCGGCGGCGGGGTCGCCGGCAGGGGCGCAGGCGGCGGGGCGGCACGGCATCGACATGGTGTCGTTCGCGGGGTTGAGCGAGGCGAGCGGGCAGGCGCTGTCGCGGACGTGGGGCTGGTACGAGGAGGCGGCGCAGGAAGCCGGGCACACGGTCTCGCGCGACCAGTGGCGGCTGGGCGTGCCCTTTTACCTGGCAGACACGCGCGAGCAGGCCATCGAACAAGCGCGCGTCGGCTACGAGCGCGAGCTGGTCGACTACTTCGGCGGGACCATCAGCTCGGCCACGCAGCCCGACGCGGCGACCATTGAGGCGGGCATCGAGCAGGGGGGCGCCATCATCGGGACGCCCGACGATGCGATCGCGGGGATAGAGCGGCTGCTGGAGATGACGGGCGGGTTCGGCGGGTTCCTGGCGCGGGCGCACGAGTGGAGCACCTGGGAGCAGACGGTGCACAGCTACGAGCTGTTCTCGCGCTACGTCATCCCACACTTCCGGGGGCAGCTCGAGGCGAAGCGCAGCAGCCAGCAGTTCGTCGCGGCTACGCCGGACGCGAAGATCAGCCGGGCGGCGGTGGAAAAGGCGTTCAGCGACGCGGGCATCAATGTCACGAGTCCGGAGGAGCAGGCGGCGGCGCGGCGGCGCTAGTTCGGAATCTCGCCCTTGTCGGTAAGGCCCTGCGCGAGGGAGTCGCGCGTCGCGCGGGCGTGGGCGCGGGCGGAGGGGGAGTCGATGGGCTGTATCTTTTTCACATATGACGCTGCCGCCGATCTTAC
>VXPF01000072.1 GCA_009839725.1 Dehalococcoidia bacterium | reverse complement strand
ATCGTCAACGGCGGGAGGGGGAGGAGGAGGGCGAGCGCCAGCGGATGGTCGTCGGCTGCGTCCGCTCGAGGCGTTCGGCAGCGGTGCCGGCGAGCAGCTCGACGGGGTCGCCGGGACGGAGGTCGCCGCCTTCGATGACGCGGGCGTAGACGCGGCTGAAGCCGGGACGTACCTCCTGGTCCATGCAGGAGAAGTCGCCTTCGAGGAACCACTGCGCGTTCTTCCAGCAGGGCTCGGTGTAGCCGGTCACCTCTATGAGGACGGCCTCACCAAGACGGAGGCGGGCGCCGGGAGTTACGCGGTCCCAATCGATGCCCTCCGTGGTGATGTTCTCGCCGGTGGCTCCGGGAGCAATCGGGTGGCCCTCGGCGGCGAGCGCCTCGATGCGTTCGAGGGCGAAGAGGCAGAGGGCACGGCGGGGGCCGCCGTGAGCGCGACGGTCGGCCTGGCGGTCGACGGTGACGCCATTGGCATCGACGGTGGCCTCGGGCAGGGGCAGCTTGGGCACGCCGCCCTTGGAAGCGCTGAGCTGGACGATTCGCCCCTGCGTGCTCACGGCGAGCCCACTTCATCGAATCGCTCGATGACGCCTTCGACATGGAGCAGCCGGAGAGCCTGGGCGAGGGTGGGGCGGAGCCGTTCGAAGGTCTCGGCGGGAATACGCTCGCCGAGCTGGTCGAAGAGGTCGCCGACGGTGCGGGATCCATCGATGCGGGAGATGAGGAGCGCGACCAGGTCGCTCACGGGGGCGCCCTCGGCGCGTGCGGGAGTGCTAATGACCTGCCCCCAGACGAACTCGCCTTCTCCAACGATGGGCTTGCGCTGGAGCTGCGCGTCCGGAGTCAGGACCGGGACGGCGGAGCGGAGGCGGGGGAACGCCTCGCCGAAGCGCTCATCGAAAGCGGCAGCGCGCTCCGCCCGCTGGCCTTCGATGGCGTTCACGGCCTCGGCGAAGGTGCGGGGCGTCTCGCCGTGGGCGAGGACGGCGCGCTCGTAGCCGGCGGGGGGCTGGCCGGCAACGGCGCGGACGAAGGCGAGGCGCGCCGGGGTCGACTCGTCCGCGCCGGTGATGCGGCGGGCCTCCCAGAAGTAGGAGTCGACGGTGCGATTGCTGGCGTAGAAGAGGCGCGCCAGCTCGCGGAAGTGCTCGTACTGCTGCCGGTAATGCTCGGAGTAGGCGGCGGCTGCGGCGCGTCCGAGCTCGGGGTCTTTGAGCGCGGAGGTGACGTAGGCGGCGGCGAGGACACCGGACGAGAGGGCAAGGTGCACCCCGGAGGAGAAGAGCGGGTCGACGAAGCAGGCGGCATCGCCCGCGAGGACGAAGCCGTCACCGGCGAGCTCGCGGGACGAGTAGGACCAGTCGCGGACGACGGTGGGCTCGCGGACGAGGGTCGCGCCGTCGAGGAGGGCGGCGGTTTGGGGGCCGCTGGCGACTCGCTTGCGGAAGAACGCCTCCGCGCCATCCTCACCGATGCGCTCGCGACCGACTGCGCTGTCGACAACGACCCCGGTGCTGACGAGGCCGGTGTGGAGGGGAATCGCCCAGAGCCAGCCGTCTTCGGTGGACTCGATGAGGATGTTGTTCGCGTCCGGCGCGGGGAGCCGGGAGCCACCGGCGTAGTAGCCGTAGACCGCAAGGTTACGGAAGAACGGGTCGGGCTCGCGCAGGCCCCGTGCGCGGCCGATCAGTCCTGCCTGGCCGCTGGCGTCGACGACGAAGCGGGCGCGAGCCGTGTGCTCCCGGCCTTCGCCGCCCTCGACGCGAAGGGTGGCGCCGGAGGAACCGGCGTCTGCGGCGAGAACACGGCGCCCCTCGCGCACGTCAACGCCATGGGCGGCGGCGTTGCGGAGCAGGATCTCGTCAAACTGGGCACGGACGACCTGGAAGGCATGGGGGTACTGGGGGCTCGATTCGCGGAAGGACCAGCTCCAGGGGTCGGGGTCGCGACCCCAGACCATCGTGGCACCGTACTTGGGGAGGAAGCCGGCGGCCTCGACGGCGGGGAGGGCGCCTATCTCGGCGAGGACGGGGATGGAAGCGGGGAGCAGGGACTCGCCGACGTGCTCGCGGGGGAAGCGGTCGCGATCGTAGAGGCGGACGCGCCAGCCCTTGCGGGCGAGCATGGTGGCGGCGGAGGAGCCCGCGGGTCCGCCACCCACGACCACGACATCGGCGTCAAAGTCGGTCACGGGGGCATGGTCGCACACCGTGGCGGGAGGGGCGCGTCAGGCCGCCGGGGCGCTACGGCCGCTTCCGCCGGCCCCTCGCGATTTCCGTCTCAAGGGCGTCGAGCTTCGGTTCCCAGAAGCGCCGGAACCGCTCGAGCCAGGCATCGACATCCTGCAGCGGGTCCGCATCGACGGCGTAGATGCGCCGGGCGCCGTCGATGCGGACCGTCGCGAAGCCGCTCTCGCGCAGGACCTTGAGGTGCTGGGAGACCGCCGCCTGGGTGATGGAGAACTCGCGCTCGATGACGGCGGCAACCTCCCCAGCGGCGTGATCCTCCTCCGAGAGCAGCTCGAGGATGCGCCGCCGCACGGGGTCGCGGAGCACGTCGAAGGCGTGCATCAGGCGGGCTCTTCGGGCTCACCCGTGTAGAACGCGGTCGTGCGCCGGGCCGCGGCTCGGGCGGCGGCGGGGTCGCCGCCGGAGGCGACGGCGGCCTCGCCCCAGGCCTCACTGCTCCCGGCGTAGAAGGCCTTGCCCTCTTCCGAGGCGGTGAAGGAGGCCTCGTCCAGTGCGGGCTCGTCCGGCCGCTCGACGTGGAGCGCGAGTCCCAGGAAGCCTCCCTCCCAGCCGACGCCGGTGGCGCCAGGCCCGTAGGTGTCCCACTGGTCGGACAGGCGCATCGTGTGCGTCAGCGTGAAGCGCGAGCGATCGGGGCCGTCGTCGGAGAGCCGCACCTCGACCCAACTCACCTCGCCACCAAACTCCCAGGTGGCTGCGAGGAGCGATGGGCGCTCACACTCCGTGATCACGCCACCGGCGTTCCCCTCGAATTGGTAGCGTCCTCCGAGCGCGAACTCCCCGCTGATGGGGAGGAACCAGCGCGGGATGCGCTCGCCGTTCGTCAGGGCGTCCCACAGGTCGTCGATGGTCGTCGCGAAGCTCCGGGCGAGGGTGATCACGCGGGCGGGTTGCCCCTCGACCTCAACCTCCGACACGGAGCGCACAACGGCGCCGAGATTGCCTGCGATGTCGATTTCCATGGCCTCTCCCTCCTTGAAGTATGTCCTAATATAAGGTATTACTTATATCCGGACAACACGCTGACAAGAAAGGCGCCGCGGAATCCGCGGCGCCTTCTGGTGTTTCCGGTTGGCGCGGGCTACTGGCCGCCGGCGGGGACGGCCTCCTCCTGCGCCATGGGCTCGTTGGTCCTGGTGTCGACCTCGAAGGGACCCTTGAGGTCGAACTCCTTCGCCATCTCGCGGGTGGCGGGGATGATCTCCTCGCCCATGAGGCGGAGGCTGCGCATGGCGTCGTCGTGATCCATGGCGCCGTCCCCGTCCCAGAAGAAGATGCTGCCGGGGCGCAGGTACTCGAGCACGTGGCGAATCTTGGGAATCACGGTCTTGGGCGTGCCCGTGATGATGGACATGCGCTCCTTCTGGGACTCGTAGCTCGAGTAGTCCTCGGGAGCCTGGCCGCCATCCTTGGTGGCCTGCTCGTGCGCGACCTGGCGCCCGCGCGCGGTGGACTGCGTGAAGCTGGTCACCGTGGGGAGCAGGTTCGTGCGGGAGGTCATGCCGGGGAGGTTCTGGAGGTAGGGGCGAACGATTCCCTGGTTGCCCTCGAGGAAGGGATTGCTGGGCCCTTCGACGTACTTGCGGGCAGCCTGGTCGGCGAGCTCTTCGGTCTCATCGACGTGGACTTTGAAGAGGTAGCTGCGGTGCTGGGTTTGCGCTTCGTAGCCGTTCTCCTCGGCGACCTGGTCGTAGTAGTCGTAGGAGTTCTTGGTGGGCTCCAGCTCGGTGGCGAGCATGACGTACGGGTAGCGGTGCTCGGCGGCCCACTTGACGGTGTTGCGGCTCATGACGCCGGGAATCCAGATCTGGGGATGGGGCTGCTGGTAGGTCTTGGCCCAGGGATTCACGTAGCGGTAGTTGTAGTGCTCTCCCTCCCAGCGGAAGGGGCCGGAGCGGGTCCAGGCGGCGAGGACGAGGTCGTGGGCTTCCTGGAAGCGCTCCCAGTTGAAGGGCGCCTGAGCGTTGTGGGCAACGCTCTCACGGCCGGTGCCGCGCACCCAGCCGGTGACGAGGCGGCCGCGGGAGATCATGTCGATCTCGGCAAGCTCCTCGGCGAGCCACAGCGGGTCGTCCCAGATGGGGAGGACGTTGCCGAGGATGACGATCTTCACGCGCTGGGTAATGCGCGCGAGGATGGCGGCCTCGACGTTGACGACGCCGCCCATGCAGAAGGGCGTGCTGTGATGCTCGTTGAGCATGACCCCGTCAAAGCCCATCTCTTCCGCGTACACCTTCTCGTCGAGGTAGCGGTTGTAGAGCTCGGAACCGAGCCTCGGGTTGTACTCGCTGTTGCTGATCCCGAGGTCGGCGATATCGCGACCGGTCGAGCCGAAGTAGCCGGACTCCTTGTCCTGATAAGGCCTCTCGGTGAAGTAGCCGATGAACATGCGCTGTCCTCCGCGCCCGGACACGTCAACGCGTGCAGGCACTTAGTGCGCGCATCATACCGCCTTTGGCGAGGCGGGCGAGGGGCGGTGGGGGCAGGAAAACCGCGGTTCGGCCCGGTCAGGACGCCGCGTGGGCGGCGATGAGGGCGGCGAGGGCCTCGGGCTCCTCGTAGTCGACGTAGTGGCCGGCCCCATCGACGATCTCGAGGGTGGCGTTGGGGAGGGCGGCGGCGTACTGGCGGGCGCAGGCGAGGGGGATGACCCGCTCCTCGCGGCCGGCGACCACGAGCGTCGGCGTCTGCACCTCGCCGAGCACCGGGGCGAGGCGGCGGTTGAACATGTACGGCTTCCAGCTGAGGCGGGCGGTCATCTCGCGGCTGAAGTCCCAAAGCTCGCGGACCTCGGGGGCGACTTCTTCGCCGAAAATCTCCTGGTAGTGGGCCTCATCGCGGAAGCCGGCGGTCATGTATTCGCCGTAGCTAACGAGCATCTGGTCGAGGATCTCGCCCTCGTCCGGCTGGAGGCCGGCGGCGCCCACCAGGACCAGGGAGCCGATGCGATCCTGGTTGACAGCTGCGAGCTCGGCGGCGATGAAGCCGCCGAAGCCGAGGCCGACGAGCGTGGGACTCTCACCAGCGACACGGGCGACGAAGTGGCTCATAAGGATGGCGATATCGCGGGGGGCGCGCGCCCAGACGGGGCGCTCGGACTGACCGTAGCCGGGGAGGGCGGGAACGATGACGGTGAAGTTCTGGGCGAGCGCCTCGTAGAAGGGGACCCAGCCGATGTTCCCGGTTGAGTGGTGGAGGACGACTGCAGCGGGACCGCTGCCTCCCTGCAGATAGCGGACGCTGAGGCCGGCTACCTCGGCGGTGGATTCGGTCCAGGTCTGCTCGGCGGTCGTCATGAGCGGCTCCTCGGGCGCTGGGTGCGTAGCGCCGAATAATACCCGAGCCCACCGTACGAGGCTGCGCCTGCCGCTGGCCCGCGCGGAGCGGCATCTGTACCCTCTCGCGCATGTCTGAACCGTACCTGGTGGTCCACGTCGACAAGCGCCCGAACGTCTCGTTCGAGATCGAGCAGAGCATCATCGAAGGGGGAGGGGGGAGGTTCGTCGCGACGAGCTCGTCGAGCGAGGACGAGCTGATCGCGAACGTCAAGGACGCCGACGCGATCCTGGTGTCGTCGGCGCAGATCACTCGGCGGGTGGTGGAGGCGATGCCGAAGTGCAAGCTCATCATCCGCTACGGGGTGGGGCTGGATACGCTCGACATCCCGGCGGCGACGGACCACGGCATCGTGGTGGCGCACTTTCCCGACTTCTGCCAGCCGGAGGTCGCGAACCAGACCATGCTCCTGCTGTTGGCCTGCGCGAAGAAGCTTCGGCTGCTCGATACGGCGGTGCGGGACGGGAGCTGGAGGCCGGGTCCGCTGGGCCCGATGGGACCGATCGGGGGAGAGACGCTGGGGCTGGTCGCGCTGGGGAACATCGCGCGGGCGGTGGTGCCGCGGGCGAAGGCATTCGGGCTGAATGTGATCGCGCACGACCCCTACATCGGCGAGGGCGTGTTCCGGGCGCACGGGGTGGAGCGCGTCGAGAGCCTGCACGATCTGCTGGGGCGGTCGGACTACGTGTCGATGCACACGCCCCTGAACCCGGAGACACGGCACCTGATCAGCGAGGCGGAGCTGGCGGCGATGAAGCCGACGGCCTACCTGATCAACACGTCGCGGGGTCCGGTGGTCGACCAGGAGGCGCTGATCGCGGCGCTGGACGGCGGGCAGATCGCGGGCGCGGGGCTGGACGTGTTCGAGCGCGAACCGCTGGAGGCGGAGTCGCCGCTGGCGCGGATGGAGAACGTCGTGCTGATGCCGCACTCGGCTTCGTACTCGGACCAGTCGTTCGAGAGCATGCGGCGGCGCGTGGGCGAGACAGTGGTCGGGCTGATGGAAGGGCGCTGGCCGCAATTCGTGGCGAATCCGCGGGTTCAGCCGCGGGCTTCGCTGCCCCCGAGGGACTAGCGCACGGCGTAGAGTAGGCGCACTTTCCGCAGGGAGGAGCGCCATGCAGGCCGCGATTTTCCACGGAGCCCACCAACCGCTGACTATTGAAGAGGTCGCGATCGACGATCCGGGGCCTCGCGAGGTCATCGTGAAGACGGCCGCGAGCGGCGTCTGCCACAGCGACCTGCACTTCGTGGACGGCTTCTACCCGTTCGACTCTCCGGCGATCCTCGGGCACGAGGCGGCCGGGATCGTGGAGGCGGTGGGCGAGCAGGTGACGTACGTGCAGCCGGGCGACCACGTGATTTGCTGCCTCTCGGTGTTCTGCGGGATGTGCGAGCGGTGCATGACGGGCCAGCCCTACGCCTGCGACAAGGAGGCGGTGACGCGGGGGGCGGACGAGCCGCCCAAGTACACGTGGCAGGGGCAGCCGGTGGCGCAGTTCGCCAACCTGTCCAGCTACGCAGAGAAGATGCTGGTCCACGAGAACGCGGTTGTGGCCATCCGGAAGGACATGCCGCTGGACGCGGCCGCACTCATCGGCTGCGGAGTGACGACGGGATTCGGGGCGGCGGTGAACACGGCGAAGGTGCAGCCGGGCTCGACGGTGGCGGTCTTCGGCGTGGGGGGCGTGGGGCTGGCGGCGGTGCAGGGCTCGCTGGTGGCGGGCGCGCGCATGATCATCGCCGTCGACATGGTCGAATCGAAGCTGGCGAAGGCGCGGGAGCTGGGCGCGACGCACGTGGTCGACGCCTCCTCGGGCGACCCGGTGGAGGCGATCCGCAACCTGACCGGGGACGGGGTGGACTACGCCTTCGAGGCGATCGGGCTGAAGGTGGCGGCGGAGCAGGCGTACGAGGCGCTGCGCCGCGGGGGGACAGCCACAGTCATCGGGATGATCCCGGTGGGGCAGACGGTTGAGATCGACGGCCGCTCACTGCTGAGCGAGAAGAAGCTGACGGGCAGCTCGATGGGGTCGAACCGGTTCCGCGTGGACATGCCGCGCTACATCGACTTCTACATGCAGGGCAGGCTGAAGCTGGACGAGATGATCACCCGCCGCATGCGGCTGGAGGACGTGAACGAGGCGTTCCGGGCGATGAAGGCAGGCGAGGTCGCTCGTTCCGTGCTGATGTTCAACTAGAGGCTACGGCTCCTCGCGGGGACGGGTGAAGCCGCCGCGGAAGCGCTCCATCAGGCCCTCGCGGGTGAAGTCCGGGGACTTGGCGTAGTCGATGATGACCCGCTCGCGGTCCTCGACCATCTGGGCCGCGGCGGGGACGTCGGCGGCGATGTCGTGGGGAATGGAGATGCAGCCGTGGAGGTCGGCGTGGAGGAGGTCGCCGGGATTGACGGTGACGCCGCCAACGGTGACGGGGCCGCCAACCTCGATCTGGTGGACGTAGGCGTGGGAGACGAGCACTTCCTTCGCAAGGAACTGGAAGCCGAGCTCACGGACCTCCTCCATGTCGCGCACGCCGCCGCTGGTGACGACGCCGAGACAGCCGAAGGCGCGGTGGATGTTGGCGTTGACCTCGCCCCAGAAGGAGCCGACGGGAGGGTCGTCGAGATCCTCGATGACGACGATGCGGGGGGCGGGGATGGACTCGATGTGGTCGTACCAGTCGCCGCGCTCGACGCCGACCTCGGGGTCCTGGTCGGGGGGCACACTGGCGCGGATCTTGCAGGTGACGGCGTAGCCGACGACGGGCTCCATCTCGGGGAAGTGGCAGCGGATGTCGGGGGTCATGGCGCCGTAGTTGCGGGCGCGGACCTGGAAGGTTTCGATGGCGTTGGAGATGGCGGGGGAGGGCCAGGCGCGCAGGGCGGCGAGTTGCTCGTCGTTGAGGGGCTGCATGAAGACGGCTCCGGGTTGAAGGTGCGGCAATCCTAGGGGCGGGCGCGCGGGGGCGCTACGTAGCCGGAGCGCGGAGGTCCTTCACGAACCAGGGATCGCCGCGTTCGAGGGGGACGTGTTCCGCGTCGAAGCGCCGGCGGACGGCCGGAGCGAGGGGCTCCGGCAGCACAACCTGCAGGGTCGCGGCACCCATGGCAGCCGCTTCGCGGGCGGCGACTGCGACGAGGTCGCCCACGTAGCCGGCATCGTCTGCGAGAGCCGGCTCGACGAAGAGGTCGGCCCACGCTTCCTTCGGATCCCGCCACTTCCAGACGTTGACGAGCACGCCGGCAGGAGGACGCCCGGGGATGGCAGTGGCTCGCCCGGAAGACGACACGTCCGGGGGGAAGTCTGAGGCTTCGGGTGTGAGCACGGGTCGCCAGAGGTATCGCCAGCGGTAGGCCGGCGACTCCCGGTGATCGAGCGCCCGCAGATGGGCTGCTTCGGTCTCGTAGTCGCCAGCGAGGGGGCGGGCGTCGAAGGGGGGTGGCTCGATGGAGTCGAGGGTGTCGACCTCGATCCAGGCGTTGCGCCAGCGCTCGGCGTAGCCGCGATGGGCGAGGACGTCCCAGCTGCCGCCGGAGCCGACCGGGCGGCACCAGAAGCGGTCGAAGCCGCGCTGGCGGGCGCGGGCCTCGCACCGGTCGAGCACCCAGTGCTCGACCTCGGGGCTGGCCAGGTCTTCGGCGAGCTCGAGGATCTCGAGATGAGCGTAGCGGCCGAACGGCTCGGGTTCGGTCGCGTAGAGCACCTCGACACTGCCGGCGACAGTCCCGTCGCGTTCGACGACCCAGCAATCCCACCCAAGGTCGCGGTAGGCCTGGATGTGGCGCTCACAGAAGCGATCGTGCATCCAGGGGCCGCCGGTCGCGAACCACTCCTCGGGAGAGGCGTCGGGGGGAAGAGGTGGGCCTCCTACGCCGCGGTGCACGGCGACGAGCCCGGGGACGTCATCGGGGGTGGCGGGACGCAGGACGAGGAGCTCGCCACGCCAGTGAAGGTCACTGCCCTCGAAGGGCGTTGCTTCACTCAGATGATGCCCCTCATGCCGCTGCCGGTCTGGGGCCCGTAGGCGTTCTGGAGGGTGGCGCGGTCGAAGCCGTGGGGGTCCTTGCCGATGGCGAAGTCGTAGAGGGCGGCCTTGAAGATGCCTTCCAGGGAGGTGACGGTCGCCC
Source organism: Dehalococcoidia bacterium (assembly GCA_009839725.1). Classification (GTDB taxonomy): domain Bacteria; phylum Chloroflexota; class Dehalococcoidia; order Tepidiformales; family Tepidiformaceae; genus UBA2991. Next base: position 3,341 of record VXPF01000072.1, on the reverse strand, counting down.
AGGCAAGGCCGACGAGGGGGATTCCGACCGCCAGTCCGAGCAGGGGGTGGACAAGGGCGAGGAGAAGGCCGGGAATCGCAGCCACGATGATCGCGCCGATGGTCACGATGCCGAAGCCGAAGCTCGCGGCTATCTGGCGCCCCCACGTGTCCCGGAGGAGGGAGGAGGAGCGGCGAATGGCCTCGATCGGGCCGATTCCCTCGGCAACGAGGAGCGGGATGACGAAGAAGGTGGCGAGGCTCCAGGCGATACCCCCGAGCATCGAAGCGACCTGACCGGCGATGCCGCCACGGTCGCGAAGGGCTTGCAGGATGAGCGTGACCACAGTCGTGATGAGGGCCCAGCCGAGGATCTGGGGGATGTGCGCGGAGGCGGCCTTGAGACCCGAGGCGACGTTGGGGTCACCGCCTCGCAAGCGTTCCAGGGAGGCCGCCACGAGGGCCGCGTTGAAGAAGATCACAATGAATGAGGACCCGAATGCGAGCACAAGGGCAAGCGCGAGGTCGCCGCCCGAGCCCTCGCCGCCCTCTTCGGCGAGGCCGAAGGCACCGCCGAGGAGGCCCCCGGCGAAGATGGCGACGGCCAGCAGGACCATCGCCGCCACGGACATGACGGGGAAGAAGATGAGCTCGCGGTCGAGCATGAGGACGCGCCAGCTCATCTTCATGAGGTCGATGGTGTGGCCGATGGTTGCGAACATAGGGTCGTTCTCCTCTATGGAAGCGAAGCGTACGACAGGTCGGGATTTGCTGCGTTAGCTCACGTGCTGGCGAAGCTCGAAGCCGTTGCCGTCGGGGTCGGCGACCTCGGCGACGCGCACGGGCACGCCGCCACCAGCCTCCTGGACTCCACGCACGGCGCCGCCGCCGGCCCGCAGTTCGGCCAGGGCAGAGTCGAGGTCATCGACCTCGAGGTTCAGTCCCGCGTGGGGCAGCGGCCCCTCGGCGGAGTCGCCCAGGGGGAGGATGTGGAGAGCGACGATGAGGCCGTCACATCGGAAGGTGTTCCAGCCGGGCGACCCGGAACCGGGGGTCGGTTCTTCCGGGAGGCCGAGGGTGTCGCGATAGAAGGCGCAGGCGCGCTCCATGTCGCGAACGTAGTGAATGACCATCGGATTGCGGACGCGCACCAGTTCGTTTCCGTGCGCCGCGCGCCTAGTCGCGCTCGATCCAGGTGCGGCGCACGAAGAGGGATTCGCTCACGACCGTGGTTTCCCGCTCCTTGCGAGCGAGGGCGCGGCCGGAGGCCTTGTTGGCGGCGCGCTGGGCCAACACCTTGCCGAGGATATTCGCGGTGATCTTGAGGGCCGTGCCGACGGCGATGGCGGTCGCGGCGCGGCGGACTGGCGTGGGCAGGGCGGGCCGCCGGGGTTCGAGGGCGACGGTCTGCCGTGCGACGGGGAGGCGGTGATCGCGGAGGAACATCCCGCATTGGCGGCAGTAGTTGTCGGCGGCGTCGTACGGTTCGGCGCACTCGGGACAGGTGAGCAACTCCAGCGCCCGGTCGACCATGGACCGTGACTATACGCCCCGGGCGAGGGCCGCTTCGACCTCGGCGGTGAGGTCGAGGGGGCGTTCTGCGGGAACGGTCAGACGGCCCTCCCGGAGGGCGCGCAGGGTCTCGATGAGGAAGGGACGTTCGCGGGCGACGCCTCGCGCGCGAATCTCGTCGTAGAGGGGCAGGGCTTCGATCTCGGCACGGGTGGGCTCGGGGGGAACGTGGGCGGATGGGTCGGCGGGGATCGGGAATCGGCAGGAGCTGAGGACGGGGCCACGGTCGAGGTCACCGGTGACGAGGTGGTACATACAGCCGGACTCCTCCGAACCGGTGCGGATGAGCTCGGCGATGACCTCCTGGTACGTACCCCTGGGGCCGTCGGGGAGGGCAGGGTGGTCGTTGATGATGGGGAAGCGGTCGTAGAGCGCCTCGGTGGCGATAAGCATGTAGCCGAACATGACGGCGAGGTCGAAGGAGTAGGGGGCGAGGCGGCCGGCGGCGGCCTCATCGAAGGCGCGGCGCCAGGGGGGGAGGGGCTCTCCAGGCCGCGAGCGCCGTCCGCCCTGGGCCTTGCGGAAAGCCACGGAGGAGAGCGTTTCGACGGGCACGCCTCGGGTATCGAGGAAGTCGAGGAGACGGTCGGTGGCTTCGAACTCGCCCCGCTCGCGGTTGAGGAAGACGACCGCGAGCTCCACGGGGAGGCCACCCTCGATGGCGGTGCAGAGGGTCTCGAGGGCGCCGTAGGAGCCGGGTCCGCGCCCGGTCGTGAGCCAGGCCAGGCGGAGCGGCTCAGCCGGCGTCATCGGAGGGGGCTGGTTCGTCGTAGGGCTCGGCATCCTCCTGGAAGGCCGCGCCCTCCTCAAGGTTGCCCTGGAGGCGCTGGACGCGGAGCTCGGCTTCGCCGAGCAGCTTGCGCAGCTGCTCGACGAGGGCAGCGCCCTCCTCGTAGGTGGTCATGGCCTCCTCGAGGGGGATGTTGCCCGCCTCGAGCTTGCGGGCGCGCTCCTCGAGCTGGGCGACAAGCTCCTCGAAGGACGGCTGGTCCGCCATCAGTTCACCTCGGCCCAGAAGGCGCCATCGCCGACGGAGACGGCGATACGGTTGCCGGCCTTGACGTCCTTCACACGGCGGACGACGCGGCGGCGCCGGCCGAGGCGCTCGACGATCGCGTAGCCGCGGGCGAGGGTCGTGGCGGGGTTCAGGGCGGTGACCTGCGCAGCTGTGCGTTCCAGCCCCGCGCGGTCGGCCGAGAGGCGAGCGGTGAGCACCTCGCCCATGCGGGCGCCGAGGGACTCGACCTGCTCGCGGGCGCGGGTAGGGCTGGGGGTGGAATGGCGGAGGGTGGCGGTCAGGCTCTGGAGGCGCGCGGCGGCGCCCTCGATGCGTCCGCGGGCCGCGAGGGCCATGGCGCGCTCAAGGGAGTCGAAGCGGGCGGCCACCTCGGCGGCGTCGGGGGTGGCGGCGGCAGCGGCGGCGCTGGGTGTGGGGGCGCGGAGATCGGCGGCGAGGTCGGCAAGGGAGGTGTCGGTCTCGTGGCCGATACCGGTCACGACGGGGACGGGGAAGGCGAAGACGGCGCGGACGACGGCCTCGTCGTTGAAGGCGGAGAGGTCGGCGGAAGCGCCGCCGCCCCGCACGAGGAGGGCAAGGTCGAGGGCGTCGTCGCGGGCGAGGAGGCGAAGCGCGGCGACGATGCTGTCGGGAGCGCGGTCGCCCTGGACGAGGGCGGGGGAAACGACCAGCTCGGCGAGGGGCCAGCGGCGGGCAATCACATCGCGCACGTCCTGGACGGCGGCGCCGGTGGGGGAGGTGACGACTCCGACGCGGCGGGGGTAGGCAGGGAG
>VXPF01000142.1 GCA_009839725.1 Dehalococcoidia bacterium | reverse complement strand
GCACCGGCGGGTGCTGCGGGGGACAGGAGCTTCTCCGGGGGTGTACCGGGGTGTCGCCCGAGTGATCCGCTCGCTGGCGGAGGCGGCCCGCCTCGGGGACGGCGAAGTCCTTGTCTGCGGCGTCACCGCGCCGACCTGGACGCCGTACTTCGCGATCGCCGGCGCGGTCGTGACCGATGCGGGAGGGGCGCTCTCGCACACGGCGGTGGTCGCCCGCGAGTACGGCATCCCGGCGGTGGTTGGCACGCGGACGGGGACGACGGAGGTCGGCGACGGGTCGACCATCGAGGTGGACGGCTCGGAAGGCGTGGTTCGCTTCCTCTAGTTCGAGAGCGTGCTAATGGGTGCCCTGGGCCGCCATGACCGTGGGCATTCCCTGCATGCCGCGAAGGGTGTTGATCTCGCCGCGGTGGCCGTTGAAGTGCCCCATCATGTGGAGCGAGATGGCCTCGCCGACGCTCTCGGTGCCGTTGCGCGCGGGGATCTCCCGCTCGAGATCCTCATCGGTGGCGCCGGCGAGGAAATGGGTGGTGCGCTCGAACACGGCATCCTGGTAGCCGCCGAGCGCGTCGACGTCGGCGACGCGGACCTGCTGGGCATCGTCGTCGGACATGCCGGCCCCGAAGCCATCGAAGGGGAGGCCAGTGCGGGCGGCCCAGTCCTCACTCCAGACCTGGGGTTCGCCGGTGACGCGGCTCATGATGAGGTCCTCGATGCGAGCGGTGTGCCAGAGGCACCAGGCGATGGAGTGGCTGCCGTGATCGGGGACGAAGTGCAGCTGCTCATCGGTACCGCTGCGGGCGTCGATGAGGGCGGCGTGGGTGAACTCGAGGCTTCGCTGGATGAAGTCGGCCGTGGTCATGGCATCCCCCTGTCGTCAGGCGGCGATCCTACGCGCGCAGACCATGGCACGGACTGAAGGACCCGGCAACGAAATCCCGCGGCGGGACGCGGGTCAGGTGCCGGGCAGGAGGAAGCGCAGCGAACCCCAGGTGCCTCGCTCCCTGACGAGGCGTGTGCGCTGAACGAGGTGGTCGACGTGGTGGTTTTCGTCGCACCCCCTGACGGACTCTTCCATCTGGATGGTGACGTGGGAGATGCCAAACTCCTCGTGGACGATGTTCTTCATGGAGGTGAGGAGTTCGTCCTTGTCCCCATCAAAGCCCGGGTCGATGAGGACGTGGGCGGTGAAGGCGTCGCTCTGTGAGGTGATGGTCCAGACGTGGACGTCGTGGACGATCGTTACGCCCGGGAGATCCTCCAGGTCACTGCAGAGCCTGTAGACATCGATGTGCTCCGGGGTTCCCTCGAGGAGCACGTGCACGACGCTCGTCATGAGGCCCCAGGAGCTGACGAGGATGAGGAGACCGATGACGATACTGATGATGGGGTCCGCGACCTGCCAGCCCATGGTGATGATGAGGACGGAGGAGATGACGACGCCAACGGAACCGAGGAGGTCGGCCATCACGTGCTGAAAGGCTCCTTCGGCGTTGAGGCTGTGCTCAGAGGAGCGGTGGAGGATGAAGGCGGCGGCGATGTTCACCGCAAGGCCGCCGAGGCCGACCCAGAGGACGGGCCAGCCGTCGACATGGGTTCCTTCCTGGAAGAAGCGGTGATAGGCCTCGAAGCAGATCCAGGCAACGATGAGCCACAGGGCGACGGCGTTTAGCAAGGCCGCGAGAATCTCGGTGCGATAGAACCCGAAGGTGCGCTCGGCCGAGGCGGCCCGCTCGGCGATCCACATGGCGAGGAGGGCGAGGCCAATGGCGGCTGCGTCGGTTGCCATGTGCCCGGCATCGGCCAGCAGGGCGAGGCTTCCGGAAAGGATGCCGCCGACGATCTCCGCAACCATGTAGCCGGCGATCAGGACAAGGGCGAAGGTCAGGCTGCGGCGGCTGAGGCCTCGCAGCTCGTGAGAGTGGTCGTGGGCGTGGCCATGGTGGTCTTCATGGTCCAGATGGCCGTGGTGGTCATGGCCTTCGTGGTCATCGTGCCCGTGATCGTCGTGGTCATGCTCGTCGTGGGCGTGGGCCTCGTGGCCATGCTCATCATGGTCATGGGCGTCGTGATCGTGCTCATCGTGATCGTGGTGGTCGTGGGCGTCGCCAGCCCCGGCTGCCGAACCGGACGATGAAGACATCTGATCTCACCCCACAGTTGTCAATTTCGAAGCCGCCGAGCCAAGGGCCCCTCCAAAGAGGGTCTGAATCAAGGTCAGGGAGGCGCACTCCCTAAGGAGAGCGCCTCCCTTTTGCCTGAATTGGCGAGTGCCCGGCGCCTAGGCGGCGTGGTGCTCGTGCTCGTCGCACTCGTGGGGGTCGTGGACGTGGCCGGGACCGCCATGGTGCTCGTGCTCGTCACACTCATGCTCCTGATGCACGTGACCGACGTCCTCACCACCCTCGTGGTTGTGGTGCTCGTGATCGTCGCACTCGTGGGGGTCGTGGACATGGCCGGGAGCGCCGTGGTGCTCGTGCTCGTCGCACTCATGGATATCGTGTGCCATAAAGAACTCCTATTGGTTGATCAGCTCGGTTATACCCCAACGGTTCGAGGGCAAGCGATAGTCCATATCAGTAGGCGGCGACAGCTCCTGGCGGGCGCACCCATGCATCGCCGGGGGCCGAGACAGAGGAAGCTGGAGGGAGGCGAGAGGCCGGGTTGCGGTATGGCCGGTTCGTGTCTCGTGTATACTCGTCCGCCACAGACCGCAGGTGGAGCCGCGCGGCCCACCTGAGATGCCGTAAGCGGCGCATTCACGAGTCGAAGCACGGTTGAGGAGACAGACGACATGGCAATCAGCGCCGAAAGGGAAGGCGGAACTGTCATCGCCAGGGCCGATGGGCGGATCGATGGCTCGAACGCCAGCGAGTTCCAGGCGGACCTGCAAGGTGTGATCGAGGACAGCGACAAAGCGCTGATCCTTGACTTCGAGAGCGTCTCCTACATCAGCAGCGCGGGATTGCGAGTTCTCCTACTCACGGCCAAGACCCTGGAAGGGAACGGCGCGAAGCTCGCGTTGTGCTCCCTGTCGGAGCCGATTCGCGAGGTCTTCCGCATCAGCGGCTTCGACAACATCATTCCGATACACGACTCCCAGGCCGAAGCAAGCGCGGCCGTAAGCGGCTAGGCCACGGCGCCAGCCGAACGGAATGGCCCGCCCAGGCGCGTGGAGTCGATGACCTACAAGATCCTCGTAGTCGACGACGAACCCGATCTGGAACCTCTGGTTCTCCAGCGGATGCGCCGCCAGATCAGGCGCGGCCGCTATGAGTTCGTCTTCGCCCACAACGGCATCGAGGCGCTCGAACAACTCCAGGCGGACCCCAGCATCGACATGGTCGTCTCCGACATCAACATGCCGCGCATGGACGGCCTGACGCTGCTGGAGCAGATTCCGAACGTCAGCCCCGACATCCGCGCCATCATCGTCTCGGCCTACGGCGACATGGAGAACATCCGCACCGCGATGAACCGGGGCGCGTTCGACTTCGTGACGAAGCCGGTCGACTTCGACGACCTCCAGTTCACGATCGACCGGACGCTGGAACACATCGAGCAGTGGCGGGAAGCGCTCAGCACGAGGGACAAGCTGGTGGCGCTCCAGAACGAGCTGGACGTGGCGAGCAAGATGCAGCAGTCGATCCTGCCGACAGCGTTTCCGACTGGCCCCTCCTACAAGACGTTCGGAACCATGCAGCCCGCCCGGAACGTGGGGGGCGACTTCTTCGACGTGATTCGCCTGGAGGACGACAAGGTGGGTCTCGCCATCGCGGATGTCTCGGACAAGGGCGTACCGGCGGCGCTCTTCATGATGTCGAGCCGGACGCTGCTCAAGGGCTCGGCGATCGGAATGGTGGAGGGTCCCGGGGCGGTCCTGACGGAGGTCAACAACCTTCTGAGCGAAGATGACACGACGGGCATGTTCGTGACGATGCTGTACGCCGTCTACGACCCGGCAACGGGCGTGCTGACGTACGCGAGCGGGGGGCACGACCCGCCTCTCGTGGTGCATGCGGACGGAACATCGGAGTTGCAGCCGCTCACCGGCGGGATTGCGCTGGGGGTGCTGGGGGGCTTCGAGTTCAGCCAGGAGTCCTTCGAGCTCCAGCCGGGCGACACGGTCTGCTTCTACACGGACGGCGTCACCGAGGCGACGAACGAGCAGGGCGTGCTGATGGGCATCGAGGGGGTGCAGGATCTCTTCGCATCGGCGCCTCCCGTGGATGCGGAGCAGGCGGGCATGGCGATGATGGACAGGGTGCTGGCGTTCACGGGGGAGGCGCCGCAGTTCGACGACATCACCTGCCTGACGCTTCGCCGGGACTAGCCGATGGGCGCCAGCCTCTCGATGGCAATCAACACCACCCGCGATGAGTTGGAGCGCATCTCCGGCGCCATCGAGGAACTCGGGCAGCAGGACGACTGGCCCGATGACCTGGTCTTCCGGGTGAACCTGGTGCTGGAAGAGCTGATCCTGAACATCATGGACTACGGTCAGGACGGGGAAGACCCCGATATCTCCCTCGAGATCGAGTCCGAGGACAACTCGATCTCCATCGAGTTGAGCGACCGCGGGCGGCCCTTCGATCCCTTGACCGAGGCCCCCGAACCAGACCTGACGGCCAGCGTGGGTGAGAGGCGAGTGGGGGGACTGGGCGTCCATCTGACGAAGACGTTGATGGACGACGTGCAATACACGCACGAGGGAGGCAGAAACCGGCTGAGCATCGTCACCCGCAAGGTGCGATGAGGCGGGGGCGGCCCGGAAGCGTCGCCTGGCTGGCAGGCATCAGCCTGGCACTGATCGCGTGGTTGGTTGTGGTGGGTTGCGGCGGAGGTGGTGTCGAACCGCCTCCAACGGAGGCTCCGCAGGCGACGGAGACTGTCGAGACCGGCACTCCCGGCGTCTTTGAGGACCGGGTGCTGTTCGGTCAGTCGGCGGCATTCAGCGGTCCGGCATCGGAGCTCGGCACGAACATGCGACTGGGCATCGAAGCGGCGTTTCACGAAGCCAATGAGGCCGGGGGTGTGCACGGCCGGCGGCTGGAGCTGACGTCGCTGGATGACGCCTACGAGCCCGAGGCGGCAATCACCAATACGCAGGCGTTGATCGCGGAGGGCGTTTTCGCCCTGATAGGCGCCGTCGGCACGCCGACTTCGCGATCGGCGACGCCGGTCGCGGCGGAGTCCGGGGTGCCCTACCTGACGCCGTTCACGGGGGCGGGGTTCCTGCGCGATCCGGAGTGGACCAACATCATCAACCTTCGCGCCTCCTACGCGCAGGAGACCGAAGAGATGGTGGAGCGCCTGACCACGGATCTGGGCATCGAGCGGATCGCCATCCTGTACCAGGACGACTCGTACGGGCGCAGCGGCTTCAACGGCGTTCAGGCGGCGCTGGCGCGGCGGGACAGCAAGGCCGTGTCGGTAGGGCGCTACACGCGCAACACTTCGGCCGTGAAGGCGGCGGTGCTGGACATCGAGGAGGGGAATCCCCAGGCGGTCATCATGATCGGCGCCTACCAGCCGATGGCGGAGTTCATCAAGCTGGCGCGGTTCCGCGGGATGGACGCGCTGTTCCTGAACGTCTCGTTCGTTGGGAGTAACGCGCTGGCGCAGGAGCTGGGGGCGAAGGGAGTTGGGGTGCTGGTCACGCAAGTTGTCCCGTTTCCGGAGGACGACTCGCTGCCGGTGGTTGCGGCGTATCAGCGCGCACTGGCGGCCTACGCCCCCGACGCGACGCCGGGATTCGTGTCGCTGGAAGGCTACCTGGCCGGGCGCCTGGCGATCGCGGGGCTGGAGCGGTGCGGCCGGGATCTGGACCGGGCCTGCTTCCTTGCGAGCCTGCGGGAAGCTGAGGCGTTCGACATCGAGGGCTTCGCCATCCAGTTCGGCCAGGATGACAACCAGGGGTCCGACAAGGTATTCCTGACAGTCATCGGACCCGGTGAGCAGTACTATGCGATCGAATCGCTCGATGAGATCGAGAATCTGCGAGAGACAGCGTGGTTGAACGACTGAAGCAGATCCTGGACAGCCGGTTCCGCATCTCGACTCAGCTCTATCTGGCGGTCGGGGGAGCGGTGGTGCTCACGCTCGCCGCCAGTCTGGTCGGGTGGTTCTCCTTCGATCGGGTGGGGACGGCCCAGAGCCGCGTGAACGAGGGAAGCGTCCCGGAGCTTGCGGCCGCGTTCGGCGTGGCGCAGTACAGCGGCGTTCTGGTGGCGGCGGCGCCGAACCTGACGGCGGCCACCACGCCGGAGCGGTTCGACGAGGTGGTTCGGGAGATCGACAGCGCCTACGCCTCCTTCGAGGAGCAACTGGCGACACTGGAAGCACAGGAAGACACCGACCAGCAGCGGGTGGCTCGCATCCGCAGCGATTCGGACACGCTCATCTCGAACATCAAGGAGTTGCGGAGCGAGACCTCGGGGGTTTTCGACCTGCGAACGCGCCTGGAAGGGCTGCAGGAAGAACTGACGCAGGTGCGCTTCGACCTTGACGACCTGCTGGCGCCGGCGATCGACGATCAGCTCTTCTTCCTGTTCACGGGGATCCGCTCGGTCGATGAGCCGGCGTCCGCGCGTGACGACTACTTCACCGAGTCCGAGCTCGCTCGATACCGCCGGCTGAGCGAGCTGCAGGGGGACGTCAACATCGCCACGGAGTTGCTCGCGAACGCCTTCACGCTATCGGACGCTTCGTTGGTCGAGCCGCTGCGGGAGCGCTTCGAAGCGGCGAGGAACCGGATCGAGCGGAACCTGGGGACGCTGGTGGGCACGGACTTCCACACGGAGGCGAGCCCGACCTTCGACCGCCTGTTCGCGCTGGGTGTGGGCGAGGAGAGCGTCTTCGGCCTGTTCGAGCGGGACCTGCGCATCCAGGCTCGCCAGGCGGAGCTGCTCGCGAGCAATCGCGACCTTTCGGTCGGCCTGGTGGCGGAGGTCGACGAGCTGGTGATGGCGGCGCAGGCGAGCGCGGCGGATGCCACCGATGCCTCGTCCTCCGCGATCTTCACGGGCCGCACCCTGCTGCTGGTCATCAGCGCGGTAAGCGTGGTGGGGGCGGTGCTCATCATCTGGCTCTACCTGGGCAGGATCCTCCTGCGGCGCCTGAACCTGCTCACGGACTGGATGCGACGGATGGCCGGGGGTGACATCGAGACCAGCGTGGAAATGGAGGGGCGGGACGAGGTGGCCGACATGGCGGCGGCACTGGAGGTCTTCCGGCGGCACGCCCTGGAGGTGCAGCGGCTGAACCTGGTGGAGCAGCTGGCGGGCGAGTTGCAGGAGAAGAACGTCGAGCTGGAGAGCACGCTGGGCGAGCTGAACAAGGCGCAGGACCAGATCGTAATGCGGGAGAAGCTGGCTTCGCTGGGTGAGCTGACCGCAGGCGTGGCCCACGAGATCCGGAACCCGCTGAACTTCGTGAACAACTTCTCCGAGGTTTCGGGCGAGCTCCTGACGGAGCTTCAGGAGGTCCTGGAGGAGGATGGCGTGGAGCTGAGCGAGGAGCAGCAGTCGTACATCGAGGAGATCACGGGCGACCTGACGAGCAACCTCGAGCGGATCCAGTCGCACGGTCAGCGGGCCAACCGGATCGTCGAGAACATGCTGCGGATGGGTCGGAGCTCGGGCGAGTGGCAGATGAGCGACATCAACGGGCTGCTGGACGAGCACGCGAAGCTGGCCTACCACAGCGCCCGCGCAACCGACTCCGACTTCCAGCTCGACATCAAGGAAGACTATGCGCCGGACACTGGTGAGATGGAGGTCATCCCCCAGGACCTGGGGCGGGTGTTCCTGAACATGGTGAGCAACGCCTGCTACGCGACGAACGAGCGGCGCGAGGCGACGCCGGGAGCAGACGTGGTGGGGGGCCCGTATTCGCCCACCATCTGGCTCTCGACGCGCCGCACGGACGACCACATCGAGGTTCGCATCAAGGACAACGGCACGGGCATGCCGGCCGAGGTCGCGGAGAAGATCTTCAACCCCTTCTTCACGACCAAGCCCACCGACCAGGGAACGGGCCTGGGGCTCTCCCTCTCAAGCGACATCGTGAGACGGCACGGGGGCACCATCCGGGTGGACTCGGTCGAGGGCGAGTACACCGAGATGATCATCGAGTTGCCACTCGAGCGTCCGGCCGAGACGACGGCGACCCCGGAAGAGGTTCCGGCCTAGCGCGAGCCGCTCACGGCCTACCGGGGCGCGAATTCATCCTCAAGCGCGTCCAGCGTGACGATCGCGCCGCCGTGTTCAGTGCCCGCGATGGCGTTCGCGAAGCGCACGTCGGCGGTGACGAGGCGGGCATCAACCCGGTGTGCGAGAGCCAGATACATGCAGTCGTACACAGGTCGCTCGAGGCCGACCGCCAGCCGGACCGCTTCTCCGCAGATCCACTCGTCCTCGGTCCAGGCAATGGGCATCCGCGCGACCGAAGCGGCGAAGACCCCTGCATCGCCAGGTTCAATCTCCCGCAACCTGACCTTGCGCCAGAGCGCATTAATCACCTCAGAGGCCAGCAGGCGAGGGGCATGGAGCTCGGTGGCAACCTCCAGGATGCCATCGGCAGCCCCGGAGCCGTCTTCATCAACGAGCCACTTGACTGCGACGCTTGCGTCGACGACCAGCCGCATCAGTCACGATGCCCGCTGCCGCGATCTTCCCTGATGAGCGCTTCGGAGGGCGTCTGGCGCGTTCGCGCCGTACGGGCGCGCAATTGCGAGGCCAGTAGGCGGAACGAGTCCCGCCTCGCTTCGCGGTCGTCCGCGGCAGCGCCCTCGAGGATGTGCCTGACCTCGCTCTCCAGTGAGCGGTTGTTCGAAGACGCGCGGCGCTTGAGGCGCGAAACCACCTCGTCGTCCAGCCTGCGCACGTTCACGGTGGCCATCGCTACCTCGCCCAGAAGTGCTACCAAAATGATAGCACTTCTGGACGGGGAGTTGGGACCGGGGCGATGGGTCGCAGACGACACCATCGCCCCGTATTCCAGGTATGCCTGCTAGGCGGGTGACTCTTCGCCCGAATCACCCTCGTCGGAGGCCTCCTCGGCTGCTTCGGGAGCCTCGGCTGCCGGAGCGGCTTCGACGGCCGGAGCAGCCTGCGCCACTCCGCTCCCGACGCCGTCGGTGGTGGCGACGCGCGGGAGGTTCTTGAGCGTCCCGAGGATGTCGATGCCCGTGAGGCTCTCGACGAGGTCGGGAAGCTGCGACACGACCTTGGTCACGTCGTTGGTGAGCTTGCTGGCTCCGATGGAGCCGTTGTCGCCGCCGCTGATCATGACGATGCGGTCGGTCTGGGCGAGCGGCTGGGCGACGGACGAGGCGACGTCCGGGAGCGACTCCAGGAGCGTGTCGATCATCGCCGCCTGGCCGTACTCCTTCCAGGCATCGGCCTTCATGCGCATGGCCTCGGCCTCGGCCAGGCCCTGGGCCTTGATGGCATCGGCCTCAGCCTCGCCGCGGGCGCGGATGGCGTTCGCCTCACCGGTACCGTTGAGGGTGAGTGACTCGGCTTCCGCTTCGGCCCCGGCCACGACCTGGGCCTTCTCGCCGGCGGCGATGGTCTCCAGACGGTAGCGCTCGGCTTCGGCGGGGCGCTTGACGTTGGCTTCGAGCTCGCGCTCGCGGCGCAGGATCTCCTGCTGCTCGATTTCGATCTGCTTGGTGCGCTCGACGACCTCGATCTGGACCTCCTGCTGACGGATCTCCTGGCGGGTCACGGCCTCCTGGAGGGCGTAGGCGAGCTCGGCCTCGGCCTGGCGAGCGTTCGTCTCCTGCTGGTACCTGGCCTGCTCAACCTTGAAGTCGCGCTCAGACTCGGCGATGCGGGTGTCAGCTTCGTACTTGGCCGTCTCCTGGTCGCGATTGGCCTGCGCCTCGACGACAACGGCGTCGCGTTCGGCCTCGGCACGCCTGATGGCGGCGTCACGCTGCGCTTCCGCCTCGCCGATCTCGGCGTCGCGGGTGACCTCAGCGGTGCGCTTGCGGCCGAGGGCGTCGAGATAGCCCTGGTCGTCGCGGATGTCGCGGATCGTGAAGCTGATGATCTCGAGGCCCATGTTGGCCATGTGCGGCTCGGCCACTTCGCTGACGCTCGCGGCGAAGGACTCGCGGTCCTGGTAGATCTCCTCGACCGTCATGGTGCCGAGGATGGCGCGCTGGGCGCCCTCGAGGGTCTGGAGGGCGACCTCGGCGATCTCGCGTTCGGGCTTACCCACGAACTGCTGGGCGGCCGTACGGATGGCTTCCTCGGCGCGCGCGACCTTGACCTGGGCGACGCCATCAACGGTCACGGCGACGCCCTCCTTGGTGTAGACCTTGGCGGTCTCGATGGCGAGGGTCATGACCTCGAGGGAGAGGGTCTGGGCCTTGAAGAAGATGGGAATGACGATGACCCTGCCGCCGACGGTGATCTTCGGCCGGGAGCCTCCGCCGGACCTGATCAACGCCTCGTTTGGGCCTGCTACACGGATGATTGGCGCCATGAATTACCTCCTAAACGCCCTTCTAAGTCGTTCGGCGAGTGCGACAAGGGGCCGTCGCGCCCGCCGGCCTATCGGCAAAGGCGCATCGGACACCTTGAGCGTCCTGCCACTGTAGACGGCAACGACGTGAACGTTCGCCCCGGCGCGAACTCGTTGCCCCTCTTCCATCGTAGCCGAAAACTCACGGTCTTTGACCAGCACCCTGCCCGTCGGGTTGAGGTCGGACACGGCTACGGCGGGGGCGCCGACGAGTCCCCCATCGACGGCGCCGAAGGCGTCGGAGCTTCCACCCTCACGCAGGAGCCAATAGACGGTGAGCGCCCCGCTGCCCATCACGATGCTCATGACGATGATGAGCCAGAGACTTATGTCGACGGTTAGATCGAGCGGATTGGACGACCCGAAGAAGCCCCCGAACAGAAGGAAGGCCCCGATGACGAAGCTCACGAGACCGCCGACTCCGAACACGCCGATGCCCGGCGCCTCCGTCTCCAGGTAGAAGAGCACCATCGAAACGAGAATGAGGGCCACGCCGACCCAGTTAACGGGGAGCACGCCAAACGACACGAACGCCAGCGCCAGCATGATGATGCCGGCGATTCCCGGACCGAATCCCGGAATGAGGAATTCGAGGAACAGGGCGATGCTGCCAAGGGAGATGAGCAGGAAAGCGATGTTGGGATCGGCGATGACCGAGAGGAACCGCTCCAGGAGGCTCATGTTGATATCCCGGACCCGCACGCCCTCGGTGTTGACCACCACGGGTCCGGCCGCAGTCTCGGCGGTGCGGCCGTGGACCTGAGCCAGGAGATCCTCGCGGTCGGTGGCGATGAAGTCGATGATGTCGATCTCGAGGGCCTCGGTGGCGGAGTAGGCCCTGGCGCGGGTGACCGTCGCTTCGAGCGCCTCGGTGTTGCGGTCTCGCTTCTCGGAGATGGCTCGGGTGAACGCAAGGGTGTCTTCGAGCACCTTGCGCCCGAGCGTGCCGGTCAGGTCCTCGCCAGAGCCGCTGATGGGGGAGGCGGCGCCGATGTTGGTGGCGGGCGCCATGACGGCGAAATTGGCGGCAGCGGTGATGAAGGTTCCGGCTGAGGCAGCCCGCGCGCCCGAAGGCGAGACGAAGACGGCAACGGGGGAGCGGGACCCGAGAATCGTCTCGACCATGTCGCGGGTCGAATCGAGGCGACCACCGGGAGTATCGAGCTCGACGACAATGAGGACGGCCTCATCCCCCTCGGCCTTGTCGATGGCGCGGGACAGGTAGCGTGAGCTGATAGCGTCGATGGCGCCGTCGATCTTCACCACACCGATGTAGTCGCCCTTCGCCTGGGTGGGGGTGGCCCACCAGGAGAGGGCAAGCGAGAGAAGTCCGAGGGCGAGCAGGAGCGCGCCAGCTGAGCGCACTGCGTTCGTTGGCATCCTTCCATGCTAGCCGGTCGTGAGGGGTGATTAGAAGAACCGGTCCGCAGGAGCGGCGATGTCCCGGCGCGGGGCGCTGGCGGGCAACCTATACTGGCGGCCTAGGCTAGTCATCGAAGGGGGGCGACTTGTCGAACGCCCGCACGCTCAGGAGTGTGGTCGCACTTGTCGCGGTGGCGGTTCTCTCTCTCTTCCTCTCCGGCACGGCTCATGCCCAGGACGGTGAAGGCGAAGCGTTCTCGGGCACGCTTCGCTTCGAGGGCGAGCCGGTCGAAGGCGTGCGCATCTCCGTCGTGGACAGCGCGGGCGAGGTGGTGGGCGAGGCGGTGAGCGGCGCGGATGGCAAGTGGCGGGTCGAGCTTCCAGGGCCGGGCACCTATCAGGCGACGATCGACACGAACACCCTGCCGGAGGGCATCAGCCTGCGCGACCCGGAGCGGCAGACGCTGGAGGTTACCGTAACGGCGGGGAGGTCGCGGCCGCTGATCTTCGCCCTGGGGGAGCCGGCCGCCCGCGGTCCGACGGTGGGCGAGAAGCTCGCGCAGGCGGTCCTGAACGGGGTGAAGTTCGGGTTGATCATCGCGATGTGCGCGATCGGGCTGTCGCTCATCTTCGGGCTGACGGGACTGATCAACTTCGCGCACGGGGAGCTGGTCACGCTCGGGGCGATCCTGGCCTGGTATTTCAACGCGGACACCTTCGGGGCGCCGCTCATCCTCGCGGGGGTGCTGGCGGTGGTGGTCGCGGGGGCGGCAGGCGGAGGTGTCGAGTTCTCGCTGTTACGGCCGCTGCGCGCACGGCGACTCGGGATGTTCCAGTTCATGGTGGTCACGATCGGGCTGTCGCTGCTCGCGCGACACGTGATGCTGCTGTTCTTCGGGCCGGACCGGGAGCGCTTCGTCGACTACGCGCTGCAGACGGAGTGGACGTTCGGGCCGTTCGCGGTGACGCCGCGGGACTTCACGATCATGGCGCTCTCGGCGGTGATCCTGATCGGGGTGGCGGTGTTCCTGCAGCGGGCGCGCACGGGCAAGGCGATCCGGGCGGTGGCCGACAATCCCGAGCTGGCGGAGTCCTCGGGCATCGATGTCGACCGGGTGATCCTGTTCGTGTGGGTGGCGGGGGCAGCGCTGGCGGCGGTGGGG
>VXPF01000047.1 GCA_009839725.1 Dehalococcoidia bacterium | reverse complement strand
GCGGGGCTGGCGCTGAGGCTGATGCTGGTGGGCGCGTTGTCGTCGTCGTTGATGGTGATCTCGGCGGGGCTGACCGTGTACCCCGCCAGTTCGCCGAGAACGCTGATCGTTTCGTCCTTTTCGTCTCGAGTGTCGTCCATGGGCGTGAGCGTGAACGTCGTGCTGCCGCTGGCTTCGAAACTATGGATGAAGATGCGGGCCGGATTCGTTGACGTGTAGTCAACGCCCCTCTGCGCGCTGTCGGACGCCTGGCCGACCGTGATGTCGACGTACTGGCTCGTGCTGAAGACGGCGCCGCCAGTGAACGTCGCCGTGACCCGCACCTGCTTGGCGCCCCCATCCTCATCGAGCTCGGACTGGACGCCACTGGTGGCGGTGTCCGCATCCACCGTCAGCTCAAGGCCAGGCGGCGCAAGGTCCTGATCCGTGACATCCACACGCACCCAGGCGTCGCGGTGGTAGTACAGCTGGGAGAGCGGGTCGTAGTCCGTCCGGGACCGCAGCACACTCGGCTTGATGACGAATATTCTGTCGAAGTCGTGCTTGACCTTGGCGGGGTCCTCCGCGGTCACGGTGACCCATTGAGGCGTGTCCCAGTTCGACGGCGTGAATGTGAGCCGCGTCGGACTCAGGCTCATGTAGGCAGCGCCGCCCCAGCGGTCCCATCCGACGTTGAGCTGGAAGCTGCCGGTCGGTTGAGACAGCAGGGTGACGGCGAACCTGGCCTGGTTCTCCTTGCGATCCGTGTCCGGATCGTCCCGTTCGGCGATCGTGAATCGCTTGGGGGTGAAGCGGATCCCGCGAGTATCGTCGTCGGTGATATGAACGGACGTGGACGCCTGTCCGTCGCCGAACGATGCTGTTACGGACACGCGTTCGCTGTCACCCTCATCGATGAAGTCATCGATCGGCTTGAGCGTGAACGTGGTGAGCGCCGAACTGGAGCCGGTGGGGATGGTCAGCGTGAAGGGCGCGACGGCCTGGTAGTCGACATTGCTCGTGGCGGCGTCGCTCGGCGCGCCGACCGTAATCGTGACGTCCGAGTCGACGACCGCCGCCCCGGAGCGCAGTTGCGCCACGACCGTGAACGTCTTGGCGTCGCCATTCTCCGCGACCGAGCTGTCGCCGAAGATGCGCACGGAGATTGGCGAATCGACATCGGAGATCGTGGCGACGCCCTGCGCGTCAACGATCCGCACTGCCGACGTGGCGCTGCTCAGCGTCACCTTGAAGGATTCGTCGCCCTCGACTGCGCCGTCCGTGACCGTCTGCACCGCAAACGTGGCGCTGGTTTGTCCCGCCGGGATCGTCAGCGTCTGCGCGTTGGAGGTGTAGTCGCTCGGAGCCTTCGCCGTGCCGTCGGACGTCGTCGCGGTGACCATCACGTCGCTGCCATGGGCGGGGTCGAGGCTGATCGTGAAGGTCGCGAGCTCGCCCTCCGCCACGCTGACGTCGTCGATCGACAGCTCGTAGTCGTCATTCGCAATCGTGCCGCCGGTGGTCAGCCTGGCATTGCCGTCCGGGAACAACGCGTTGACCGGCGAGGACAGCCCCAGCACGATCGACTCGTCGAGCTCGACAGCCTGATCGCCGTTCACGGTGACGGTCACGGTCTGCTCGGTCGTTCCGGGCGCGAAGGTGAGCGTCCCGGCGGGCAGGGCGACATAGTCCGTGCCGGACTCGGCCGAGCCCAAACCGAGGTCCTGGTACTGCACAGTCGCAGCGGCGCCGCTCTCGGTTGACAACGTGACGGTGAACGTGAGCGCCGTTGTGCCGCTGTCGCCCTCAGTGACCGACGGCGCATCGACTGTGACTGTCGGCGCGGCCTCGTCGTCGTCGTCTTCGATGGTGATGGAATAGGAGCTCTGTTCGACGGACGGATCTCCGCCTGGATCGCCCTCCGCCTTCGCCGGGTCGGAGAGCACCACATAGAACTTCTCATCCTGCTCGTAGAGCGTGTCCTCCGTCGTCTGGATCGTGATGGTCTTGCTGGTCTCGCCGGAGGCGAACTCGAGGAGTTCCGGCGCTGGCGTGTGAGTGAAGTCGGCCGTTGAGGCTGGAATCTCATCCTCAGACGTTGGGAGCGCCGTGTGCCATTTCACCGACACCTCATTCTCCGTCGCGCCGTTGCGCGTCACAGTGAAGCTCAGCGCATCGCCCTCGGGAACGGTGAGGCTCTCCCCGGAGAACCTCGGCGTATCGTCGTCATCGTCGATGTAATGAAAAACATCGAAGTGATCTCGAGTGGTGCTTGATTCATTCGCTTGGTATCCGACATCGCCAGTCAGGTCAAAAAACAGCACCCGATACGCTTCTTCGGGTTCGTCTAGGTCGTCCTGCGCGATCTGCACCTGCACCTGGACGACCGGCGATTCGGACGTCGCCTGCAGTGTGCCGCTGATCGACCCCTCGAAGTCGGCGTTTTCTGCAGGAACATCTCCTTCGTACAGTTCTTCGTAGTCGACGCGCCAGTTCAGCTTCCCGTGCTCGTATGACGGATACGCTGCCGACGGGTGATACTCCCAGTTCCACTTCGGCACGCCACCTTCGTCAGGGTCTCTTTCACGGAAACGTGTATTCGTGCTCGGGCGGAACACGCCGTAGGTCACGTCGCTGACGGTCAGCGTCACGTCCACGGCGTCCGTGGTGCCGTCCTCGTCGGTCGCGCGCAGCGTCACTTCGTAGAGGTTGTCCGTGTCGTGGTCCGCGGGCGCCTCGAAGTCCTGCGCGGGCAGCGTAGGCAGCCCCGTGGCGGCATCGATCCCGAAGAGATCCTCGTCGTTGCCGCCCTCGATCGTCCAGGTCAGATCGCCGATCGGCATCCCGCCCACGGCCGGCGTCAACGTCCAGACCACGTTCTCCTCGACCGTCGCGTTGGCGATGCCGCCGATGTCCAGCGTGGGAGCGTCGTTGTCGACGATCGTGACCATCGCCGCGCTGCCGATGCGGAAATCGGCCGGCGTGATCGACGTGATCCGCACCTGGAACGCCTCATCTGGCTCATCGACCGTGTCCTCGGTGGTCTGCACGAGGATCACGGCAGACGTCATGCCGGCCGCGATGGTCAGCGACCCGCTCGTCACCGCCGAGTAGTCCGACGCCGACTTCGCGGCGTCGTCCACCGTCTCCCACGTCACCGTCGCGTCGCGGTCGATGGGGCTCGACAGCGCCGCCTTGATCGTGGCCTCGGCGCCCTCGCCGACCACCGTGTCCGTGAGGGAGATCGTGCCGCGGTCGTCGTCGAGTATCGTTTCCACCAACTTGTCGCCGCCGCCCGTGGGCAGCTGGAGATCCGCCGAGGGCGAGTGGAACACCAGCGTGAACGTCTCGTCGCCCTCGAACGCGCGGTCCTCGGTGGTCGAGACCACGATCGTGTGGAGCGCCGCGCCGGGCGACGATGGCGGGCCGAGCGTGAGCGTCTGGTCGGCAACTGCGGTGAAGTCCTTACCGCCGATGGCGGTGCCGTCCGTCGTCTTGTACGTAACCGTCGCCGACTCGCCTGCTCCGAGCGGCGGGTCGACGTACAGCTTGTAGGTAACCTGCTCGCCCTCCCAGAGCGTGCCCTCGACGCGTTCGACGCGCAGCCGCCGACTGTCGTCGTCGATGATCGTGAACTCTTCCTCGAACAATCGTTGATCCAGCGACTGGTTAGGCACCGCTCCAGAGCTTGTGACCGTGAACGTCTCGTCGCCCTCCATGCGGTTGTCCTGGATGGTGTAGATGGTGAACGTGGCCTCGAGGTCGGTGGGGCCGAACGTCACCCATTGCAGGGTGCCCGAGACTTCTTGATGAACGGCGCATCCGTTCCAGGCGCTATGCCGACCGCTGACATGTACGTCGTCATCTGTCGTCGACGTGAAGGACGGCGTCGCGCTGCCCGCCGCACCGGAGCTGGGCAGCAGGCAGATCCGCGCAGTAGCGCTACTACTGCCATGGGGCGCCTGGTTGCGCCTGACCGTGACCACCAGGCGTTCACCCTCGTCAATCTCCTTTGATTCATTCGCAATCCAGTAGTAGATCAGGTCATCGTCCTGGATCGTGCCGACCCCGGTCCCATCGGCGATCTTCGCGCCCCGCGCGTTCTCCAGGATCACGTCCAGCGTCTCGTCGCGCTCGCCCGCGATATCGTCCTTGACCTGTACCGTGATCTGCTTTTCCTGCTCGCCGCGGGCGAAGGTCAACGTCGTGGCGGCAACCGGCTTGTAATCGTCGTATTCGCCAGAGCCGCCGGTCTTGGCGACGAGGCAGGGATTTTTGAAAGTACCGCATTGGTCTAAGAGGTGTGAATTGGGCGGCGCCTTCCAATCGACGCTGACCGGTGATGTGGCAGGCACCGACAGCCGCACCGTGAACGTCAAGACGGCGCCCGCGCCCTCTTCCACCTCGGCGTCCGAGACGGACAGCGTCAGGTCGCCGTCATCGTCGAGGATCGTGCCCGCGCCACCCGTTCCGCGGTTCGCTTCAGCCACATTGAACAGAAGAATGCGGAAGAACTCACCGCCCTCGGCAAGCTTGTCGTCTATGGTGACAACTTGGACGATTCTCGCGCGAAGCTTGCCTGGCCCGATGATGAAGGCGCCGCTCGCAGCCTCGTAGTCCAGACCCGCCACTGCGGTGCCATCCTGGGTGCGCCATTCCCCTCGAACCGCCTTTTCCGAGGCGGCAGACAGCCGGATTTGGAAGGACATCTCTCGGCCCTCGGTCACGAAGGCATTCACAACCCTGACCGTCGGGCGCGGATCGTCGTCGCGGATCGTGCCCGTGGCGCGCATCCGCGCTTCCGCCGCGGTGCCGGACGTCCTGGTCAGCACGACGTCCAGCGTCTGGCGCCGCTCGTCGGTCGTGTCCTGCAGCGTGGCGACCGAGATGGTCGCGCTCCGCTCGCCGGCGGGAATCGTGACCTGCCCGCTGGTCACCGCCGTGTAGTCCGAGCCCGCCGTCGCCGTGCCGTCCTCGGTGCTCCAGGACAGGACGACGTCATCAGCGGCCGGCGCGCCCAAGTCGACGGTGAAGGTCATCGTCTGACCCTCGCCCACCTCCGGCGCATCGCGGATCACGATCGCCGCCCCGTCGTAGATTGTGACGTACACCTGATTGCCGAGGACGTCATGATCGACTCCCCTCGGCGTACCGGTAACCGTCTGGGCCTGCGCGATGACGATGCCGACCGTTTCGGGGCCTTCGTCTCGCGTGTCGGCAATGGTGTGCACTTCGATGAGCGCGCGAGTCTCGCCAGCGGGGATCGTCACAGGGCTCGCGCCATACCGGTAGTCGCTCGATCCGGCCGTGCCTGGCTGCCACGCCCCGACCCACCAGACTCTGATGTCCTGATCCCATGGAGCGACCACGCCGTCGACCAGCAGCTCTACCGTGAAGACGGCGGTGTCGCCCTCGTGAACAGGCAACGCGTCGTCCCGCAGCCGCACCGCCAGGCTTGGCGCGGCGCCGTGCAGGATCGTGCCCGTCCCCTCCACCGAGCGGCCCTCGCCCGCGAACGACGCGTTCACAGGCTGGGTCAGGCGGAGGATCACCGTCTCGTCGAGCGTCTGATCGATGCCGTCCCTGGGCACATCGACGACGATCGTCTGCTCCGTCTCGCCAGCGGCGAACGTGACCGTGCCGGCCGGCAGCGCGGTGTAGCGCGACCCGGACTTCGCCGTGCCGTCGCCCGTGTCCTCGTACCTGGCGGTGACCACCAGATCGCTGGGATTGCTCAGCGTCGCCTTGAATTTGAGTTTCTGGCCCTCCCGCGCGCTCGGCGACGAGAGGGAGATCGCGGGCAGGTCCGCTTCGTCCAGGATCGTCGCTCGCACGCGTAGCGATGCAGCGCCACCTTTGAAGCCGAACCCAATCGCATTGCTGAGCACCAGCTCAAACTGCTCGTCGGGATCGTGGATATCGTCGTGCTTGGTCCGCACGGTATACGTGGCGGTCTTCTCGCCATTTGGCCAAGAGAACGCCCTCGTCGAGACCGGATGGTAGTCATCGCGGCCGGCGGTCAAGGAGCTCGTTCGTACGCGTAGTCCCGACCCGTCATGCGGCACCTCATTCAGCTCGAACGTGAAGACCGCGTCGCCGCCCTCGGTGAGCGTGATGTCCGCTGCTTGCATTTCGTATCGCGTGATTCTGGAGTCGTTCTTGACCTCTGTCTCGGCGACGCGCTTCGCAGGGTCGACTCTGTAGTATTCTCCCGGGAGCAGCGTCAGCCTGATGGCGCCGTCGTTATCGTTCGTCGTATCGCTTCTTGTCCCCACGATGTAACGAGTACGCGTGGAATTTGCTGACATTCTGGTGGTTCGTGCGCCCCTTATTCGGTTTAGGAAATTGCCGCCCTCGTCCTCGATTTCGAATTTCAGGTTGAACGGTTTTGTGGTTACCCTGTCTAACGTAAAGGTGTACGTGACTGATTTTGAGCCTTCCGTGATTTCCGTCGGGACGACCGACACCGACACCAGCGGATGGTTCGAAGCATCGTCATCTTCGACCGTGTATTCTGCTGGGCCGCCGAGGACCTCGTAGCCAGCAGGCGCACCGGTCACTTCGACGGTGACCGTCCCGTCGACGGCCGTGTAGGGGTCCGGCTGGATCAGAAAGCTGCGCGCATACCTCCGTATGTCCGTTTGGGAACTGGCAGTGGGGACGCTAATGGTAGGCGAGCCCTCGACACTGGACGCGAGGTAGTCGGCGGTGTCGTCGTCGCTGATCGCGACGGTGACATCAACGGCCTGTGTTGGCGCCGGATTCAGCACCAGCTGGTATGTCAACCCATTCGTGTTGGCGCTTGAGTCCGTTTCTTCGACCGTTGAGGATTGGCCGTCGGGAATGACGACCTCGATTGACGGCATGGTCTTGAACACCGGCGAGAGCGCGTAGAAGGGCAACTTCTCGCTCGTCGAGATCGTATTGGGCGCCGAAAGCGGCTTGTCGGTGGCGCTGGCAAGGTGCCCGTCGAGGACGCCATACGCACCACGCAGCTGGTTACCGGTAGCGCCGGATGTCCCGCCCAGCGGCGCCCCAGGTCGTTCGGCGCCCATAGTGGTGCTGCCGGTCCATACCCTGATCTGAGATCCATGATTGTTGCCGGCGAGGGCGCCCGTCTGGTTGCGCGCCGCCTCGCTGTCCCACGTTCCGTCGTAGAAGTCGGCGTATTCGTCTGCGACCTTGTCGCCGTTCAGCCAGTAGATGGGCACACCGAGGGCGACCGGAATACTGTCCTCGGAGTAGGTGGTGTTGGTGTTGTCCCTGGCGTCGACCTGCTGGGTCGAACCCACGACGCGAAACTTGGACGCATGCGGGAACAGCGCGGGTTGCGCCACCCCGACGAAGCTAGCCTGGTTCTGCACGAACGTGTTGTAGACGGCGATGTCCCGCGATGTCGCATCGCTCGTCCCGATGGTCACGAAGAGCAGCCGGAACTCCGTGTTGGGACCAACGCCCTCGGGCACCAGGAACGAGTTGTTCGACACGAGGATCGGTTCCTGCGCGGCGTCTGGATCCTCAGCGGAGACGGCGCCCGGCAGCAGGGCGCAGCAGAGCACCAGCAGCAGACCGGCCAACGGGCGCGCCAGCCGGAGTCGGGACGGTCCCGGGTTCAGGCGTCCGTGGGTGCCCTTGGCGGCATCGGGTTTGGAGCGGGGGACGTACTTCGGGAGCATGAGTTCAAGCTAGTACCCGTAGGCGACAGCTAGAGAGGCGGCAGGGTGGGCGGTGCAAAATGCGCGCGATCATCTCCGGCTGCGAGTTGGCCCGCGCACCCCTTTTCGGACGCATCCTGGGGACGCTGCCGGGCGTCGGCCCCCGCACGGGCTGGGCTCGCGGATCTTCGCTGAGATCGGCGACGGCGCCGCCTTCGCCGACGGCTCCCGGCTGGCCAGCTACGCGGGGCTCGCCCCGGTGGCCCGGCAGTCGGGCTCCAGCCTGCGCGGCGAGAGCCGCAGCCGGCGCGGCAACCACCGCCTCAAGAACGCGATGTTCCTCGCCGCCTTCGCCTCGCTGCGAGACCCGGCGTCGCGGGCCTTCTACGACCGCAAGCGGGCCGAGGGGAAGAAGCACAACGCCGCCGTGATCTGCCTCGCACGGAGGCGCTGCGACGTCATCCTGGCGATGCTCCGCCAGCGCGCGCCCTACCGCTACCGGGCTCCCCGGCAGATGCCCGTCGCGGCCTGAACAGGCAAACAGGCGCTTCTCCGAGAGACGTCTCATTGGGCTGTGACAGACAACATAGGGACGCCCCCCCCGAATTCAAGCAAGCGCGCGCCGCGCCCGGCGGCGAAGCGCCTGCATGTCGGATCGCTCCTCTCGCAAGATGGCGGCTGAGAGCGGAACTGCGAGGTAGCGCATAGTTCCGGTCTGCCATCGACTGGGTTCCCCTCGCCATCGGGTAGCGCGTGGCGATCTCAGGCTAGCAGGCACGCTCAAGGCTGTCTCCCCCGGTTGCCAGCATGGGGAGTGCCGGGCCGGTCGACTTGACCGCTTCGGATCGTGGTTCCTAGCCTGCCGCAGCGCACACTAAGAACCGGCGCGGCGCCGATGGCGTCGGGCCTGCGCTGGGGTCGCCGGTCTGCGGACTGGTTGACGCGCGGCGGGGCCAAGCTACACTCCCCCACAAGCACGGTGTGCATGAGGCGGAAGGCTCAGTTCATGGAAGTTGTACAGATCGTCGCGATCGTCCTGGCCGCGGTGGGCGCCCTCAACTGGGGCCTCGTGGCTCTTGCCAGGTTCGACCTCGTGGCCTTCATCGCCGGCGGGATGAAGTTCGGTGAGGTCAATGCGATCTCGCGTGTCCTCTACCTGCTCGTCGCCGTGGCCGGAGTCGTGAGCCTGACTGCGATCCCCCAGCTGACGTAGGTTAGCGCATCGCCCTCGACACGGGCTCCACGAGATTCCCGCGTCGACGAGCCTGTCCGGCGGCCCCGGCATCCCTGACCGCTCGGGCGGGGCCAGCGTCCGTTCCGATCGCCGGATGCGGACGCGGATCCGCCGGGTGCATTGCATCGAGAGCCGCCTGTCCTGTCGCCTCGACCAGCGCGACTCGTCAGGGCTCTTGTCCGACCGGCTGCCAGACCGGCGAGGTGACAAGGCTCACCCGTGATCACGTGAGTCGCGACCGCTGCGCCTGAGCCGCCCCAGAGGAAACTCCGCCAGGAGCCGTCAAGCGCGCGCGGCGGCACGGCCCTGCGGGGGTCAGGCGTTCATCGCCTGACCCCCGTATCAGCTCGCGCTCGCCGCGCGGGACGCTGACCACGACGAAGCGCGCGATCGCGGCGACGAAGAGGACAATGTTGCCCGCCGCGACGAAGGCTGCGGCCTGCTCGCCCATGAGTGCGTTGAGGAGGCCCGCCACCCCCGCGAAGCAGAACGTCCAGAAGGCTGCGGCGTGAAGATCTCGGTAGGCCGGACATCGGCTCACGATCGGTGCGCACGTGAAGGACCACAGCCTCCGCGCTGGCGACGAGACCGCTGTCCGTCGAGCTGACTTTGGTGAACGAGCGGAGAGCCGCCGCGCGGGTGCTGCCGACGCAGCCACTACAGGGCCGTCTCCAGCATGAGGTTGTCGAGGATCAGCGGCTCGCGCCGCCCCTCGTCGTTGTGGATGTCCTTGCAAGATGTCCTCCCTGCCCTTCGATCGTCCCGGCGTCCCAGGCTCGGCTAGAATTGATTGCATGGGAACGTTCAAGTGGCCGCTACGCATCTCGAACATGAACAGCGGCGCATCACGGGAGATCGAAGCGACTGTCGATACCGGCGCCGCCTACACGACGCTGCCCGCCCGTCTGCTGCGCGAGCTGGGCGTCGAGCCGGTGGACAAGGGAGTTTTCCTGCTTGCGGACGGTCGGCGATTGGAGATGGAGATCGGGAGGGCCTGGGCGACGATCGACGATACCAGTGAGGTTACTCTCGTCGTGTTCGGAGATGACGACGCTCCCGCACTGCTGGGCGCCTACACCCTGGAAGGGCTGAGGCTGGCGGTCGACCCCG
This sequence comes from Dehalococcoidia bacterium, assembly GCA_009839725.1. Taxonomy (GTDB): domain Bacteria; phylum Chloroflexota; class Dehalococcoidia; order Tepidiformales; family Tepidiformaceae; genus UBA2991. The sequence goes on along the minus strand of VXPF01000047.1, from coordinate 3,084 downwards.
TCGCACAACGCCTGGTTCCCACGCATCTGATCATGTATTGACGTCGATCTTCGGCGCACTCTGGACACGACAAAAGCCCCTCACATAGGCGGAAGCGGAGGAGGCTGCCGCGATAGCAATGCCCCCGTCCGTCTATCAAGCAGCTCCTGCGAGCGTCCCCTCTTGTTCCTGCTCGAGCGCCCGCTCGAAGAGGGAGCGTGGGAGCCTCGTCGCGCTCGCGGCGGTTCGTCGGCTCGTCCTGCTCCCCGGCCATGAACTCCGCCCGCGAGAACAGCGTCTGCTGCGGCTCGGGAGCATCGTCACGGCGATCGTCGCGGGCAGCGGCGACCGCAAACGGCATCGGCCTCGATGATCGCGGGCTCGGGAGCGTGCCAGTCCTCGTCGACGAGCAGCGCCTCGGCCGCAGCCGCGACCTGCCGGGCCTGCTCGAAGACCGACTCGACTGAGTCTGTGTCCTTCTCCGGGCCAGCGCGAGCATGAGGTCGTCGCCGAAGGCGGCGAGGGCCGTCCTCGGGCAGCTTGCCCTCGACGGCGAGCGACGACTGGAGCTTCTTCGCCACGGGGGTGAGGGCGTCGGCCTGCAGGGTGTCCCGGTAGGTTACGAGGGCGACCTTCACGGGCTCGGTCTGACCGATGCGCCAGGAGCGGCGGGAGGCCTGCCCCATGACATAGACGCTGTAGTGGGCCCCACTCGTTCATCGCCGGTCCCGGCGATGGCGCGGTACGATAGGGGCGGACGCGCACCGGGAGGATCAGCCATGACCGCAACTGTGAAGGCCACCTACGCCAACGGCGTGTTCACGCCCTCAGAGCCCGTCGACATCGAGGAAGGCGAGGAAGTGACGCTGTCGATCGAGGGTGCGACGTCGCGGAAGCGAGGGCTGGCCGGCGTTGTTGAGGCGGTACAGGAGCTGCAGAGGACTATTCCCTCGGACGCCTGGGACGTCCTGCCGACCGATGGCGCGAGGAACTACAAGCACTATCTATACGGCCACCCGAAAGAAGACGCCTGATGCGAGTGGTGTTCGCCGATGCGGCGTACTGGATCGCATTGTGGAATCCCCGGGATGCCATGCATGAGCGGGCGCTGGCCGTTGCGGCTCGGCTGGGATCGGCCGCAGTCGTCACCACGCAGGTCGTCCTGTTCGAGGCGCTGAACTTCATGGCCGGGATGGGAGAATTCCGCCGGCTGTTCGCAGCGCGGATGGTGCGGGACCTGGAAGACAATCCTGACCTTGAGATCGTCCCGCAGACCGACGCCCAGTTCAGAAGCGCCGTCGAGCGCTACGCCGACCGTCCGGATCAGCGGTGGGGGCTCACCGATTGCGCGAGCTTTCTCCTCATGGAACAGCGGAACATCACCGAGGCGCTCACGCACGACCGCGACTTCGAGCAGGCTGGCTTCACGGCCCTGCTCCGCCGAGGCCAGTGAACACACTCCACGCCTCGACCGAGCCCGACTCCGATCCGTCGACCCGCCTACCGGCGATGCTCGACTCGCCGCCGCTCCGCCGGCGTGGAGCGACGGAGGGTAGTGGGAAGTGACTCGCGCCAGACTGCGACGGGGTGCGCGCAAGCGCCGGGAGGCTCGTGAAGTCAGTGAGCACAAGGCCCGGCGCGTGTGGGCGTTCAGCGTCCTGCCGCTCCCTCCGGAGTTGCGCGAGGAGCCGGACCCCTGCCGGCACGCATGGGAAGAACCCGTAGAGGCCAGCTTCTCCGGCGACGGCCGTGATGTGGACATCATCCGGGTCTGCCAGACGTGCAACGGCTTCGCGCGCAGGTGCAAACGCTGCCGCCGGTTCCACCTCGCCAGCGCGGGGCGCGGCGGCGCTGGCTCCATGCCCTGGCGGGTCTCCAGGGAGTGGCTGCAGGAGCACGGGTGTCCCCGCAAGGAGTTCGGAGAGGTGCCCATACCCTTCGTGTGGACGCCCGACGGGGACGGCCCGCCGGAGTTCGACCTGGCGACCTACGAAGCGATCGAGGGCGAACCGGGGCGCTACGATCTGCAATGGTTGAGTTGACCGGGGTTGCGGCCCCGAGGCGTCACGCGGCGCGCGTGCACGCGGCCCACCTCATCGCTTTTAGCCGATCTCGCGTGCGGAGCGGTCACGGCGATGTGCGCCGGGCTGCTCAACCCCGCTTGACGCCTCGGCTATCAGCCGTCGTCTGACCTGAAGAACGCGAGTGACTGGAGCTCTGGCCCGGCTGGGCAGCACAAGAGCACCCACACATCGACGGCAGCGGGGGGCACCGCCGTAACCGGCGATGCCCCCGCGCCTCCGTTTATCAAGCAGCTCGCGCGAGCGTCCCCTCCTGTTCCTGTTCCAGCGCCCACTCGAAGAGAGACAGCGTTGGAGCCTCGCGCCGCCGGGGGCGCTTCGGCTCCGGCTGCTCCTGCGCCATGAACTCGGCCCACGAGAACAGCGTCCGCTGCGGCCCCGCGTCCACGGGGTCCACGTCGCTCTCGGCAGCCGCCGTGGCCGCGACCGCCACCGGATCGGGCTCGGGCGCGTGCCAGTCCTCGTCGACCAGCAGCGCCTCGGCCTCGGCCGCGACCTGGCGGGCCTGCTCGAAGACCGACTCGACCGAGCCCGCGTCCTCCTCGCCCGCGACGATCTTCCTCGCCAGGGCGATCAACAGGTCGTCGCCGTCGTCACCGTAGGCGGCGAGGCCGTCCTCGGGCAGGTCGCCCTCGACGGCTAGCGACGACTGGAGCTTCTGCGCCACCAGCTTGAGGGCGTCCGCCTGCAGGGTGTTCCGGTAGGCCATGAAGACGACCTGGACGGGCTCGCGCTGGCCGATGCGCCAGGAGCGCCGTGACGCCTGCCGCATGGTGTAGACGGAGTAGTCCGTCTCGTACCAGCAGATCGTCGGGAACTCCACGAGGTCGAGGCCCGTCTGCACCAGCCGCGGGTGGCAGACGAGCACGTCGACGCCCTCCTCGACCCGCTTCGCCACCCACGCCTCGCGGCGCTCGGGCGGCACGGCGTCGGCCTTCATCACCGCGACCCGGAAGCCGTGGCGGGAGAGGAAGTCCTCCATCCGCCCGGTGATGTCGCGCGTGCCCGTGTGCGTGGCGTAGAC
>VXPF01000064.1 GCA_009839725.1 Dehalococcoidia bacterium | reverse complement strand
CTTCCCGCCCCAGCGCCTCCCCCAGCTCGACGATCATCGCCAGCGCTTCCTCGACGCTGTTGGGGTCCGTCACCACCACCTCGAGCCCCGCCGCCCGCAGCGCTTCGACGTCCTCCCGCCGGTTCTCCTCCCGGTTCGCGATGACGAGGTCGGGCGCGGTCGACGTGATCGCTTCGATGTCCGGGTTCTTCGTCCCGCCGATTGTCGGGACGACCTCGATTTCCCCCGCCGGTTCCTCGCAGAAGCGCGTGCGCCCGTGGAGCGCGTCGCCACGGCCCAGCCACCACACAAGCTCCGTGAGGCTCGGAACCAGCGAGACGATTCGCTCCGGCGACATGCTCCGGAGCCTACGGGAGCGTGCGCGCCTGCGCTCCGGCTAGCTGCCGGTGTTCGGCGGCTGCGCCGGAGCCGGGTTCGTCACTTCCGCCCCGATGACGCGCGGGAACACCCGCTCGAGCGACGCCAGGTCCCAGCCACCCTCGCGGTGGATCGTGGCCTGCTTCGTGGGCATCGTCATGAGCGAGACCTCGTCTCCACCGACGACGAAATCGCGGCCGTTCACGTTCGCCGCGGAGTCCGTGCACAGGTAGACCACCAGGGGCGCGACCATCTCGGGCGCAAGCGCGTCCATCTGCGAGACGGCCCCCTCGGCGCCGGTCTCGCTGCCGCCGCTGTCGCCCCCCTGCCGCGAGGCGCGGGCGCGCTGCATCGCCTCCCGCAGCTCGGGCGAGAGCGTCAGCCTCGTGCCCGCCCGTGGCCGGATCGCGTTCACTGTCACCCCATACCGGCCCAGGTCGAGCGCGCACGTCCGGGTCAGCCCCACGATCCCTTCCTTCGCCGCTGCGTAGTTCGCCTGCCCCATGTTCCCCAGCCCCGACTCCGACGAGGTGTTCACGATCCGTCCCGAACGCTGCTGGCGGAAGACCAGGCTCGCGAACTTCGTCGTCGTGAAGTGCCCCTTCAGGTGCACGTCGATCACCGAATCCCACTCCGCCTCGGTCATGTTGAAGACCATGCGGTCGCGCAGGATGCCGGCGTTGTTGATGAGGATGTCGAGCCGCCCGAAGGCGTCGATCGCCGTCTGCACGATGCCCTCGCCACCCTCCATTGTCGCCACCGAGTCGTAGTTGGCGACGGCTTCGCCGCCCGCGGCCGCGATCTCCGCCACCACCTCGTCCGCCGGACGGGCGTCCGCGCCCTCGCCTGCCTCCGAGCCGCCCAGGTCGTTCACCACCACCTTCGCCCCCTCCTCCGCGAGCAGCAGCGCCTCTCCCCGCCCGATTCCGCGCCCCGCGCCCGTTACGATTGCGACCTTTCCTTCGAGCCGTCCTGCCATCTCTCACTCCTCGTGCACAAACATCCCGCCGTCACGGCGGGCCGGGAGCGAATCTACACGCCTCCCCCTTACCCGTCAGGCCCGCCCGCCGGCCCTCGCCGGTTGAACCGCGAGCTCGCCCGCTCCACCCCCTCTGCCACGATCGCCTCGACCGCGTCGGCCGCGTAGCGGGTGGTCTCCTCCAGCGTTGCGCGCTCCTCTCCCACCGGGTCCGTGAGCACGTAGTCGGCGACGAGGTCGGGGTCGCGCGTCGGCTCGTTGCCATCCTGCGGCCTCCCGATGCCGATGCGCACCCGCGCGAACTCGCTGCTGGTTTCCGCGATGATCGACTTCAGCCCGTTGTGGCCGCCCGCGCCCCCTCCCTCCCGCAGCCGCACCGCCCCCAGGGGCAGGTCGAGCTCGTCGTACACCACGATGGTCTGCTCCAGCTCGGCGCCGCAGGCCCGCAACGCCTGGTCCACTGCCCGCCCGCTTTCGTTCACGTACGTGCGGGGACGCACCAGCGCGACCCGCTCTCCCCCGATCTCCCCGTACCCGATCCGGATCGAGCGCCCCTGTGCCTTGAGCTGCGTCCCCAGCCGCCGCGCCAGCTCGTTCACGGTCCAGGCGCCCGCATTGTGCCGGTTCCGGCTGTACTGCTCCCCGGGATTCCCAAGGCCCACCACGAGCCAGGCGGCAGGATCCGCTTTCTTCCGTCCGAGTCGCAGGGCGCGTCGAAACCGCATCGCCGTCCTCTTCTCCCTACGCTAAGCGAAACCGTCGAATGTGGTAGAGTCGGCGCCAATGCTCATTGACCTGCATTCCCACACTTGGCCCAAGTCACACGACAGCGTCCTCAACCCAGACGACCTCGTCGTCCGGGCCAAGAACGCAGGCCTCGACGCCATCTGCTTCACCGAGCACGACACCGTCTGGGACCAGCGCGAGATCGAGGAGATGCGCGCCAAGCACGACTTCCTCGTCCTCGCCGGAGTCGAGATCAGCACCGACGACGGCCACATCCTCGCCTTTGGCATCGACCGCTACGTCTTCGGGATGCACCGCGCGCCCGAGCTTGCCACCTACGTCGAGCAGGGCGGCGGCGTCATGGTCGCCGCCCACCCCTACCGCCGCCAGATGCCCTGGTTCACGAGCAGCGAGGACAAGTACGAGGCCGCCCTTGAGAAGGCGAGCCGCAATCCCGCCTACGAGTACTGCACCGCGCTCGAGTCGTTGAACGGGAGAGGCAGCGAGAAGGAGAACGAGTTCTCGCGCCGCCTCTGCGAGCGGATGGAGATGCCGGGGACCTCGGGGACGGACTCGCACGCGATCGGCGACATCGGAAAGTGTGCCACGTACTTCGAGCGCGAAATCGAGGACGAGCGCCAGCTGATCGAAGAGATCAAGGCGGGGCGCTTCTATGCGGTCGACCTGCGCACGGGGGCGCCGGTGCCCTTCGTCTCCGAGCCGGTCGCGGTCTAGGGCGGCAACAGGCGATTGCGCTTCGCTTCACACATACCGGAACGGGTTGTACTATGCGTGACGGTCGCTGAGGGCGGCCCGCAGCAGAAGCCGAGAGGTTCCAGAGCATGACCTACGTCATTACGACGCCGTGTATCGATGTCCAGGACCAGTCCTGCGTCGAGGTCTGTCCAGTCGACTGCATCTACTTCGATGAAGACGGCGACCGCATGCTCTACATCCAGCCCGACGAGTGCATCGACTGCGGCGCCTGCGAGCCTGCCTGCCCGGTCACCGCCATCTTCGCCGAGGACGACGTCCCCGAGGAAGAGACCGAGTACACCGCCCTCAATGCCAACTGGTTCGAGGACAAGGACGCCGTCCGCGCTCGCATCAACGAGCTGAAACCCGCCTGAACCACCATCCGGTCACCGCTCCCCGGTCAGTGAGCGCGTAGGCGCGTATCGAGCGCGCCGCCCAGGAGGCGCCATGCCAGACCGACTCACCCTTTCCGCAACCAACCGCACCGTGCTTGGCAAGAGGGTCAAGCACCTTCGCCGCGAGGGCATCCTGCCCGCCAACGTCTACGGTCGAGGTGTCGACTCCACGGCTATCCAGCTCGACGGTCGAGACTTCCGCCGCGCCATCCGCCAGGCCGGTATCCGCAGCATGTTCGAGCTTGCCATCGACGGCGAGAAGGAGTCGCGCCACGTGCTCGTCCGCGGCCTCGACCGCGAGGGCGGCACGGGAGACCCCATCCACGTCGACTTCTATCAGGTCGACCTCAACACCCCCATCCAGACCACCGCCATCATCCGCCTCGTCGGCACCGCCCCCGCTGTGACCGACCTCGGCGGCACCCTCCTGCAGAACCTCGAGTCGATCGCCATCCGCTGCCTGCCCCTCGACATCCCCGAGGCCATCGAGTTGGACATCAGCTCCCTCGAGAGTTTCGAGCTCAGCCTCAGCGTGGGCGACCTGGAGGTGCCCGAGGGCGTGGAAGTGCTCGTCGCCTCCGACGTTGGCGTCGCGACCGTCGATGCCCCGCGCCTCACGATCGAGGGCGAGGAAGAGGAAGGCGAGGAGGACCTCGAGGGCGAGGAAGGCGAAGAGGTCGAGGGCGAGGAAGGCGCCGAGTCCCCTGCGGAAGGGGCCGACGACGAGTCCTAGCCCCCTGCCGTGCCGGACCGCCTCTACCCCTCCGACCCCGGCGAGGCCGCCCTGCTCCTGTTCCTCGACTGGTTCGGGCATCGCTTCGCGCGAAGCACTCGCACCCTTGAGCAGTCGCCCGCCGGTGAGGCCCTCCGAAGCGCCCGCATCCAGGTAGGCCGCCGCTGGGACCTGGCCTGCACGCTGGTGAGTTCCGTCCACGGTGACGCCGACCTCCCCTTCGAGGCTGCCCGCGCCGCCGTCGAGCAGCGCCTCGACACCGAGGAGTTGCCGTACGCCCTCTGGCTGCCCCGAGGGGCCGAGCTACCGACCGGCGAGCCCGGCCTGAGCCAGCTCGCCCTCGCCGCCAACGAGGCCCGCTCCGTCGACGGGGACCGCCTTGAGGTGCGCCGGGGCGTCAGGCTCTACCTGCGTCGCACCAGCCTCGACGGCTCCGTCGTCACCGTCCTCGGGGGGCTCGCACCGCTCTGGGCGCAGTTCACGGGTCGCGTCGCCGGATCCTTCCAGCTCAACGCCCAGGACTTGCACCGCCTCCCCGAGTCCGAGGAGGAACGAACCGAGCTCATCGAGCGCGTCGTCCTCGCCGCCGGACAGCCCGATGTCGACGACTCCTGCGTCATCCCCGCCGACGACGTCTGGACCGCGAACCGGCTCCCCGGCGACCGCGCCTACGTCATCGGCTCGCCCGTGACCGAGGGCGACGAGGCCAGCGCCGCCATGCGGCGCTCCCTCCGCAAGCTCCTGCGCGAGGCGCAGGACCTCCCTTCCGAACCCGCCGACGCTCGCGCCCTCGTCATCCTTGCCGCCGCCACCGAGCTCTCCGGCGAAAAGGTATCCCTGACCCTTCGCGGCATGGACCCGACCCTCTACTCCGGCTACGACCTCATCGCCGTCGTCGCCGACGGCCAGGTCCGGGTCGTCCTCGACCCGCGCGCCGGCGCCCTCCCCTGGGACGCGCCCCTGCCTAACTGAAGAGCGGCCCTCCCGGGTCCAGCACCTCTCCCCCGACGCCGATCACGCTCGGACGTTCCTCGCAGTAGCCCTCGTTCTCGCACTTGTCGAACGTGAAGGCGCCCTTCGCCTTGTCGAAGCTGATGGTCCAGCTTCCCAGCACGTGGCTCTCCTGCCCGCGCTCGTTCTCCCGGGTCAGGATCTCGATAAGGGCGGCGATCTCCTTGCTTCCCATGCTGTGCTTCCTCTCGCTTCGCCCGGGGGCGGTGGTGGCTGGTGCCCTTCCATCGTACCGCCTTGCCTCCGCGCTAACCGCGGCCCCGAAACGGCCCACGTACAATCGCTGCCGTGAGCCACGTCTTCGTCACCCGACGCGTGCCGGGACGCGCTGTCGAGTTCCTGCGGGAAGCCGGCCACAGCGTCGATGTCTGGCCGGAAGAGATGCCCCCGCCTCCCGACGTCCTCCGCGACCGCCTCCGTGAGGCCGAGGCCGCTCTCACGCTCGTGACCGATCCCGTCGGTCCCGACCTCCTCGCCGCCTGTCCGCGCCTGCGCGTCGTCGCGAACATGGCTGTCGGCTACGACAACGTCGATGCCGAGGCCGCGGCCGCCGCCGGCGTCTGGGCCACCAACACCCCCGGCGTCCTCCACGAGACCACCGCCGACCTCGCCTTCGCCCTGCTCCTCGCCGCCGCCCGCAACGTCGTCCTGAGCGACCGCGACACGCGCGACGGCGGCTGGCGGACATGGTCGCCAACCGCCTTCCTCGGCCACGACCCCTTCGGCGCGACGCTCGGCATCGTCGGCCTCGGTGAGATCGGGCGCGCCGTTGCCCGGCGAGCGCGGGGCTTCGGGATGACGGTGCTCGCCGCCACCCGCACGCCCCGCCCCGAGATCGAGGCGGCGCTCGGGGTCGAGCGCGTTTCCCTGGGCGAGCTGCTGGCGCGCTCCGACTTCGTTACCCTCCACGTTCCCTACGGCCCCGAGACCGAGCAGCTGATGGGCGCCGCCGAATTCGCCGCCATGAAGGAGACCGCCATCCTCGTCAACACCGCCCGAGGCGGTGTCGTCGACCAGGACGCACTCGTCGAGGCGCTCCGGGCGGGCGCCATCGGCGGAGCCGCCCTCGACGTGACCGTCCCCGAACCCCTTCCTCTCGACCACCCCCTCTACGGCTTCCCGAACGTGGTCATTACCCCCCACATCGGCAGCGGCAGCCACGCCACCCGCGCCCGCATGGCCGAGATGGCGGCCGCCAACATCATCGCCGTCCTCGCTGGGGAGGAGCCCCCGAACCCCGTGAATCGCCCGCCCAACCCCAGCCCCGCTTGACACTGCCCCTGTCGTCGCGGAGAACTGGCAGAACGCGTTCCACCACTCCCGCCTGGAGGCTCACCCCCTGAGCGACGAATCAGCCACCGAAAACCTCTGGCTCGCCGAAGAGTTGTGGGAGCTTGGCGCCATCGAGTTGGGCAACTTCACTCTCGGGCGCACGACCGTCGACTCCCCGATTTACATAAACCTCCGAAAGCTCATCAGCAGCCCCCACGCCCTCCAGCGCTGCGCCGACATCATTCGCCTCAAGCTGGAGGCGCTCCTCTCCATGCGCCACCCCCAGGTCCAGCCCTTCACCCTCGTGGCGGGCGTGCCCTTCGGCGGCCTGCACGTGGCAACCGCCTTCTCCCTCCAGGTCAACACCCCGATGATCTACATCCACCCGCCGGGGACGGCGAAGGAGAGCCTGATCGAGGGCAACTACGTCCGCGGCCAGTCCTGCCTGATCATCGACGACCTGATCACCGGCGGCGGCAGCATCGCCCAGACCGCCCTCTCGCTCCGCGAGGCGGGTCTCGTGACCCACAATGCCGTCACCCTCATCGACCGCCAGGAAGGCGGCCAGGCGGCCCTCAAGGCGAACGGCATCAACCTCGTGAGTATCCTCACGCTCGACCAGATCGCCACGTACCTGCGCTACTCGGGGCGCATCGAGGCACCCGACTACGACCGCATCGTGCGCTACATCCAGTCCCGTAGGGACGCCTGACGGCCGCCCGCTCTCAGGACCGTCCCGGAACCTCCAGCTCGTCCGGTGGCGGGGCGGGGTTGGGGATGCCCGCCATGAGCTGCGTCGGCACCTGCCGCCGCAGCTCATCGAGCGTCCACATGCCGTCCTTGTAGATCTGCCGCAGGGGTGGATAGATCTCGTTCAACAGGCCGACCTGTCCGCCCGCCACCGAGAAAATCTTGCCGTTGATGTTCCACGCCTCGTCCAGCAGGAGGTAGACCGTCATCGGGGCGACCATCTCCGGGCCGCGCATGCCGGAAGCCTGCGCCGCCTGGCGCTGCGTCTCCGCCGCGCGGCCGCCGCCGGAGGACATGCCCCGCTGCTGCCGGATCTGCCGCGCCGAGTCGGGCACCGTTGCCGTCAGGCGCGTGGCCGCGCCCGGCGCGATCGCGTTCACCGTCACGCCATACCGCCCGAGGTCGCGCGCCGACACCCGCGTCAGGCCCGCGACGCCCGCCTTCGCGGCGCCGTAGTTCGCCTGGCCCGAGTTCCCCTGCAGGCCCGACACCGACGAGTAGTTGATGATCCGCCCGTACCGCTGCTGGCGGAACACCACCGCCGCCGGCTTCGTCGTCGTGAAGTGCCCCTTCAGGTCGATGCGGATGACGTCGTCCCACTCTTCCTCGGTCATGTTGAAGACCATCCGGTCGCGCAGGATCGCCGCGAAGTTGATCAGCCCGTCGAGCTTCCCGTAGGCGTCGAGCGCCGTCTGGATGACGCTCTCGCCGCCCTCCATCGAGGAGACGTCGGCGAAGTTCGCCGTCGCCTCGCCCCCCGCGTCCTTGATCTCAGCGACGACCTGCGCCGCCGGTCCGTCGTCGTGCCCGCTCCCGTCGGGGTTCACCCCCGGGTCGTTCACGACGACGCGTGCTCCTTCGGATGCAGCCAGCAGCGCCGTGGCGCGCCCGATCCCTCGCCCCGCCCCCGTCATCGCGACGACGCGGCCGTCTAGCAAGTTGGCCATGTGGGTGCTCCTACGGCAGTTGGACGGTTGCGCTCCCGGGAGAGGTTCTCGTCCCCTCCGGGTTCTCCGTCCAGATCTCGAGGTCGACGAGCTTCTCGCCGTTCTCCTCGTACTTGCGCGTCACCACGCCCTTGCAGTGGATGTCCTCGTCGGGGAAATCCATGCCGCGGTAGCTGCAGCCCACGCGCTTGATACGTCCCTCGTTGCCGACCCAGTCATGCAGGAGCTGCCCGAGAAACGCGTGCTTCAGCGCCCCGTGCACGATGATGTTCGGAAGCCCCGTGGCCTCCGCGAAGTTGTGGTCGTAGTGGATCTGGTAGAAGTCGCCCGAGCCCGCGGCCCAGTGCACCAGCTGCTGCGTGTTGCAGTTCTTCTCCAGGGTCGGGATCTCCATCCCTTCCCGGACGTCGTCCCATGATGCGCCCATTGCTTTCTCCTAGTACCGGATGCCCGTGCCGGTCATGATCGCCACGACCTCGCCATCCTGGTTCGTGTACGTCGTCTTCGTCGTGGTGATCAGCATCTCGCCGAGGCGTCCCTTGCGCTCCTCGATCGACGACACCGCACTGACCGAGGTCAGGATGTCGCCTGCACAGATGTCGGCCAGGTACTCCACGTCCGTGCCGCCGTTCAGCACTCGCTTCAGCGGGCGGCTCGGCTCCAGCATTCCCTGGGGCCGGGCGCTGCGCCTGTTCGGGTTGAAGACCGGTGTGCCCAGGTAGCCCGGAGGAGCGGGCAGGCTCCGGTAGCCCGCCGCCTGCGCCGCCGCTTCGTCGTAATAGACGGGGTCGGTATACCCCACGGAGCGCGCAAACATGCGCACGGAGGTCTTGTCCACCTCCAGCGTCGTCGGCTCCGATTCCCGGCCGATCGATGCTCGCATCTCGTCCGTGATCAACGATTCTTGCGTCTCGTCGCTCATGCCGCCTCCTCAATCAAATTGGCGCGGAGAACGATAGACCAGCCCGTTCGGGCCGTAAACCGGACCCAAACGCCCGTGCTAGCCTGCCGTTCCCCAACCCGGTACGGTGACTTCATGGCCGACGATCGCTGTGCTCTCGGGGGCCGCTTTCGCCGCTGCGCCCGTCCTCCCTGCGACACCTGCCAGTACTGCGCCCGCCCCATGTGCGAGGAGCACGCCTACTTCCTCGAAGGCTACGACGCCGTTTGCGTCCGGCCCGCCTGCAGGGCCAAGCACGACGACCTTCCCCGCCACCACGAGTACGTGCGCGGCGTGCGCCTCCGCAACCGCGATCGCCTCTGCGGCGTCGAGGGCTGCCCCGAGGCCCACTCCTTCGATTGCGCGAAGTGCGGCGGGCGCTTCTGTATCCGCCATCTCACCGACCAGCTCTACCCGGCGGTGGGCGCCCGCGGGGAGGCCGAGATGGCCATCGTTTGCGCGCACTGCTGGGGCCGCCGCACCATCTGGAGCAAGGCATGAGCGACGTGCAGCCCGTCACCCTCGCCGACATCGAGGCGGCTCGCAAGACGATCGCTGAGGGCATCCTCGAGACGCCCGTCTGGCCTGCCCGCGCCCTCGAGCGACTGACGGGCGTGCCCGTCGTGCTCAAGTGCGAGCAGCTCCAGCGTGCCGGCTCGTTCAAGGTCCGTGGCGCCCTCAACGCCATCAGCTCCCTCGACGAGGCGGAGCGTGCCCGCGGCATCGTGGCCGCCAGCGCGGGCAATCACGCCCAGGGCGTCGCCCTCGCCGCCCAGGCCGCCGGTATCGCCGCCACCGTCGTCATGCCCGAGGGCGCCCCCCTCGTGAAGGCGGCCGCCACCGAGGGCTACGGCGCCCGCGTCGTTTTCCACGGCGAGTCCCTGGAGGAGGCGCGCGCCCACGCCGGCGAGCTGGCCGAGCGCGAAGGCCTCGTCTACGTCCCGCCCTTCGACAACGATGCCGTCATCGCCGGCCAGGGCACGCTCGCCCTCGAGTTGCTGGAACAGGTGCCCGACCTCGCCGAGGTGCTCGTGCCCGCGGGCGGCGGCGGGCTCCTCGCGGGTGTCGCCGTCGCCATCAAGGCCAGGCGGCCCGAGGTGCGCGTCGTGGGCGTGCAGGCCGCGGCCATGGACGGCATCTGCCGCTCCTACGCCGCCGGCGAGGTTCGCAGCGTCCCCCACGCCGGCACCCTTGCCGACGGCGTCGCCGTCTCCGGCCCCTCCGACCGCACCTTCGCCCTCATCCGCGAGCACGTCGACGAGATGATCGCCTGCGGCGACACGGCCATCGCCCATGCGATGGTCTTCCTCCTCGAGACCTCCAAGGTGCTCGTCGAGGGAGCGGGCGCCCTCGGTGTGGCTGCGCTCCTGTCCGACGCCTACCGGCCCCGCGGCACGACCGCCGTCGTCCTTTCAGGCGGGAACGTCGACATCAACCGGCTCGGCTCCATCGTCCGCCACGGACTTGTCGAGGACGGCCGCTACCGCCACCTCACCATCGAGATCGCCGACGTGCCCGGGGAGCTCGCGCTCATTTCCGGCGCCATCGCCCGTGCCGCGGGGAACCTGCTCGAGGTGAACCACGATCGCGAGGCGCCGGGCCTCCCCGTCGATGTCGCCATCATCAACCTCCTGCTGGAGGTCAACGGCCCGGACCACTTTGAGCGGGTCCGGGACGCCTTACGCGTCGAGGGCCTCGGCGACATGACCCTCGATCCCCCGCGCATGAACTCGCCGGCCGCTCGCCGCCGCTACGAGTCGGGTTGAGGGAAGCGCGCGCTAGTAGGTGACGAAGCTGCCTTCGGCCGTCTGCAGGTGGTGCGTGTCGTTGAGGCTCTCGAGGGCCCGGTTGTGTCCCCTGGCGAGAACCACGTGCACCGACGTGTGCGCGGGCCGGAAGAACATGTCGAAGTCCGTCGCGATGACGTATCCCGTGTAGGCGTTGATGACGCCCCCGTGGCAGGCGATGACGATTCGCGCCGACTCACCTTCGTGCCTCGCGACGATCCCCTCGACCGCGTTCACCACGCGCTTGTGGAACTCTGCGCTCGGCTCCGTCAGCGGAAACACATCCCACGACCGCTCCCGCGCCATCCGCTTCCGCAGCCCCGCCAGGTAGTCGACGCCGAGCGCTTCCGCCGCCGTCTGGTCCCGGGGCACCTCCCGGAACATCCCGATCTCGCGCAGGTCGTCGATGACGGTCGGTTCGAGTCCGTGGTGCGTCCCGATGGCCGCCCCCGTATCGAACGCGCGCCGCATGCCGCTCGAGTACACGGCGTCGACCCGCTCGGTCGCGAACCGCTCCCCCACGAGCCTCGCCTGCTCGCGCCCGAGGTCGCTCAGCGGCGCGTCCACGCTGTCGCCGAGCTTCGCGTTCGGCAGGTTCGGGACCGATTGCTGCCCATGCCGCACCAGCACGATCTGTGTCGTGCCCTCGATTCCCGTCAGAAACGCCTCGTTGAACGCGTTGGAAGCAGGACCGCGCTGTGGCTGGCTCACCGCCCGGAGCATACAGCCCGCCCATGAACGCGCGAGCCGTCGGCTTCCGCCCCTACCAGCGCTGCCCCGGTGGCGCGTCGATAAGCGCCTTCTCCGCGATCGCCTCGGCTGCGGTGGCCCCCGCCGCCCACGGCCAGCTCCCCTCGTCCGGCGCGAAGGCGCCCGGCGCCGCCGACACGATCGCCGCCGCCATCGCCAGCGTCCGGCGCGTGCCTGCAACGTCGTGCACCCGGAAGATGCACGCTCCCTGCGCGTACGCCAGCGCCGTCGTGACGTGCGTCTCGAGGTCACGGTCTTCCGGACCGGTTCCGGAGACGCTCCCGATGTAGTTCTTGCGCGAGTGCGCCAGCAGGAGGGGTTGACCCGCCGTGCGCAGCTCCGGGAGGCGGCGTAGCGCCTGCAGGTCCTCGTCGTGGCTCTTGCCGAAGGCGATGCCCGGGTCGATCGCGATCGCCTCCCGTGGCAGGCCCGCCGCCTCCAGCGCCGCCAGTCGCTCCGCCATCCACTCGACCGTTTCCGTTACCACGTCGCCGTACACGGGCGCGGGGTCGGGCCGGTGCTTTGGCACCGTGTAGCTGTAGTTGAGCACGTACCCCGCCCCGCCCCTGGCCGCCGCCTCCGCCGCCTCCGTGCCCAGCGTCAGCCCGCTGATGTCGTTCACGATCGCCGCTCCCGCCTCGACCGCCGCCTCCGCCACCTCCCGCTTGTACGTGTCGATGGAGACCAGGTGCCCCTCCCTCACGAGCGCCGCCACCACGGGCCCCGCGATCGCCGCCTCCGCCTCCGCCTCCAGTTGCGGCCGGCTCGCCCGCGCCGTCTCCGCCCCGACATCGATGATGTCCGCCCCCTCCGACCGCAACCGCTCCGCGTGCGCCAGCGCCGCCGAGGCGTCCGTCCCCACCCCGTCCCCGCTGAACGAGTCGTCCGTCAGGTTCACGATGCCCATCACCAGCGGCTTATCGAGCGCGAGCTCGTGCGGCCCCGCCCGCCAGCGCGCGACCGGCGCGAGATAGCGCGCGAGCGGCGGCGCCAGCGAGCTGCCCCTCCGCTCCAGCTCCGCCGCCAGCCGCCCGAGGTCGCGTGCGCTCGCCGCCACCCGTCCCGTGCCCTCCGCCACGGTCAGCCCAAGCCCGAGCGCGCTCGTGGCGAGCGCGAGCCGCTCCAGGTCGTCGCCGAAGAAGGCGATGTGCTCGGCTTCCCCGTCCGTCGCCAGCGCCCATTCGGCCGGCGGGACGGTCCGCAGCAGCGGCGTCACCGGCGCGGGACCGGGTCGAGGCCGAGCATCCGCCGCGCCTGCCAGAGGTGTTCGAGGTCGTGCTTGTAGAGGTCGCGCACCAGGTCGATGAGCGCCACCTCGCCCCGGTAGGGATGCATCGCCGTCCTCTCCCACTCCGTCATCGAGAGCCCCCAGAGCGAGTACGACGTTTCCTGGCGCGCGTGGCCGAACCCCGAGATCGCTTCGTCGATGCTCACGTACTGGTAGTCCTCGGGGAAGGGGATGTCGTCGAGGTCGACGTTCCGGATCGGCGCGAACGGCCGCCGCAGGATCGTTTCGAACTGCTGGTTCGTCTGCCGCTCCACGTCGCGCAGGTGGACGCCGATCGCAAGCAGGCACCACCCCTCGTCCGGCCCCTCCCCGGGCTCCCGCGCCTGCCGCTCGCTCGTCGACCAGAGCAAGCTCCGCAGTTCCCCCGCCGCTTCGCCCAGCGCCTTCAGGAGAAACCGGTCGCTGCTGGTAGGCGCCTCCTGCATGCGCCCATTCTACGAACCCTGCCAACCCCACCCGCGGCTCAAGTGATGACGAGGGGAACGCCCTCCCGGCAGAGGTCGCACGCGTCCGGATCCCAGGACGCTACCTCCACGTTGAGGCAGGCGAAGAGCGGCGCCCCGAAGTCCGGCGATGCCCCCCGGTTCACCATCACCCCCACCCCCACGACCTCGCCG
>VXPF01000023.1 GCA_009839725.1 Dehalococcoidia bacterium | reverse complement strand
GGGGGGGGCGGTGGGGCGGTGGGGGGGCTCGGCGAGGTATTCGCGGACCGCTGCCAGGAGGTCGGCCGCGGCGGCAGCCAGCCAGGGGCGGCCGGCGAGGAGGGAGCCGCGATCAAGGGCGCGGCCGGCTGCGACGAGGTCGTCCGCAGCGGCGGCGGCATCGTCCGGCTGGAGGCCGAGGGCGGGGCCGATGGCGTTGCGGGCCTGGGGGCCGGCGGCGAGCAGGTCGGCGAGACGCTCAGCGGGGGGCGCCTCGAGGCGCCGTTCGAGGGTCTCCAGCGTCGGGGGGTGGTTGCGGCGGTGGCGGCGGGGATTGACGGCGGCGATGGGGCCTCCGGCGACGGTCTCGTTGGGGGTGCGCACGATGCAGCTGTCGTGGGGGAGGACGGCGACGGGGGTTTCGAGCACGAGCTGTGCCCAGCCCGTCTCGCCGGGGGCCAGCTCATCCCGATCGAGGAAGCGCACCCTGGCCTCGGACTCAGCGGTGGCGGAGAGGAAGGTCACGCCGGTGTCGTGGGCGAGGGGGTGGGTGAGGATGTCAGTTGCCTTGAGGCGGACGTCGAGGGCGTAGGCGGGCTTGAGCACGTCACGGGCGGCGAGGACCATCCCGCGACGGAGCTGCTCGGTGCGGATGCCGCTGACGTTGACGGCGGCGCGGGTGCCGGGTGCGAGGCGCTCGACCTTCCCGCCGTGGCGCTGGAGGCCGCGGATGCGGCCACGAAGACCGCCGGGCTGGACCTCAATCTCCTGCCCGACCTCAAGGGCGCCATCGAGGAGGGTGCCGGTGACGACGGCGCCGAAGCCCTGCATGGTGAAGGCGCGGTCGATGGGGAGGCGGGGGCGGCCCAGGTCGCGCTTCGGGGGCGTGGTGTCGAGGGCGGTATCGAGGGTGGTCACGAGATCATCGAGGCCCTCTCCCGTGGTAGCAGAGGTGCGGACGATGGGCGCGCCTTCGAGCCGGGAGCCGATCAGCGTTTCGGCCACCTCCTCGACTACGAGGTCGACGTACTCCTCTTCGGCGAGGTCGCACTTGGTGATGGCGACGACACCGGCGGGAACGTCGAGCAGGTCGAGGATGGCGAGATGCTCGCGGGTCTGGGGCATGGGCCCCTCGTCGGCGGCGACGACGAGGAGGGCGAGGTCGACGCCGCCCGCGCCGGCCAGCATGTTCTTGATGAAGCGCTCGTGGCCGGGGACGTCCACGATGCTTATGTCTCGTCCCGAGGGCAGGGCCAGCCAGGCGAAGCCGAGGTCGATGGTGAGGCCGCGTTCCTTCTCCTCGCGGAGGCGGTCGGGGTCGATGTTGGTGAGTGCGCGCACGAGGGCGCTCTTGCCGTGGTCGACGTGACCAGCGGTACCAACGACGTACATGGGCGTGGGCGATTATGCCACGCCGGAGGCCCCACCTCGCAGGGCAGGCGCGGACTCTTCGGCACGTTCGCGCAGGTGGAGCAAGACCTGCACCGAGACCTCGCTGTGGAGGAGGCGGCCACGCGCGGTGAGGCGCAGCTTTTCACCCGATTCCTCGAGCAGCCCGGCTTCCCGGCAGGCATCGAGGGGAGGCCCGGCGACCGCCTCGAGCGGCTCCCCGAAGCACTCGGCGAACTCGGCGGGGCCGAACCCCTCGACGAGGCGGAGGCGGAGGGCGAGCCAGTCGGACATGGAGGTGGCGGCGTCGGGGCGGACGGCTTCGGCGATGGCGCGTCCGTCGCGGCGGACGCTGTCGATGTAGGCGCGGGGGTTGGCGACGTTCTCGAAGCGGGTACCGTCGAGAAAGCCGTGGGCGCCGGCGCCGATGCCGAGGTAGTCGCCCCAGGTCCAGTAGACGCGGTTGTGGCGGCTCTCGTGGCCGGGACGCGCCCAGTTGGAGAGTTCGTAGTGGCGGTACCCGGCAGCTTCGAGGCGGGCGGCGGCGGTCTCGTACATGGCGGCGACGGCGTCCGGGTCGAGGGGGGTGACCTCGCCGCGCTCGACGTGGCCGTCGAGGGGCGTGCCGGGCTCGACGGTGAGGGCATAGAGCGAGAGGTGGTCGGGCGAAAGGGCGAGGGCGTGGTCGAGCGCGGCCTGCCAGGCGGCGGGTTCCTGGCCGGGAAGGCCATACATGAGGTCGAGGTTGACGCTGGCGATACCGGCCTCGCGGGCGAGGTGGAGGGAGGCGGCGGTTGCTTCGGGGGTGTGGACGCGGTCGAGGAAGGCGAGCTCGGCGGCGTCGAAGCTCTGGGCGCCGAAGGAGATGCGATTGACGCCCGCAGCCGCGAGCGCGCGGAGGGCGGGAGCGGAGGTGGTGCCGGGGTTGGCCTCGATGCTGATCTCAGCGTCGGGGGCGAGGGGGGCAGCGGCGCGCACGGCCTCGATGATGGCGACGAGCGACTCGGGGGGCATCTCGCCCGGGGTGCCGCCACCGAAGGCGATGGACGTGACGCTCCGGTCGGCGAGGTCGGACGCCCAGAACTCAAGCTCGGAGATGACGGCCCTGGTGTAGCCGCCCTTGAGGGCATCCATACCGGCGTACGTGTTGAAGTCGCAGTACCCGCAGACGCGCACACAGAAAGGGATGTGCACATAGACCGCGAGCGGACGCGGGGCACTCATGAGCTGTCGGCGAGGGCTGCGCGTATCTCCTCGACCTGGTTGGTGGTGATGGCGTCGACGCCCCAGCCGGCGAGTTCACGGGCACGGTCCGGGTCATCGACGGTCCAGGTTGCGACGGCGAGGCCGGCATCGTGGAAGTCGGCGACGACATTGCGGTCGAGCAGGGTGTGGCGGATCGAGACGCCGGCGGGAAGGGGATCGTGCAGCATGACGGACTGGAAGAGGTCGAACTGGTCGGGGGTGTCGATGGAGTAGTAGAGGGCGAGGCGAGGGCAGGCCACCTTGACCTCGCGAAGGAGGGGCCAGTTCTGCGAGGAGGCGATCACCTCGACGCCCTCTCCGTAGGCGGCCAGGACTCGCCGAAGGACCTGGGGAACCTTGCCAAGCCCGTTCTTGAGGTCGAGGAGGACGGCGGCGCGGCCCTGGCAGTCCATCAGCAGGTCCTCAAGGTGGTAGGGAGGGCGAGGGGCGGTCCTGAGGTACCAGAGCTCGTAGAGGATGGGGAAGGGGCCGGGGAGGCGGCGTTCGTGGCGAGCCTCGAGGCGCCCGCGATGGAGCCAGAGGTCGACCTCGATGAAGGCAGGGCGGGAGGCGAGCGCCTCGCGTGCCTGCGAGAAGCCGTTTCCCCCACCGTGGGCGATGAGTGCGGGGCGCGCGGCAGCATCGGGGGAGGGGGGAGAGCCGCCGCTGCGGGGGGCGCTCAAGACTTCGGAGCGGTCGGCTGGCCTCGCACGGGATGGCGGGGGGAGACGGTGACTGCGCCAGTGGAGATCTCGCGCAGCAGCTCCTCGTTGGCGAGGCGGTAGCCACCGGGAGCGGGCTCGATGGCGCCGAGGGTGACGAAGCGGCTGAGCAAGGCGGTCACGGTCTCGCGGCTGGTGCCGATGGTCTGGCCGAGCTCCTCGTGGGTGAGGCCGAGCCTGAGGTCGTCGCCATCGACGCGGTTGAGGAGGGCATCGGCGAGGCGGCCGGAGACGGGCTTGGAGACGAGGTTCATGAGGGTGCGCTGCACACCCGCAAGGCGGCGGGCCATGAGCTCGGCCATGGTGAAGGCGAGCCGGGGGGAGCGCTGGACGAGGTAGAAGAAGTCGTCCCAGCAGATGGTGACGACGACGGTTTGTTCCAGAGCGCGGGCGTAGACGGTGTGGTCGGCGCCCTCAAGGATGGCCATGTCCCCAACGAGATCGCCTTTTCCGGCGATGTCGATGATGACTTCCTTGCCGTTGCTGGAGGTGTGGTAGAGCTTGACGCGGCCCTTGAGGATGAGGAAGACGCGCTCGGGGACCTCACCGGCGGAGAAGAGGAGTTGGCGGGCATCGAAGCGCCGCTCGGATAGCAAGGGGATGAGGCGGTCGAGCTCATCGTCGGTGAGGACGTTCATGAGCTGCGAGATACGCCGCAGGGAACGGGCGATGCGGAGATAGGTCTCGCTCTGGAACTGGCGACGATTCGGAGGCTTCCCGCCCGACGGGGCGCACGGCAACGCGTTTGTCACGATTCGCCCCCTTCCCGTCCAAGCCGCAGCCTGAGGTGGTCGAGTATCCGCAGCGCCCGAGGGCTCAGATCCGATTCTCCGCTGCCAACGTACCGTTCGAGATCAGCCAAGGCAAGCGGCTCCTCGCCCTGCTGGAAGTAGAGGAGGCCACGCTCCAGATAGAGGGCGGCGTTCCAGGGTTCAAGCCGGAGGCGGAAGCCCAGGGCCTCGGTCCAGCGGGAGGCATCGCCCTCGCTCTGGTAGGCGACGCAGAGGTTGACGAGCATGCGCTGCAGGATCTGGCGGCGGGTGACGGCGGCGAGCAGGGAATCGATGCTGGGGAGGTCGGTGGTATAGCCCTCGAGGCGCTCCTCGAGGTCCTCGCGGGTGGGCTGCTCACCGGCGTTGAAAGGGTCGAGGTAGAAGCCCTCGTCGCCGCCGCAGCGGACAAGGAAGTGGCCGGGGAAGCCGATGCCGTCGCACTCGAGGCCGACGCGCTGGGCAACCTCCATGTAGACGAGGGAGAGGGTGATGGGGATGCCGAGGCGGCGCTCGATGACGCGGTCGATGTAGCTATTCTCGGGGTCGGTGTAGCGCTCGCGGTTGCCGCGAAAGCCGAGGTTTTCGAAGAGCTCAGCCGTGATGACGCCGGCCAGACCCTCGGCGGCGGGACGGTCGCCTCCGCGGTCGCGCACGGTCTCGGCGATGAGATCGAGCTCGCGGGCGAGGGCGTGAGCGTCGACGTCGTCGCGTCCGAGACGGGCGATGGCTATGGCGCCGCCAAAGAGGTCGACCTCGTGGTCGTGTCCAGCGATCGCCTCGGCAAATTCGCTCTCGGGGGTGTTCTCCACCGCGGAGTCAGGATAGGCACGGTGCGGGCAAGGGACCAGCGTTTGGGGAGGCGAAGGGCTCACAGCGGGGCGCCCCGGTAGAGTCTGGGCATGCGCTTGTGGCTGGCGGCGCGCGAGTGGCTGTCTGGGGCGCCGCACGCCCTTGGGCTCGGGATCTTCTTCGCGCAGGTGGCGCTGGGGATCGTGATCTTCGCGATCTTCCAGGAGTTCGTGCCGAACAACCTGGGCGCGAGCGATGGATTCGGCGGCTACCTGCTGGCCCTGTACGGAGGCGCGCGCTTCCTCTCGGAGACGCCGGCGGGGGCGATCAGCGACCGCATCGAGCGGAAGCATGCGCTGCTGATCGGATTCGCGCTCATGATCCCGGCCCTGGCGCTGATGGGGATCATCCAGCAGGAGTGGGCGTACCTGGGTTTCTCGGCGCTGCTGGGCATCTCGACGGCGTTCATCTGGCCAGCCACCTACGCGATCGGGGCGGATCTCTACCCCCCGGTGGAGCGGGGGAAGGTGGTCGGGTTCCTGAACGTGGGCCAGTTGCTCGGGTTCGGGCTTGGCGCCCTGGTGGGGGCGTTGCTCGTGGAGACGGTGCCAAACTCCCTCTTCATCATCGCGATCGTGGCGGTCGTGGCGGCGCTGATCACCGGGGAGGTGGGCGTTCCCAGCTATCGGGGGGAGCTGGGAGTCGTGCACGAGCAGCGACCGCCGCTGCGAAGCGTCCTCTCGAAGCGGCTGGTCTTCCTGAGTGCGTTGATCCTGGCGGCGACGGTGGGGATCAGCTCGCTGGTGCCGGCGATCCGGCCGTACGGCGACAACGTGCTGGGCATCTCCTTCGCCCAGCTCACGGTGTTCCTGATTCCCGCGGTCGTGGCGGGCGGGATCCTGTATGTGCCCTCGGGACACCTCTCGGACCGGATCGGACGCACGATCCCTCTGCTGCTCGGACAGTTCCTGATCATCGCCGGGGCGCTGACAGCAGCGGCGACGGGCAACATCTTCCTGGCGGCGGCGGCGACGGCCGTGATCTTCAGCGGGCACGTGCAGCAGGTCCCGGCGCTGAACGCCTCGATGATGGACCTGGCGCCGGAGGCCTACCGGGGCACGCTGATCGGGTGGTCGGTGGCGCTCAGCGGGCTGGGGCTGGCGGTGGGGCCGGCCCTGGGGGGAGCGGTGGTGGACGCCTACGACGCGCCGATGGCCTTCCGAACGGGGGCGATGGTGGCCGGGTTCACCGCCGTCCTGACCGTCGCCTACGGGCTCGTATACGGGTATGCGCGACCGGCTCACCCAGAGGGGGCGGACGAGGCAGGGGAACCGGCAGAGCGCTAGGGGTCAGCTCTCGGCGATGGTGACGCCGCTGATGGCGACGGGGTCGACGGGGCGATCGTTGGCTCCGGTCTGGGCGCCGGCGATGGCGTCGACGACATCCTCGCCCGAGGTGAGCTTGCCGAAGATGGTGTAGTTCGGGGGCAGCGGGTAGTCGGCGTGCATGATGAAGAACTGGCTGCCGTTGGTGTTGGGACCGGCGTTGGCCATGGCCAGGGTGCCGCGGTCGTAGGGGCGAGTGACGGGCTCGTCATTGAAGCGGTAGCCCGGGCCTCCACGGCCGGTGCCAGTGGGGTCGCCGCCCTGGATCATGAAGCCGGTGATGACGCGGTGGAAGATGACGTCGTCGTAGAAGCCATCGTTGGCGAGGAAGACAAAGTTGTTGACGGTGTTGGGGGCATCGGCGGCGAAGAGCTCGGCGACCATGGAGCCGGCGGAGGTCTGGATGGTGGCGGTGTAGCTCTTGGCGGCGTCGATGGCGAGGGCGGGGGGCGCGTCGTACTGCTTCACGGGTGCTCCGATCGATGTGGGGGTGGGGCAAGCATACGAGAGCGCGGCCTTTCGCTCGCGCCCGGGGCTAGGGGTTCTCCGAGATCCAGCGGTCGGTGTCGCGGGACCAGGCGACCAGCTCGTCGGAGGTGAAGAAGAGGGCGGTCTCGCGCTCGCCGCTCTCGGGGCTATCGCTTGCGTGGACGAGGTTTCGCCCCACCTCGAGGCCGAAGTCGCCACGGATGGTGCCGGCGGCCGCCTGCGAGGGGTTAGTGGCGCCCACGCTATTGCGGACGGCGCCCGTGGCGGAGTCGCCCTCGAAAACGGCGGCGATGATCGGGCTGCTGGTGATGTAATCGACGAGGCCGGCGAAGAAGGGCTTGCCTTCGTGCTCGGCGTAGTGCTGCCGGGCGAGGGCCTGGTCGACCTGCATGAGCTTGAGGCCGATGAGCCGGAGGCCGCGGTTCTCCAGCCGCTGGAGGACGGTTCCGGCAAGGCCGCGCTGCATGGCGTCGGGCTTGACGAGGACGAGGGTGCGTTCAGTTGCCATGGCGCTATCGTGCTGGCAGACGGTCCTGCGCGCCAGCGGGCCCGAAGGGGCGGCGGGGGGCGGTGATGTTGGGTTCGCGCAGGTAGATGGCAGTCAGCTCGGTGACAGGATCGAGGGCGCCAGCGCGGTAGCGGGCGAGCGCTGCGGCGGCGCGCTCGCGGGGCAGTACCTCGCGGCCGCCAAGGGCGCCGGCGCCCTCGCCGACGAGCGCGAGTCCGGCCAGGTCTTCGGGGGACGCGATTCGCGTGGGCCCGTCGGGAGCGCCACCGCGGACGTCCTGGGCGGCGAACTCGCCGCGGCCGGCGGGGTGGATGGCGGTCAGGTCGCCGCTGCCGTGGCAGGCGGCGGCGACCGCCTCGAGGGTGGGGATGCCGGCGAGCAGGCATCCCTGGGCGAGGGCGAGTCCCTGGGCAGTCGCGATGCCGGCGCGCAGGCCGGAGTAGCTGCCGGGGCCGCAGACGGCGACAACGGCCTCAAGAGACGCGCCACGCAACTCCTCGTCGACGGCGGCAAGGAGGGCGGCGTGGCTGAAGTCGGCGGCGCTCTCGACGATGCGGGGCTCCTCGCCAGAGCCGCCATCGATGGCGAGCGCGAAGGCCGGGGAGGCGGTATCGATGGCGAGGACGGCGCTCACGCGGGATCCAGGGCGGTAAGGACTTCGCGGCCGCGGTCGTCGCCGGCAAGGAGCCGGAAGGTGCGCTCGTCGGCCGGGCCGGACGCAATCTCGACCGTGACGGTGGCGGCGGGAAGCCCCCCTTCGGCGCGATCGGGCCACTCGACGACGAGAACGCCACGCTCGGCTTCCTCCCAGAGACCAAGCTCGGAGAGGTCGCCGGCGCCGGCGATGCGGTACAGGTCTGCGTGGAAGAGGCGCTCGCGGCCCACGTGCTCATTGACGAGCACGAAGGTCGGGCTGGTGATGGGGCCGGGGCAGTCGAGCCCGCGGCCGATGCCCTGGGCGAGGCGCGTCTTGCCGCTTCCGAGGTCGCCGCGCAGGAGGACGACGTCGCCGGCCCGGAGGCATCGGCCGAGGCGCTCACCGAGCGCGCGGGTTTCCTCCTCGCTGGTGGTGGCGACGGTGGTTTCGACGGCGGCGGTCATGGTTGGTCCAGTATAGGGAGGGGCGTGGCTGCGCCCCACGGCCCTGGAGGGAGGGGCTCGTGCGGATCGCCATCATCTCGGACGTGCACTCGAACCTGGTGGCGCTGGATGCCGTGCTGGCGGACGCGGAGGGGCGGGGTGCGGACGCGATCTGGAACCTTGGGGACACGGTCGGGTACGGTCCCGACCCCAACGGGGTGGTGGCGCGGCTGGCGGAGGCGGGGGCGGTCTCGGTGCTGGGCAACCACGACGCCGCGGCCGCAGGCCGGATCGGGACGGAACTCTTCAACTGGCTCGCGGCGGAGGCAGCGGAGTGGACGCGCGAGCACCTGGAGCCGGAGACGGCTGCGTACCTCGACGAACTGAACGAGGTCGTGCGCGAGGGGGAGTGGAGCCTGGTGCACGGAACGCTGCGGGAGCCGATCTGGGAGTACCTGATCACGGAGGAGGCGGCCGAGGGGCACTTCGCGCGACAAGAGACTCCCTACAGTGCGGTCGGGCACACGCACGTCCCGTTGCGAGTGCGCCGGGGGTTGCGGGGGGTGGAGGGGAGCACGCCCGTCGAGGGGAGACGGTGGCGCTGGGAGAGGGGCCGCTGTGCATCAATCCGGGGTCGGTGGGGCAGCCGCGGGACGGCGATCCACGGGCCTCGTACGCGCTCGTGGACGGCGAGAAGGGGACCGTGACGCACCACCGGGTTGTGTACGACGTAGCGGAGACGCAACGGCGGATGGCGGACGCGGGGCTTCCGCGGGAGCTGGCGGGGCGGCTATCGGCAGGGAGATAGGGCACAGCGGGGCGATGATTTGACCGTAGCGATCTGATTTGTACCCTATTTCACAATCTTTCCTACCCTCGTACGCGAATGAGCCGGAAGGTGACGAGCGGCGCGGGGGCGACGGTGAACGTAGTGAGCGAAAACGGCAACGACAGGACTTCGGCGGTACTGGGCAGTCGCATACGGCAGGCGCGCAAGGACGCGGGGCTGAGCCAGGTGCGGCTGGCGCAACTCCTGAATACGACGCAGAGCGCCATCAGTCTCTACGAGGCAGGCCAGCGGGCCGTGGGCATCGACATGCTGCTGAACGTGGCGCGCATCCTGAACCGGCCCCTGCACTATTTCCTGGGGGCGCTGGACGTGGTGCTGTACGTGCGGGACAGCCGCATCGCCAATCTGGCGAACGAGCTGGAGAAGCGACCACAGGACATCGAGGAGCTCATCGAGTACTGGGAGTTCGTGCAGTGGCGGAACACCCAGGAGCGGGAGCAGACGATGGAGTTGGTCGGCGGCAGCTAACATAGCCGCACGCCCGCGCGAAGCGGGCGCGACACCAGGCCAGGAGCACCGCGGTGGGGCGTCGGCTCTACGATCCCACGGATGCCCGGAGACTCTTGAATCCCGGGCCGGTCAGCATCGTGACGGCGAGCTGGCGGGGCGACGCGAACGCCGCGCCGGTCGCGTGGACCGCGCCTGTCTCGATGTCCCCGCCGATGGTGGGGGTGGTGCTGCATCCGGTGCGCCACACGGCCGACATGATCCGCTTCAGCGAGGAGTTCGCGCTGAACATTCCGGGGCCGGAGCTCCTGCGGGAGACGGCCTATTTCGGGACCCGCTCCGGGGCGGACGAGAACAAGGTCG
Organism: Dehalococcoidia bacterium; assembly: GCA_009839725.1. Taxonomy (GTDB): domain Bacteria; phylum Chloroflexota; class Dehalococcoidia; order Tepidiformales; family Tepidiformaceae; genus UBA2991. The sequence continues at coordinate 3,305 of VXPF01000023.1, read as the reverse complement.
AGGGCAGCAAGCTCGATGCGTTCACCGCCCTGCGCGTGGACGCACCGCTGCTCGACGGCTGTCTGGCGTGGATCGAGTGCGGACTCCGGGACGTAATCCCGACGGGCGACCACATCCTCTTCGTGGGGGAGGTGGTGGCGGTGCAGGCGCTGGAGGAGGCGTACGCCGAGCGCTGGCTGCTGGAGGAGCGGAATTTCAGCCCGCTCACGTTCCTGGGGGGAAGCTGGTACGCGCAGGTGCGGGAGGCGCGGGAGGCGGAGTTCGAGGTGGACGCGCAGGGCGGGCTCGAGGCGGAGAGCGCGGAGCAGCGCGAGGAGCGCGAAGAGCAGGAGGCGCAGGAAGCGGAGCTGCGGGAGCAGGAAGGCGACGAGGGCTACGAGGAGATGGTCAGCGAGGAGTAGAGCGCTCTCCCTGGCCCCGGGACTCGATCGGTTCGTAGACGCGGTACTTCTCGCCCGAATAGACGGCGTTCGGCCGCACGAGGCGGTTGTCGGCGTACTGCTCGAGCAGGTGGGCGCTCCAGCCGGCGATGCGGGCGACGGCGAAGATGGGCGTGTAGAGGTCGTGGGGGATGCCCAGCATGCGATAGACGGAGGCGCTGAAGAAGTCGACGTTGGGGTAGAGGGGGCGGCCGCTGAGGCGCTCGGCGAGGTAGTCGCGCACCTTGCGGGAGAGATCGAAGTAGTGGCGGTCGGGGGAGGTCTCGGCAAGCTCGTCGCCAAGCTCCTCGAGAATGATGGCGCGGGGGTCGGTGGTCTTGTAGACGCGGTGCCCGATACCCATGACGCGCTCGCCGCGGGCAAGCATGGCCTCGATGTGGCTCTCGATGTTGGACTCGTCCCCGATGGCCTCGAGCATCTCGAAGACGGCGCTGTTGGCGCCGCCGTGGAGGGGCCCCTTGAGGGTGCCGATGGCAGAGGCGATGGCGGAGTACATGTCGCTCATGGTGGAGGCCGTGACGATGGCGGAGAAGGTGGAGGCATTCATCTCGTGCTCGGCGTGGAGGGTCATGGCCACGTCGAAGACCTTCGCCTGGAGCTCGGAGGGCTCCTCGCCGGTGAGGGTGTAGAGGAAGTTGGCGGCATGGCTGAGGTCGTCCCGCGGGGGAAGGATGTCGAGACCCTGGCGCTGGCGGTGGAAGGCGGCGACGACGGAGGGCATGCGGGCGGTGAGGCGCGCCGCCGTCCACTTGAGCTGGTCCTGGGAGAAGTCGCTGGCCTTCGGGTCAAGGGCGCCGAGGGCCGTCACGCATATCTCAAGCCCTCGCATGGGGAGGCACCTGCCGGCGAGCTCGTGGATGAGCGTGCGGTTGAGCTCGGAGAGGGGGCGCTCCTCGACGAGGAGGGCGTTGAGGGCGTTGAGCTGGCTGCGGGTGGGAAGCTGGAGGTTCCAGAGGAGGAAGGCGGTCTCTTCGAAGGAAGCGTGCTCGGCGAGGTCGTAGATGTCGTAGCCGGCGTAGATGAGCTGGCCCTTCTGGCCGTCGATGGTGCAGAGCTTGGTGGCGGCAACGTTGACGCCTTCAAGGCCACGCTGGATTTCAGTGGTGGTCATGGAAACCTCGCTCTCGTGGTCGGATGCAGGGGCGCGGGTGAGCGCCCCGGTAGGTGCGTTGCGAGCGTCCTATCCTACCAATTTGGCAGGGGGCGTGGCGTTACGTTCGTTCACCCGGCGAGGCGCTCGGCGACGAGCGTGCCCATGCGGGCGGTGTCGACGGTGGCGCCGCCGCCGGACTCGATATCGGGCGTGCGGTAGCCCTCGCCAAGCACCTCGTCGACGGCCTGCTCGATGGCGGCTGCCTCCTTCTCGAGGGCGAGGGAGTGCCGCAGCATGAGGGCCGCGCTGAGGATCATGGCGAGCGGGTTGGCGATTCCCTGACCGGCGATGTCGGGGGCGGTGCCGTGGATGGGCTCGTACATGCCGATGCCCGTGCCGTTGCGGCGCCGGCGTCCGAGGCTGGCGGAGGGAAGCATGCCCATGGAGCCGGCGAGGACGGAGGCCTCGTCGGTGAGGATATCGCCGAACATGTTGCCGGTGACGATGACGTCGAAGGTGGCGGGATGGGTGATGAGGTGCATGGCGCAGGAGTCGACGAGTACGTGGTCGAGCTCGACATCGGGGTAGTCGGCGGCGAGCTCGGTCGCGATCTCGCGCCAGAGGCGGCTGGTATCGAGGACGTTGGCCTTGTCGACGCTCGTGAGCTTGCGCCGGCGGCCGCGCGCGAGCTCGAAGCCGGTGCGGAGGATGCGCTCGATCTCGCGTTCGCTGTAGCGCATGGTGTCGACGGCCTGACGGCCGCGGGTGTTCTCCCAGCGCTTCTGGGGCCTACCGAAGTAGATGCCCCCGGTGAGCTCGCGGATGACGACCATGTCGACGCCCTCGAGGACCTCGCGCTTGATGGCGCTGTCGCCGAGCAGGAGGGGGTTGACGCGGACGGGGCGGATGTTGGCGAAGAGGCCGAGGCCCTTGCGCAGGCCGAGGATGGCCTGCTCGGGACGGACGGTGGCCTGGGGGTCGTCCCACTCGGGGCCGCCGACGGCGCCGAAGAGGACGGCGCGTGAGCGGGAGGCGGTTTCGAGCGTCTCGTCGCGGAGGGCGATGCCGTACTCGTCGATGGCGGCGCCGCCGACAACGGCGTTCTCGTACTGGAACCCGTGGCCGAAGCGGCGTTCGATGACGGCAAGGACCTTGAGTCCCTCTTCGAGCACTTCGGGGCCGATGCCGTCGCCGGGGGCAAGAACGATGGGGTAGGAAGGCATGGTTCGAGTCTACTGCCTCGCCGCTTCAGGAGCGCGCGGCGGCGACCAGTTCGAGGTAGCGGTCGCGGGGGATGGCTTCAGCGCCGAGGGAGTCGAGGTGGGGGGTGGGGAGTTGCACGTCGATCAACGAGATGCCGGCGCGGGGGGCGTAGCGGCAGAGCGCGAGGAGGGCGATCTTGGAGGCGTCGGTGGCGCGGTGGAACATCGACTCGGCGCCGAAGAGGCCATCGACGCGGAGGCCGTAGAGGCCGCCCACGAGCGCTCCCTCGAGGTTCCAGACCTCGAAGCTGTGGGCCCAGCCGAGGATGTGCAGGCGGAGATAGGCGCGCATGATGCCGGGGGTAATCCAGGTGCCCTCGGGGCGGACGGCGCAGGCGGCGATCACCTGGGGGAAGGCGGCATCGAGGGTGACGCGGAAGCGCCCCTGGCGGACGCGGCGGGCGAGCCGGCGGGAGACGTGGAAGCGCTCGGGGGGGAGGATGGCGCGGGGGTCCGGGGACCACCAGAGGGTGTCAACGCCGTCGTGGGGCCAGGGGAAGAGGCCGGCGC
>VXPF01000137.1 GCA_009839725.1 Dehalococcoidia bacterium | reverse complement strand
GGCGGAGGGGGAGTCGATGGGGTCGGGGGTGAGGCTGCGGGCGGCGACGAGCGCGGGCCACTGGTGGTAGGCGATGCCCTCGCTGGCGTACTCGTAGCACCAGGCGGCGACGGTCGCGGTGCCGGGGGAGATGTCGCTCTCGGTCATGAGGATGGCGTAGACCGCCGCCTCACGGGCTGCGTCGCGGTCGCCCGGCGAGAGGAAGCGCGCGAGCTGGTCGAGCGTAGCCTCGGTCTCGGCGTCGAACTCGGGCATCAGCGCACCGCGTGGCGGGTTTCGATATCGCGCCAGCCGGGAGCGTTCACGATGCCCTCGAACTCGTGGAAGTCGACCATGTGGTCGCGGCGGGAGGCGGTGGTCTTCGTGTCGTGGAGGGCGCGGTAGGTCTCGCCAATGGCCCGTGCGGCTGAGAAGAGGCCGGAGAGGGGATAGACGACCATCGTGAAGCCGATCTCCTGGAGCTCGGCGGCGGTGAGGAGGGGCGTCTTGCCGCCCTCGATCATGTTGGCGAAGAGGGGCGTGCCCCGGGGGAAGGCGTCCGCGATGGCGCGCAGCTCGTCGAGCGACTGCGGCGCCTCGACGAAGACGACGTCGGCGCCGGCCTCGTGGTAGAGCTTGCCGCGACGGATGCCCTCGTCGAGGCCGAGAGGGCCGCGAGCGTCGGTGCGGCCGATGATGACGAGGTCGCTGTCACCGCGGGCCTCAACGGCCGCGTGGAGCTTGGCGACCTGCTCCTCGGCGGGGATGACGCGCTTGTTCTCGAAGTGGCCGCACTTCTTGGGCCACTCCTGGTCTTCGAGGATGATGCCGGCAACGCCGGACTCGACGCACTCGCGCACCGTGCGGATGACATTCAGCGGATTGCCGTAGCCAGTATCCATATCGGCGACGAGAGGCACGTCGATGGCGCGGACGATGTGGCGCACCCGCTCCATGGTCTCGGACATGGTGAGGAGGCCGATGTCGGGGGCGCCGAGGGCGGAAGCGGAGAAGCCGAAGCCGGTGGTGAAGAGCGCCTCGAAGCCTGCCTGCTCGGCGAGGCGCGCGGAGAGGGCGTCGTAGGCGCCAGGCAGGACGACGATCTCGGGGCGGTGGAGCATGGCTCGGAGGGTGGTGGCGTGGTCCATGGGGCCTCCGGGAGTGGACGTGCGGGGACGATACCGCGCCGTCGCGAGGGGCGTCGAGATGGCCAGATCAAGGAAGCCGGACCCCTGGGGGTCCGGCTTCGGGCTGTGCCTGGCGAGGGGCGGGCTTAGCGGTCGGGGCCCTCGAGGTAGCCGTCGAGGACCGTGTGCATGTGGCGGATGCGGCGCTCGCGGTAGTTGATGAGCAGGCCCTTGTACGAGCGCGAGTTCATGCCCTTCTGAACGCGCGGCAGGTTGTAGGAGTCCTGGTCCATCACGAGGCCGATCGAGATCTCTCCGTGCTTGCGCTGAGTGTGCACCGGCCGCGGGGGCCAGTCGGCGCCCTGGGGGATGCGCGCGTAGCTCTGCAGGTCGAAGAACATCTTGTTCGGGTCGGTCGGGTGGGGGCGCTGGCGGAAGAAGCCGAAGCCCAACGCCGTGATGTTGAAGGTGAGGTTGGGGAAGAGGTAGTAGTGGTAGTCGTCCGACATCTGGTCGTCGTTGAGGCCTGAGACATCCATGCCCTGGGCCTCGGCGGCGGTGCGGACGGCCTTCTGCATGGCCGGGCGGACGTCGCCCATACCGCCCTCGAACGAGTCGGGGTCGATGCCGGAGCCGCGGAGGTACTCCTTGAGCGGCTGCGTGACTTCCTTCTGGTTGGGGTAGCGCGGGCTCACCAGGCCGAAGGGAACCAGGTAGCGGTTGTGGCGCTCGTAGAGGTCGATCTGCACGTGGATGTCGTCGAGCGACTCCAGCAGCTGCGGGTGGATACCCTGCACGTGGTAGACCTCGTTGAAGGCGTCCACCGAGGCCTTCCAGTTCGTGTCCCACTCGATCGTCAGATCCTGGACGATGGCGTACTCGTCCATGTGATAGGGATCGAGGTGCCAGTTGACCGGCTCAAGGAACTCCAGCAGGGGCTCGGCGTCCGGGTTCATGTTGAACCAGACGAAGCCGCCCCAGGTGTCGCAGGGCACCTCAACGAGAGCGGTCTCCTGGGGGACGCCCTGGGTGAAGGTGTCCTCGTCGGGGACGAACTTCTTCGAACCGTCGAGGTTGAACTCGAAGAAGTGGTAGGCGCACTGGAAGGACTCGGCATGGCCCATGCCCGCGTTGCGGATCTGGTTCCCGCGGTGGGGGCAGACGTTGTAGAAGGCGCGGACCTTGTCCTCCGCCTCGCGGACGATGAGGAAGGACTCGGGGCCGAGCTCGGTCGTGAAATAGTCACCGACGTTGGGGATGTCGGACTCGCGGCCGGCCATGTTCCAGACCCTGGTCCACATGCGCTCCCACTCGAGCTCCATGTACTCCTTCGAGGTGTAGCGCTCCTTGGGGATGAGCTGCGTGCCCATTGAGGGCTCGGGGGCCTTCTCGGTGGGGGTTACGTAGCCGGTTTCGATGACCATGCAGTGGCTCTCCAACAGGACGCGCAACGCCAAAGCGCCGCAACGCTCAGTGATACCAGCAATGCTACGCGAGCAGTGGTCCGGGCGCGAGGGGAGGCGGGGTCAGGCGCCGTGGAAGAAGGCGGTGATGACCTCGGCCGCGCGGGGATCCTGCCAGAAGAAGCCGTGACCGCCCTCGAACTCCTCGTAGCGAGCGTCTGGGATCCGAGCGACGATGGCGCGGCTATTGGCGGGCGGAGCGATGCCGTCGTAAGCGCCGGCGCAGACGAGCACGGGCATGGTGAGCGCGGGGAGGCGGTCGTAGACGTCGTGGTGAACGCGCGCTTCGAGCTGGAGGCGCGCGCCGAACTCACGACGGGGCTCATCCGCGCCGATTGCGGCCATCTTGCGGCGCTGTTCGAGCAGGGCCTCGATCTCGGCAGCGTTCTCGCGCTCCCACTCGGGCGTGACGCGCGTATCGCTGAGCCGAATCTGGGTACGCATGCGCGTCTCAGGCTCGAGGTCCTGCAGCTCGTGGAGGGGATAGGAGGGGTTGCCGGCGCCGCCGCTCGACGTGCAATTCAGGACCAGTCTCTCGACGCGCTCGGGGTACGTGATCGCGAACTCCTGCGCGACCATCCCGCCGAAGGAGGTGCCCATAACCATGCAGCGGTCCCAGCCGAGGGCGTCGAGGAGGGCGGCGGCGTCCGCGGCGTAGCCGGCCATGCTGTAGGGACCGTCGGGGATGCTGGTCTGGCCGAGGCCGCGCTGGTCGTAGGAGAGGACGGTGAAGCCCTCGCCGAGGAGGGAGGCGAGGCTGGGGCGGCGGCGGAGGTCGCCGCCGGTGCCGCTGATGTTGAGGACCCGAGGGCCCTCGCCCTCGAGCTCGTAGTAGATGTCGATGTCGCCGGCGCGGACGAAGGGCATGGCGCTCAGGCTTCGTGCCACTCGGCATCGAAGACGCGAGCGGCGGGGCCGGTCATGAAGACGGAGCCCTCGCCGTCCCAGGAGAGCTTGAGGTCGCCGCCGGGGAGGGAATCGGTGATGACGTCACCGGTGCGACCGGTCAGGCGCCCCGCGGCGCAGACGGCGGACGCACTGGTGCCGGAGGCGAGCGTGATGCCCGTCCCGCGCTCCCAGACCCGGTGGCGGACGTGGTCGCCGCTCACCACCTGCACGACCTGGAAGTTGGTGCGGTTGGGGAAGAGGGGGTGGTGCTCCACCTGCGGGCCGATGCGCTCCAGCGGGAACTCGTCGACCTCGCCCTCGATCCAGTGGATGGCATGGGGGTTGCCCATGCTGGCGAGCGTGAGCCGAAGGTCCACGCCATCGACCTCCAGGGGGTAGTCGACGACCGGGCCGGGGCCCTCGACGTCGGCAGGGAGGGAGGCGGGGTCGAAGCTGGGCGGGCCCATATCGACGCGGGCGGCGCTCACAGCGCCGTTCTCACGGAAGAGCTGCAGGGTCAGGACGCCGGCGAGCGTCTCGATGGTGACGGACTCGATGTCGGCGGGGACCATGCCTTCCTCAACGGCGTACTTCGCGAGGCAGCGGATGCCGTTGCCGCACATCTCCGCCTCGGAGCCGTCGGCGTTGAACATGCGCATGCGGAGATCGGCGACGTCGGAGGGCAGTGCGAGGATGAGGCCGTCGCTCCCGACGCCGAAGTGTCGGTCGCTGACCTTCCGGGCAAGGGCCGGCCAGTCCTGTTCGGCTTCAGGCCGAACGTAGACGTAGTCGTTTCCGAGGCCGTGCATCTTGGTCACGCGCATGAAGCGAGTGTACAGGCGGAGGTGCGGAGGGTCGCTAACTCCCTGCCGCTACAAACGGCCCGAGCGCCTCGCCTGCCTCGTCGGCGCCTTCAACCCAGGTGACACGGGGATCCTGGGGGCGGAACCACTGGCGCTGGCGGCGGGCGAGGCGTTTCGTCGCGCGCTTGGTCAGCTCGATGGCCTTGTCACGCGTGATCTCGCCCCGAAGCTCACGGAGGGCTTCGGCGTAGCCGATCGAGGAGAGGGCGGAAGCGTCGGGGGGGACGCCGGCGTCGAGGAGGGCCTGCGTCTCCTCGACGAGGCCGGAGGCGAACATCGCCTCCGTACGCCGGTTGATGCGCCAGATGAGCTCCTTCTCCTCGCAGGAGACACCGAGGACGCGGAAGTCGAAGTCGGGGACGCCTTTCGTCTGCCAGTCGGTGATGGGCTTGCCAGTCACCTCGTGCACCTCAAGGGCGCGGATGACGCGGCGGACGTTGCGGGCGTCGATCCGGTCCGCGGCTTCGGCGTCGACAGTCCGGAGGCGGGCGTGGAGAGCCTCGGGGCCGTCGCGCTCCGCGACGGCGGCGAGCTCGGCGCGAAGGTCGGGCCGGGGGGCGACGTCGGGGACCTGCCACGCTTCCAATAGCGCCCAGACGTACTGCCCGGTGCCTCCGACGAGCCAGGCGAGCTCGCCGCGCGCCCAGATGTCGTCGAGGACGGCGAGGGCATCGCGACGGTAGAGGGCGAGGCTGTAGGCGTCGGCAGGCTCGGCGATGTCGTAGAGGTGGTGGGGGAGGAGGGCGCGGGTCTCGGGGGAGGGCTTGGCGGTGCCGATGTCCATGCCCCGATAGATCTGGCGGCTGTCAGCGTTGACCACCTCGCCGCCGAAGCGCTGCGCGAGGGCCAGCGCGAGGGCCGACTTGCCGGCGGCAGTCGGGCCGACGACGGCGACGAGCCGCCGCATGGGATCAGCCTGCGGCCGCGACGACGGCGGCGAACTGGTCCGCCTTGAGGGAGGCGCCGCCGACGAGCGCGCCATCGATGTCGGGCTGGGCGAGGAGGTCGGCGGCGTTACCGGGATTGACACTGCCGCCGTACTGGATGCGGATGGCGTCGGCGGCGTCGCCGCCGAGCTCCCGGAGCAGGCTGCGGATGAGGGCGCAGGCTTCCTGCGCCATCTCGGGCGTCGCCGTCTGGCCGGTGCCTATCGCCCAGACGGGCTCATAAGCGACCGTCACGCGCTGGCTCAGGTCGAGGCCTGCGAGGCCGCGGCGGACCTGGCGGTCGAGGACGTCCGCCATCTCGCCGGCCTCGCGCTGGGCCAGGGTCTCGCCGACGGCGACGATGGGGTCGAGGGAAGACGCGAGGACGGCGCCGGTCTTGCGATTCACGGACTCGTCGGTCTCGCCGAAGAGGGCGCGGCGCTCGCTGTGGCCAATGATGACGTAGCGGCAGTAGGACTCGAGGGCGGCGATGCTGACCTCGCCGGTGAAGGCGCCGGATGCCTCCCAGTGAACGTCCTGGGCGCCGACGGCGACCTCGCTGCCGGCCACGGCGTCGCGCACGGCGGCGAGGTGGGGGAAGGGCGGGCAAACGGCAACGTCGCAGGAGGCGCCGGCGGTCGCCTCGGCGACGTCGCGGGCAAGGGCGGCAGCCTCCTCCTCGGAGGTGTTCATCTTCCAGTTGCCGGCGATGAACGGTCGGCGCATGGCTCCCTCCTCAGGCTCCGTACTTCTGGAGGCGGCCGGCGTGGGCCATGGCGAGCGGCATGGCCTCGACGGCGGGGAAGATGCCCAGGCTCCCGCCGAGACACTCGCGCTCAGTGAAGTGCTGCACGCTGCCGCCACGCGCGAAGGGCGAGTTGAGCAGGAAGGGCACCGGATGCCAGGAGTGGGCGGCCATGAGGGAGGGCGTCGAGTGGTCGCCGGCGACCATGAGGACGTCGGCGCCGAGGTCGGTGATGCCGGGCACCCAGGTGTCGAACTCCTCGAGCGCGCGCACCTTGGCGAGGAAGTCACCGTCCTCGCCGGCGGCGTCGGTCTTCTTGTAGTGGATGAAGAAGTAGTCGAACTCATCCCAGCGCTCGCGGGCCACGGCCAGCTGCTCCTCCATGCCGCCGGGGCAGGCGAGCGCGCGCATCCCGGCGAGCTTGGCCAGGCCGCGATACATCGGGTAGACGGCGAGAGCAGCGGCGCGCAGTCCCCACACGTCCTCGAACTGGGGGAGGGAGGGGTATTTCGCGAAGCCGCGGAGGGTGAGGCCGTTGGCCTCCTCCTCCTCAGCGAGCAGCTCGCCTGCCTTCGCGACAAACTCGTTGACGAGGTCGGCGGTGCGCTCGCTGGCGGGATCGGCGCCTTCGGCGGGTATGGGCGGGACGCCCTCGCGCTGGGGATCGGTAGTCGTGACATCCTCGCCAAGGCCGGGGGCGCGCAGGACGAGGATGAAGCGGTGCTCCCGGACGGGCTCGACGAAGAGTTCGGACCCGTCGAGGTCGATGGCCTGCAGGCGCTCGACGATGGCCGCAGACTTCTCGCTGGCGATGCGTCCCGCGCGGCGATCGCTGATGTTGCCGTCGGCGTCGAGCGTGCAGAGGTTGCCGCGCGCGGCCACGTCGTCGGGGCCAAGCTCGAAGTCGATGCCAACCGCTTCGAGGACGCCGCGTCCGATGTCGAAGCGGTAAGGGTCGTAGCCGAAGAGGGAGAGGTGGCCGGGGCCGCTGCCGGGGGTAATACCCAGCCCAACGGGGATCGTCAGCCCCACGTCGGAGGTCTCGGTGAGGCGGTCGAGATTGGGGGTATCGGACTGCTCCAGCTCGCTCCGCTCCGTCTCCGCGCGAGCGAGGCCTCCGAGGCCATCGAGCACGCAGAGGACGACCTTGGACTCGGCAGGCTGGTGCAGCTTCGCGGCGAGCTCGAGGTCCATGCGGCGATCTTACGGGCGCGGCGAGCGAGGGGCGAAAGTCACGCGTCGAGGAGGGCAGCGACCCCGGGCAGCTCGCGACCCTCGAGCATCTCGAGGGACGCGCCGCCGCCCGTCGAGACATGCGTGAAGCGCTCGGCGAGGCCGGAGCGGGCGACGACGGCGGCGGTCTCGCCGCCGCCGACGACGGTTGTGGCGTCGAGCTCGGCGAGGGCGCGGGCGAGGCCGAAGGAGCCACCCGCGAACTGATCGAGCTCGAACACGCCCAGGGGCCCGTTCCAGACGACGGCGGCGGCAACGGAGAGGGCCGCCTCGAACGCGGCAAGGGTGGCGGGGCCGACATCGAGGATCATGCGGTCGGGCGGGAAGGCGTCGATAGGTACGGTCTCCGCGTGGGCGTCAGCGGACAGCCCGGTGGCGACGACGGCGTCCACGGGCAGGCTGACCGTCACGCCCGCGTCGCCGGCGCGGGCGAGGATGTCGCGGGCCATGTCGAGGAGGTCGTCCTCGACGAGGGATGCGCCGACGTCGACGCCGCTCGCCTTGAGGAAGGTGTTGGCCATGCCGCCACCGACGAGCAGGCGGTCAAGTTTCGGCAGGAGGTGGTCGATGGCGGCGATCTTCGTGCTGACCTTGGCGCCCCCGACGATGGCGGCAAAGGGACGGGGTGGGTCGGCGACGAGCGAACCGAGGTAGCGCACCTCCTTCTCCAGGAGGAGGCCCGCGACGCCGGGGAGGAAGGCGGCAACGCCGGCGGTGGAGGCGTGGGCGCGGTGGGCGGCGCCGAAGGCGTCGTTCACGTAGACGTGCGCGAGCGTGCCGAGGGTGGCGGCGAAGACTCGGTCGTTGGCCTCTTCGCCGGCGTGGAAGCGCAAGTTCTCCAGAAGGGCCACCTCGCCGCGGCCGAGCGCCTTCGCAGCCTCGACGGCAGGCGGGCCGATGCAGTCCTCGGCGAAAGCAACGGGCTCGCCGAGGAGCTCGGCGAGACGTTCGGCAACGGGAGCGAGGCTGAGATCGGGGTTGCGCTCCCCCTTTGGGCGACCGAGGTGGGAGCAAACGAGCACGGAGGCGCCGTTCTCAACCAGGTACTGGATCGTGGGCAGGGACTCGCGGATGCGGGTGTCGTCGGCAACGGCGCCGTTGTCGAGGGGCACGTTGAGGTCGGCGCGCAGGAGAACGCTCTCCCCCGCGACGTCGATGTCGCGGACGGTGCGCTTGCCGATGCCGTCGGTCATCCCTGCACCCCCGCGCGCCGCACGACCTCGATCCCGGCAAGACCGAGGTGTCCGGCGATCGTGTCCGCCGGGAGCGCGCCCTCGCGAAGGATACGGGGAGGGGTAACGCTGCAGTCGATGACGCTCGAGTCGAGGCCGTGGGAGGTGGGGCCGTCATCGATGGCGGCGGCGCAGTACGGGCCGAGGGAGTCGAGCGCCTGGGCGCAGGTGGTGGGGCTCGCGTCGCCGTGGCGATTGGCGCTGGAGGCGGCCACCGGGGCGCCAAGCCCCGCGAGGACGGCCTGCAGGGTGGCCACGGGGGGCATGCGTACCCCGACCGTAGCGCCCCCGGCGAGGGCGGGACTCGACCAGCCCTCGCCGGCGGGTGTGATGATGGTCCAGGGGCCGGGCCCGAGAGCGTCGATAAGGCGGGCGGCATCGCGGCTGAGGCGGGCGTAGGGGGCGAGAGCGTCGCGATCGGCGGGGAAGAGGAGCTGGAGGGGCTCGTCGGCGCTCTTGCGCTTGGCCTCGTAGAGCGCGCGCACGGCATCGTCGCGGCGAATGTCGGCGGCGACGCCGTAGACCGTGTCGGTGGCGATGATGGCGAGACCGCCGGCGCGCAAAGCGGCCACGGTTCGGGCGATCGATTCCGGGGAAGGTTCAGAAGCGGCAGGGACGGCCATGAAATCGTTGACCAGACTATACAGTTTTGCTAGCTTCCGATGACGGAGCGCTGAGCAGAGTTGGCCGAGACCCTGACCGAAGCGGAAAGCACCACCACCTCACGCTCGCCTCACGCCGCCATCGTCGTTGTTGACTTCGGCTCGCAGTACAGCATGCTGATCGCACGCCGCATCCGCGAGCTGAACACGTACTGCGAGGTGATCCCCTACGACGCGGATGCATCGGTGCTGGACCACCTCGACGTCCGCGGCTTCGTGCTTTCCGGCGGGCCGAACAGCGTGTACGAACCGGACGCGCCCCGGGCCGCGGGCTGGGTGTTCGACTCCGGGCTGCCGGTGCTCGGCATCTGCTACGGGATGCAGCTCATGGCCGATCAGCTGGGGGGCAAGGTAGGGCCCGGCCGCGAGCGCGAATTCGGGCCCGCGACGATCACCGCCTCGGGGAGCGCGCCCCTGCTGGCGGAGCTTCCCGCCGAGCTGGACGTCTGGATGAGCCACGGCGATCGCATCGAGGAGCTGCCGGCGGGGTTCACGTCCCTGGCCATCTCCGAGAACTCGCCCATCGCGGTCATGGCGGACGTCGAGCGGGGCTACTACGGCCTGCAGTTCCATCCCGAAGTGGTGCATACGCCCCGGGGCGGCGAGCTGATTGCGAACTACGTTCGCGACGTCTGCGGGGCGGAGGCGGACTGGACGCCCGGCAACTTCATCGAGGAGACGGTTGCGGGGATTCGGGCGCAGGTGGGGGAGGGACAGGTGATCTGCGGCCTCTCCGGGGGTGTCGACAGCGCTGTGGCGGCAACGCTCGTGCACCGCGCCATCGGCGACCGGCTGACCTGCATCTTCGTCGACAACGGGCTTCTGCGGGCGCGGGAGGCCGAGGAAGTGGTCGACACGTTCCAGCGCAACCTGAACATGAACCTGCGCCACGTCGACGCGAGCGACCGTTTCCTCTCGGCGCTGGCCGAGGTAACGAACCCGGAGACGAAACGCATCCGCATCGGCAACACGTTCATCGAGGTGTTCGAGGCGGAGGCGAAGACGATCGAGGGAGCGCGCTTCCTCTGCCAGGGGACGCTGTATCCGGACGTCATCGAGAGCGCCTCGCACGGGGCGGGGTCGGCGCGCATCAAGAGCCACCACAACGTCGGCGGGCTGCCGGAGCGCATGGACCTCGAGCTGGTGGAGCCTCTGCGCTTCCTCTTCAAGGACGAGGTGCGGCGCATCGGGGCGGAGCTTGGGCTCTCGGACGAGATCCTGTGGCGGCAGCCGTTCCCCGGGCCGGGGCTGGCGGTCCGCATCATCGGAGAGGTGACGGAGGAGAAGGTCGCGGTGCTGCAGGCCGCCGACGCCATCTTCATGGAGGAGGTGCGGGCGGCGGGGCTCTACCGCGACCTCTGGCAGAGCTTCGCCGTGCTTACAGACACGCGCACGGTGGGCGTGATGGGCGACTTTCGCACCTACGGATTCGCCGTGGGGCTGCGAGCGGTGGTGGCGGAAGACGCGATGACGGCGGACTGGGCCCGCCTTCCCTACGACCTGCTGGCGCGCGTCTCGAACCGGATCGTGAACGAGGTCGATGCGGTGAACCGGGTTGTCTACGACATCACGAGCAAGCCGCCGGGGACGATCGAGTGGGAGTGAGGCAGTAGTGGGCGCGCGGGTATTGATCGTCGGGCAGGGCGCGCGCGAGCACGCGGTCGCCTGGAAACTGCGCCAAAGCCCCGACGTGGACGCGATTTATGTCGCGCCGGGGAATGGCGGGACCTCGGAGGTCGCGACGAACGTGCCCATCGGGCCGCGGGACATCGACGGACTCGTGCAGGTGGCAGCAGACCTGGACATCGACTTCTACCTGGCGACGATGGACGACCCGCAACCGCTCGGGCTCGTCGATCGCCTCAAGGAGCGCGGGCTTCCCTGCTACGGCCCGACGGCCGACGCCTCGCAGATCGAGGCGAGCAAGGCGTGGTCGAAGCAGTTCATGGTCGACCACGGGATCACGACGGCGAGGCATCGCACATTCCGTGGCTACGCGGCGGCAGTGGCGCACGTCCACTCGTTGCCGGACGGGCCACTGGTGGTGAAGGCGAGCGGCCTGGCAGCCGGGAAGGGCGCGCTCGTGTGCGACGACCGCAAGGGCGCGCTTGCGGCCCTCGACCTGATCATGGTGCAGCGCGAGTTCGGCGCGTCCGGGGACCAGGTGGTGGTTGAGGAATGCCTGCAGGGCTGGGAGACGAGCGCGCACGCGATCTGCGACGGCGAGACCGCCGTGATGACGCCCTCGTCCACGGACTACAAGCGGGCGCTTACCGGGGGCCTGGGCCTCAACACCGGCGGGATGGGCGCCTACAGCCCGAGCGCCGACGTCACGCCCGAGATGACCGCCGCCATCGACCGGGACGTGGTGCAGCCGACGATCGCGGGGATGGCCGCGATGGGACGGCCGTTCAACGGCACGCTCTACCCCGGACTGATGATCACGGAGGCGGGGAGCTACGTGCTCGAGTACAACGCGCGACTCGGCGACCCCGAGGCGCAGATCCTGATGATGCGGCTTGAGAGCGACCTGTTCACGGTCTGCTCGGCGGCGGCGGCGGGGAACCTGGCCTCGGTGGACATCGCGTGGTCGGACGAGCCGGCGGTCGGGGTAGTCGTCGCGAGCGGGGGGTACCCCGAGTCGTACACAACGGGGCACCTGATCGAGGGACTGGACGACATCGACGAGGACGTGCAGGTGTTTCACGCCGGCACGAAGGAGACGCCGGAAGGCGTCGTTACCAACGGGGGGCGCGTGTTGACCGTCACGGCACGGGCGCCGACGCTCGCGGCGGCGCGGGCGAAGGCGTACGACAACGCCCGCCGGATCACGTTCGAAGGCGCGTATATGCGCAGCGACATCGCACAACTCGAGGAGACGGAATGAGCACGCCACTGGTCGCAATCCTGATGGGTTCGAAGAACGACATGCCCACGATGGAAGCCACGGAGAAGGTCTTGACCTCGCTGGGCATCCCCTTCGAGACGCATGTCATGTCGGCGCACCGCACCCCTGAGAAGGTGCGGGAGTTCGCGCTGGGCGCGCGTGACGCCGGGTTCGAGGTGATCATCTGCGCGGCCGGCGGGGCGGCGGCCCTGCCCGGCGCCGTCTCGGCGCTGACGACGCTGCCGGTGATCGGCGTGCCCCTCGCGACGAGCGAGGTAGCGGGCGGCATCGACGCCATCTACGCCGTGCTGCAGATCCCGCCGGGGGTGCCGGTCGCGGGCGTGGGCGTGGGGGGATGGGGCACACGCAACGCGGCCTACCTTGCGGCCTCGATCCTGTCGCTCTCGCACGACGACGTCCGCGAGAGCTACACGGCCTTCCGCGAGCAGCAGTCCCGCTAGCGACCCAACCCTTCCAGCGCTCTCGCGACGGCCTCGCGGACGCCTGCGCCGTGCTCGTCGAGGGCGGGGGCGCGGTTGCGGGGCGGCTGGGCGGCGAGGGCGACAAGGGGGCCGGGGTGGTCCACGGGGCGGCCACCGGCAGAGACGACCCGCTCGATCGGCCAGGATGACTCGGTACGGCCTTCGGCGAGCGCATCGTCGAGGGTGGTGAGGGCGGGACCCTGCTCGCTGGTCCGCAGCGTCTCCACGAGCGTGTAGGAGAGGGCGGCCACCTGCCCGATGTCGAGAAGGGCGGCGCCCTCGCCGCCGCCGAACCGGCGGCGGGCGAGCTCGCGCAGGACGGCGAGGAAGGCGGTAATCGCCCCGATGGGGTCGCCGTAGGGGTAGCCGGAGTTGGCGGCCTTGCCGCCGCCGAGCGCAGAGGCGTAGCCGGACGCGACCTCGAAAGACCAGCCCATGCCCCGGAGCGCCGCCAGCGGGCCTTCAGTCTCGTAACCGGGCAAGGAGATGGCAATGACGCTCGGGTTGAGGGCGGAGACATCGGGAAAGGCGAGCCCGGCGCGGTCGCGGGCGCCCTGCGAGAGGTTCTCGACGCGGATGTCGCAGGCGCCCAGCAGCCCGTCGAGGAGGGCGCGGTCGTTGTCGTCGCGCAGGTCCATGACCATCGAGCCCTTGCCGAGGTTGATGGGCTCGAAGGTCCAGGAGACGCCCTCGTCGGGGAGGTTGCCGGTGACGCGCCAGAAGTCGCCGCCGACGGGCTCGCACTTGATGACGGAAGCGCCGTAGTCGGCGAGGAAACGGGCGGCGAGGGGACCCGCCCAGTGCTGCGTGACCTCGACGACGACGAGGCCGGAAAGGGGGCCCTGGACGGGAGGGGGAAGGGCCGCGACGAGGGCCTCGCGGACGGCGTCGCGGGAG
>VXPF01000074.1 GCA_009839725.1 Dehalococcoidia bacterium | reverse complement strand
CCCCTCCGCATCGACGAGATCGCCCTCCCCGACCCCGGGCCCCACCAGGTCGTCGTCAAGCAGTTCGCCAGCGGCATCTGCCACTCGCAGCTCCACCAGATGCACGGCCCCCGCCCCGCGCCCCAGCTCCTCGGCCACGAGTCGACGGGCACGGTCGTCGCCGCCGGCAGCGAGGTCTCGCACGTGAAGGAAGGTGACCGCGTCATGGTCACCTGGGTGCCCCGCAGCCCCGACCTCGGCCGCCGCCCCAACCCCATCTCCCTCGAGCTGGAGGACGGTTCCACCGCCATCTCCCAGGGCGTTTTCACCTGGGCCGACCACACCATCGCCGACGAGCAGTACATCGTCTCCATGCCCGAGGACGTCCGCACCGACGTCACCGCCATCATCGGCTGCGCCGTCATGACCGGTTCCGGCGCTGCCTACCACACCGCCGGCGTCAAGCAAGGCGAGAGCGTCGCCGTCTTCGGCGTGGGCGGTGTTGGACTCTCCGCCATCGTCGCCGCCGCCGTCGTCGGCGCCGACCCCATCATCGCCGTCGACCTGAGCGACGAGAAACTCGAGTTCGCGAAGGAGTTCGGCGCGACTATCGGCGTCAACGCCTCCGATGGCGACGCCGTGGAGCAGGTCCGCGCGCTGACGACCAGCGACACCGAGTTCGACTTCATGGGCCGGCCCCTCGCCGGCGTCGACTACGCCTTCGACTGCATCGGCGTGAAGCAGACCATGGAGCAGATTCTGCCCGCCGCCCGACCCGGCGTGATGGGCGTCCGCACGGGCGGCATGGCCGTCCTCGTCGGCGTCCCTCAGACGAACGTCGAGATCGACGCGCGCGACCTCCTCATCAACGAGAAGAAGTACATCGGCAGCATCGGCGGATCCTGCCGGCCCGACCGCGACTTCCCGATGTTCATCCGCTGGTACAAGGAAGGCGACCTCGACCTGGATGCGCTCGTGACCGCCAGCTACGAGCTCGACCAGATCAACGAGGCCACCGACGCCCTCGCCGCCGGACAGATCTCGGGACGCTCCATCATCCAGCTCTAGCCGCGCCGAACCTCAGCGCAGCTTCCGGATGGGAGACCAGACGAGGAGCAGGAGACCCGCGACGCCGCCCGCGATTGAGCTGGCGACGATCGCTACCTGTGGTCCCCAGAGCGTTGCGAGCAGCCCAGTCTGTGCGATGCCGATGGGCATCGAGGCTGCGAACATGAGCGAGTAGACGCCCATCACGCGGCCCATCACCGCCTGCGGCGTGTTCTCCTGCAGGAGGGCGAGGCTCAGATTCATGAAGATCGCGGCCGGCGGTCCGATGGCCAGCAGCGCCACCACCGTCAACCACGGCACTTCGCTCAACCCGAAGAGCACAAGGGGCGGCGCCGCCAGTACCGGGGAGAGCGCCACCAGCAGCCCTCTCCGGGGGAGGGGCCGCAACGTCATCACGGCCGAACTGACGATCATGCCCGCCCCGAATGCGGCGAAGAGGATGCCGACCCAATGGTCTCCCAACTGCAGCACATCCTCCACGATGAGCAGCATCGTCACCGTGATGGGGCCGCCGAAGAAGATGCCGAGCATCGCCGACAGGATGAGCAGGCCGAGGATGGCTCGCGAGCGAGTGACGTACTTGAGCCCTTCGGTGAGGTCGCCGCGAATGCTGCCGTGCTCCGCCGGCGCTTCCGGCCGGTATTTCCGCAGCATGAGGAACAGCAACGCCCCTGCCGCCAGCAAAGCCGTCTCGAGTGAGAAGGCTGCGGTCAGGCCCGCGATGCCCGCGACCAGTCCGCCCAGTGCCGGTCCGACAAAGTCCGAGGCCGCCAGAAAGCCCACGTTCCCGATGATCACGGCGTTCTGCAGCTGGGGCCGCGTCACGAGCTGTGGCAGCACTCCCATGCGCGCGGGATTCTCAAACGCCCCCACCGCACCGATGACGGCCGAGAGAAGGAAGACCGGCCACAGGATCGTCACCGATGCAGCGGCAAGTACCAGGTAGACCGCAGCAACCACTGCCGCCACTGCCGTCGCCCGGACGAGGATCAGGCGCGCCTCCATCCGATCGGCCAGCACGCCGCCGAACAGAGTCAGGAACACGCCTGGCAGCTCCTGGATCATGAGCGCGCCGGCGATTGCTGCGGCGCGCTCATCCGGCTCAACGCGATCGCGAATGAAGAGCGGCACCGCCACGATCTGGATGCCGACTCCCAGCGCCATCACCACCGATGCCGTCAGCCACGCCCGGTAGTCGCGGCTCGCGAAGGGGTTGCGGCTTCCCGCGGCCGGTTCATCGGGCTCAACGCCGTCAATGGCCTCCGTTTCGCCCTCGACTCCTTCCGGCATCGTCAGCGCAGCTTCCGCACGGGGAGCCAGATCAACAGCGCAATCCCGGCGATGCCGCCGGCGGCTGCGCTTGCCACGATGCTGGCCTGGGGCCCGACCAGGCTGGTGACGAGACCGGTCTGCGCGTACCCGATCGGCGCGGAGGCCACGAACATCAGGGAATAGACCCCCATCACACGCCCCATTACCGCTTCGTCAGTCTGCTCCTGCAGCAGCGCCAGGCTCAGGTTGGTGAAGATGGCCGCCGGCGGCCCGATGGCGAGGAGGGCGGCGACCGTCAACCAGGGTGTCTCGCTCAGCCCGAACAAGACCAGCAAGGGAGCTCCAGCGATGGGCGAGAGCGCCAGCAGCAGCCCTCGCCTGGGGAGGGGTCGCAAGGTCATCAGCGCCGAACTGACGATCATGCCGGCCCCGAACGTCCCGAAGAGGATGCCCACCCAGCGGTCCTCCAGCATCAGGACGTCCTCCACGACGAGGAGCATGTTCACCGTCAGGGGACCCGCATAGAAGATGCCGGGCATCGCGGCGAGGATGAGCAGTCCGACGATGTTGCGAGAGCGGCGAACGTAGCGCAGTCCCTCAAGGAGTTCGGTTCGCACATCGTGTCGCTCGGGCACCCGCGGCTCGTAGTGGCCCAGCGTCAGGAACAGCACCGCCCCCAGCGCCAGGAGTCCCGTCTCCAGCGCGAAGGCGGCAGTCAGCCCGGCGTCTCCGCCGACAAACCCTCCCAGCGCCGGCCCCGCGAACTGGCCCGCGGCGAGGAACCCCACGTTCCCGAGGATCACGGCGTTCTGGAGCTGCGGTCGCGTGACCATCTGCGGCAGCACGCCCTGGCGCGCCGGCTGCTCGAATGCCGCCACCGCGCCGACTCCCGCCGAGAGGGCGAACACCGGCCACACGATTGCAACTTCGGCGGCCGAGAGCACCACATACACAGCCGAGACCGTTGCCGCCACGGCAGTCGCCCGGAATAGGAGCAGGCGCGGCTCCACACGGTCCGCCACGACCCCGCCCAGTAGCGTCAGGAACACCCCCGGCAGGGTCTGGATGATGAGTGCCCCCGCGATGACCGCCGCGCGCTCGTCCGGTTCGACGCGATCCCGGATAAACAACGGCACCGTCACGATCTGGATGCCGACGCCGAGCGCCGTCACCACCGACGCCGTCAGCCATGCCCGGTAGTCGCGGCTGACGAACGGATTGCGGGGGCCAGTCTCGGGGGCCGCCGCGTCGGTCACGCCCGTGACGCCGTCCCGTTGGTGTCCGTATCACTGATGGTTGCCGTGGGCATCCACACAGTCTTGCACGGAGCCGCGTTATCCTCCCGAACGCCATGAGCGTACCCATCGTCATCGCGCACGCCGCTGCCGCGGGAGAAGCTCCCGCCAACACCCTCGCCGGCGTGCGCGCCTCCCTCGCGAGCGCCGCCGCCATAGAGATCGACCTCCACCTCTGCGCCGACGGCGTCCCCGTCCTCCTTCACGACGATACCCTCGACCGCACCATGGACCTCTCCGGCCCCGTCCGCGATGTCTCGCTCGCCGACCTCGCCGCCGCCGACGCCGGCGATGGGGAGCACGTGCCCTCCCTCGACGAAGTCCTCGACCTCGTCGCCGGCCGCATCGACGTCATGTGCGAGATGAAGGTCGCTCCGGACCACGCCGCTGACGCCCCCGACCTCCTCGCCGCCACCCTCGACGTTATCCGTCGCCATGGTGCTGAGTCCTGGGCAGCGCTCCACTCCTTTGACCACGATCTCGTCGAGCGCGCCCGTGCCCTCGCGCCCGACATCGAGGCGGCCTTCATCGTCGCGCCCATGGGCGGCGCCGGACTGCGGACGCTCGCCGACCGCGCCGCCGAGCACGGCGTCGGCGCCATCTCGCTCTTCCACGCGGTCGTGGCGCCCCACGCCGTCGAGATCGCCCGCGGCCACGGCCTGAAACTCTGGGCCTGGACCGCCGACGCTCCCGCTGATTGGACCCGCCTCGCGGATGCCGGTGTCGACGGCATCATCACGAACCAGCCCGCCGCCCTGCGCGCCTGGTGTGAATCGCCGGACCCCGGCTAGGGTCAGCACCCGGGCCGTTCGCAGACACAGTGGGGGTTCCCCTTTATGATCCGGTCCCGCACGGGCGGCCTTGGGCCGCCCAGTCTTCCGAAGGATTGTTCATGAAGGAGATCGACTATCTGGCGCCCTCCTCGCTCGGCGAGGCGTACGCCGCACTCCAGAACGGCAAGACCTCGGCCTTCCTCGCTGGCGGAACCGACATCATCGTCCAGCTCCGCGAAGGCCGGAAAGAGGTCGACCAGCTCATCGATGTCAAGCACATCCCCGAGCTCATGAGTTACGGCTGGACCGACGACGGCGGCCTCGTGATCGGAGCCTCCGTTCCCTTCGCCGAGATCTACGAGGACGACGAGATCGTCCGCCGCCTGCCCTGCGTCATCGATTGCGCGACGCTTGTCGGCGGCATCCAGATCCAGAGCCGGGCCTGCTTCGGCGGGAACATCGGGAACTCCGGTCCCGCCGCCGACACCGTCCCCGCGCTCATCGCCCTCGGCGCCACGCTCACGCTCGGCTCCGCCGGCGGCACGCGCGAACTCGCCCTTGAGGACTTCTTCACCGGCCCCGGCCAGAACGTCCTCGAACCCGGCGAGCTGATCATCACGATCAACATCCCGCCGCAGCCGGCCAACTCGGGCGCCTTCTTCCACCGCTTCATCCCCCGCAACGAGATGGACATCGCCGTCGTCAACGTCGGCGCCCGCGTCGATCTCGATGCGACCGGCGAGCGCATCGAGGGAGCGCGCATCTCCGTTGGCGCCGTCGCGCCGGTGCCCCTCTTCGTCGCCGAAGCCGGCGACGCCCTCGTGGGGGAGACGCCGACGGAGGACTCGTTCGGCCGCGCTGCCGACATCGCCGCCGCCGCGGCCACGCCCATCACCGACATGCGCGGCTCCATCGCCCAGCGCGTCCACCTCACGCGCGTCCTCACCTACCGCGCCCTCGACCGGGCGCTCGAACGAGCCCGGGAGGCCTAGCCCATGCCCCGTCGCACCCACATCCAGACCACCCTCAACGGCGAGGAGATCGACTTCCTCTGCGAGCCCCGCCAGAGCCTGCTCGAAGTCCTGCGCGACGAGCTCGGCCTGACCGGCACCAAGGAAGGCTGCAACAACGGCAACTGCGGCGCCTGTAGCGTCCTCATGGATGGCCGCGTCGTGAACTCCTGCTGCGTCCTCGGCGTCGAGGCCGAGGGCGCCGACGTCGTCACCATCGAGGGCGTCGCCGATGGCGACACCCTCCACCCGCTCCAGCAGTGCTTCCTCGAAGAGGCCGCCCTGCAGTGCGGGGTCTGCACCCCCGGCTTCATCGTCGCCGCCAAGGCCCTGCTCGATAGCGAGCCCGACGCCGATGAAGGCCGCGTCCGCCATTGGCTGGCCGGCAACCTCTGCCGCTGCACCGGCTACGACAAGATCGTCCGCGCCGTCCTCAAGGCGTCCGAGATGGAGGAGGTCTCCGCATGACGACAACCGAGAAGCCCGACTACAAGGTCATCGGCACCCGCCCAATCCGTCCCGACGGCGTCGAGAAGGTCACGGGCAAGGCGCTCTACGGCGCCGACATCCACCTTCCCGACCTCGTCCAGGGTGCGGTCCTGCGAAGCCCGCACGCCCACGCCCGCATCCTCTCCATCGATACGAGCGCGGCCGAGGCCATGTCCGGCGTCCTCGCGGTCGTGACCCACAGCGACCTCCCCGTCGTCGCCGACAAGGTGCTCGACATGGGCGAGGGCGCGTCTACCGCCTCCGACATGAGCAAGAACGTGCTCGCCGCCGACAAGGCGCTCTACCGCGGCCACGCCATCGCCGGTGTCGCCGCCACCAACGTGCACGATGCGCTCACCGCCATCGAGGCCATCAAGGTCGAGTACGAGGTGCTTCCGCCCGTCCTCAACGTGCAGGACGCGATGCGCGACGATGCCCCGCTGCTCGACGAGAGCCGCCACACCAGGAATCCCGACGGCGAGGAGTCCGACAACGCCAGCAACGTCGCCGCCCACAACCGCTTCGAGGGTGGCGACGTCGACGCCGCGTATGCCGAGGCCGATGTCGTCGTCGAGCGCGAGTTCGACACGAAGATGGTCCACCAGGGCTACATCGAGCCCCACAACGGCACCGCCAACTGGAACTCCGACGGCACCCTCACGGTCTGGACGAGCACGCAGGGCGCGTTCGCCGTCCGTGGCGCGCTCGCCGAGCTGCTCCAGCTGCCTGTCTCCCGAATCCGCGTCATCCCCATGGAGATCGGCGGCGGCTTCGGCGGGAAAATCGGTGTCTACCTGGAGCCCGTCGCGGCGCTGCTCTCCCGCAAGTGCGGCCGCCCCGTCCAGCTCACCATGGACCGCACCGACGTCTTCCAGGCCACCGGCCCCACCAGCGGCGGCCACATGAAGGGCAAGATCGCCGTCAAGGACGGCAAGATCACGGCCGCCGAGGTCAGCCTCGCCTTCGAGGCAGGCGCCTTCCCCGGCTCGCCCGTCATGGCCGGCGCCATGTGCATGCTCTCCCCCTACGAGGTGGAGAACTTCAAGGTCGATGCCTACGACGTCGTCGTGAACAAGCCGAAGGTGGCCGCCTACCGCGCCCCGGGCGCGCCCAACGCCTCCTTCTGCGTCGAGCAGCTCATCGACGAGCTCGCCCGCGAGACCGGGGTCGACCCCCTCCAGTTCCGCCTGGACAACAGTGCCCATGAGGGCACCCGCATGATCACCGGTGTCGCCCACCCCCGCATCGGGCAGGAGGAGACGGTCCAGGCCGCCCAGGCCTCCGACCACTACAACTCCCCGATCGAGGGGCCGAACCGCGGTCGCGGCGTTGCCGGCGGCTTCTGGTTCAACGCGGGCATGCAGTCGTCCGTCGTCGCCTCCGTCAACCCGGACGGCACGGTCAACCTCATTGAGGGCTCGACTGACATCGGCGGTACCCGCGCCTCGCTCGCCATGCAGCTCGCCGAGACGCTCGGCATCGAGTACGACAGCGTCCGCCCCACCGTCGTCGACACCGACTCCGTCGGCCACAACGACGTGACCGGCGGCTCGCGCACCGCCTACGCCAGCGGCCAGGCCGTGTACGAGGCCGGGCTCGACATCCAGCAGCAGATGGTCGCCCGCGCGGCCCAGCTCTGGGAGTGCGAGGCCGAGGACATCGAGTACGTCGACGGCGCCCTCCGGCACACCTCCGACAGCGAGAAGACGATGACCTTCGCCGAGCTGGCGGGGAAGCAGATGGAGACCGGCGGACCGCTCCAGGGTCGCGGCAGCGTTGTTGCCCGCAGCCCCGGCGCCGCGTTCGGCGTCCATGTCGTCGATGTCGAGGTCGACCCCGACACCGGCAAGGTCGACATCCTCCGCTACACGATCGCCCAGGACGTCGGCACGGCCGTGCACCCCGCGTACGTCGAGGGCCAGATGCAGGGCGGCGTCGTCCAGGGCATCGGCTGGGCGCTCAACGAGGAGTACTACTACGGCGAGGACGGGCGCATGGAAAACGCCTCCTTCCTCGACTACCGCATGCCTACCAGCCTCGACCTCCCGATGATCGACACGATCATCGTCGAGGTTCCCAACCCCGGGCACCCGTACGGCGTCCGCGGGGTTGGCGAGGTGCCGATCGTGCCGCCCCTGGCGGCCATCGCCAACGCCGTCCACGATGCCACCGGGCATCGCTTCACGGAGCTGCCAATCTCCCCGCGCCGCGTGGTGGAGGAGCTCCACAACCTGCAGTAGCCCCGTGGCGACGGTTCTCATACCGTCGCCCCTGCGCTCGCTCTGCGCTGGCGCCGCGACCCTCGAGGTCGCGGGCGCCACGCTCGGCGAGGTTCTTCGCGCCATCGATGTCCGCTGCCCGGGCTTCTACGAGCGTGCTGTCGAGGACGGCCGCCTGCGCCCCGAGCTCTCCGTCGCCTTGAACGGTCACGCCTTTCGCTACGGCCTTACCGAGCCCATCGCCCCCAACGACGAGGTCACCATCGTCCCGGCGATAGGCGGGGGCTAGAGCCTTACAGCTCCGCCCAGGTCCGGCCGCGCTTCAGGTCCACCCTCAGCGGGACTTTCAGCTCGATGCTCGCCGGCATCACCTCCGCCAGCAGCCCCGCCACCTCATCCGCCTCGTCCGACGGCCCCTCGAAGATCAGCTCGTCGTGGACCTGCAGGATCATGCGGCTGCGGAGTTCCCGCTCCCGGGCCGCCTCCGCGATCCGGATCATCGCCACCTTGATGATGTCCGCCGCTGTCCCCTGGATCGGCATGTTGATCGCCTCGCGCTCGGCCGCGCTCCGCACCTGGAAGTTCGTGCTGTGGATCGCGGGCAGGTAGCGGCGCCGCCCGTAGAGCGTCTCCGCGTACCCCTGTTTCTTTGTCGTCGAGAGCACGTGCTCCTGCCACGCCTTGATGCCGGGGAAGTTCGCGTAGTAGCTGTCGATGAACGCCTCCGCCTCCTCCCGCGTCATCCCCGTGCGGTCGCTCAGCCCGAAGGACCCCATCCCATAGGCGATGCCGAAGTTGACCATCTTCGCCGTGTCCCGCATCTGCCGCGTCACCTCCGCCGCCTCCACCCCGTAAACGCTCGCCGCCGTCGCCTGGTGGATGTCCGCGTCCGCCAGGAAGGCGTCGATCAGCCCCGTGTCCTCCGTGATGTGCGCTAGCACCCGCAGCTCGATCTGCGAGTAGTCCGCCGCCACGTACACCGCGTCGTCGTACCCCTCGGGCACGAACGCGCGGCGGATGTCCCGCCCCATCTCCGTCCGCACGGGGATGTTCTGCAGGTTGGGATTGGTGCTGCTCAGCCGCCCCGTCGCCGCCACCGTCTGCTGGAAGTCCGTGTGGATGCGCCCGTCTTCGGGCGAGACCGCCCCCGGTAGCGCGTCGAGGTACGTCGACTTCAGCTTCGTCAGCTGCCGGTACTCGAAGATCGTGTCGATGATAGGGTGCGCCTCGCGCAGCCCCTCCAGCGCCCGCTGATCGGTGCTGTAGCCCTGCTTCGTGCGGCGCGTCGGCGGCAGCCCAAGCTCCCGGAAGAGCACGTCGCTCAGCTGCTGTGGGCTGCCGATGTTGAACTCGCGCCCGACGTGATCGTGGACCGCCTTCTCCGCCGCCTCGATATCGCCGATGAGCGAGTCCGAGATGTCCCGTAGCACGCTGATGTCGATTCCCACCCCAACCGACTCCATCTCCGCCAGCACGGGCATCAGCGGCAGCTCCATGTCCTCGTACAGCTCCCATTGGCCCCGCTCCCGGAGCTTCGCCTCCAGCTCCGGCACCACCTGCAGCAGCAGGTCGACCTGCTGGCAGGCGAGTTCCCCCGCCGACTCCGGATCGACCTGCGCCAGCGGCGTCGCCTTGCGCCCCGTGCCCGTCAGCGCCGTGATCGGTCGCAGCTCCACGCCCAGCCGCTCGTTCACGAGGTTCTCCAGCGCCTGCGAGGTCTCCCCCAGCAGGAACGCCATCAGGCTCGCCTCGCGGGAGACTCCCCGCAGCGCCATCCCCGCCCGGCCGAACTGGTGGAGCAGGTACTTCGCCCCGTAGGCCGTCTTCGGGAGCGAAGCGTCCGCCAGCAGCGGCCCCAGCGCCTCGCGAATCGCGTCCAGCGTGAGCTGCTCGCTCGGGCTGTCGAGCCGAGGCGCGTGCCCGATGGGGACGTACCACGCCCGCCCCGGTTCGGTCGCGAACGCCAGGCCGAGGAGGAGGGGATGGGCCGTGTCGCCGGTCGTCGAGAGCGCCCCCAGGGCGAACCCGCCGGAGTCGCGCAGCGTCCCCGCCAGCGCCGCCAACCCCGCCCCGTCCGTCACGTTCGCGTACTCCCCCGGCTCCGCTTCCGGGGCGGGCGGCTCCTCCCCGTCGCCGTCCGACTCCGGCAGACGGTCGATCAGGCTGCGGAACTCCAGCTCCCGGAAGAACGCCACCACCTTCTCGCGGTCGTAGTCGCTCGCTTCGCAGGCGTTGAAGTCGAAGTCGCACTCCACGTCCGTCCGGATCGTGACCAGCTCCTTGCTCTCCAGCGCTTCCTCCCGCTTCCCCTCCAGCTTTCCCCGTACGGACTTCGACGAGATCTCGTCCAGCCGCGCGAAGATCTCCTCGACCGGCCCGAACTGCCGGATCAGGTTCGCCGCGGTCTTGTCCCCGACGCCCTTGATGCCGGGGATGTTGTCGCTTGTATCCCCCCGTAGCGCCTTGAAGTCGGTCATGTATGGCGGGCTGAACCCCCAGCGCTCGCTTGCCGCCTTCACGTCGTACACCACCGTGTCGCGCTGGTAGGGGCGGAACATGAACAGGTTCAGGTTGGGCCGGATGAGCTGCACGAGGTCCGTGTCCAGCGTGACGATCCAGGTGTCGACCCCCTCCGCCGCCGTCTTCGTCGCGATCGTGCCCGCCACGTCGTCCGCCTCGAAGCCCGGCGCCTCGTACACCGGGATCGCGAACGCCTCCAGCATCTCCCGCACGCGCGCCATCTGCGGCAGCAGGTCCTCCGGCGTCTCCCGGCGCGTCGCCTTGTAGTCCTCGCGAGCCTCGTGCCGGAACGTCTTGCCTTTCGCGTCCCAGGCCGCGCAGATGTGCGTCGGCGAGAGCTGGTCGAACACGCGCAGGAGCGACTCCGCGTACCCATACGTCGCGAATGTGAGCTCGCCCTTGCTGCTCATCATCGGGTTGGGCACCGAGCCCAGCGCGAAAAACGCGCGGTAGAGAATGCCGTGCGAATCGAGGATCACGAGGCGCGGCTTCGCGCCGTTGCCAGCCACGCAGCGATTATAGGTGCCCCCTCCGGCGCCGGGCCCGCAGCGGTCGCCCGGCTATACTTCCCGCACTCTGCCGCTGGAGCGCCCGATGGCCCGTCCCGTCCTCCGCACCGCCCTCTGCGACCTGCTCGGCGTCGAGTACCCCTTCCTCCTGGCGGGGATGGGGCCCGTCGCGGGCGGCATCGTTGGCCCCGTCGCCACCGCCGAACTCGCCGCCGCCGTCTCGAACGGGGGCGGACTCGGCGTCATCGGCGGCAGCGGCTATGGCCCGGACCGCCTGCGCGAGGAGATCAACAAGGTTCGCAGCCTTACCGACAGGCCCTTCGGCGTCGATCTCCTCCTCCCCTCCAACTACATGGGCGAGGCCGCGAAGAAGCCCCCGCCCGCCGACCCCCGCGAGCTCGTCCCCGACGAGGTGCGCGACGGCCTCAAGGCCATCCTCGCCGACCTCGACGTTCCTTGGATCGAGGCCCCTCCCGTCGAGACCGACACCCGCCCCACCCTCCAGGGGCGCGGCGGGGGCATGTCCGACGCCCAGATGGAGGTCGTCATCGAGGAGAAGGTGCCCGTCTTCGCCGCCGGGCTCGGCAGCCCTGCCGCCTGGCTCGACCGCCTCCATGCGAACGGCACGGTCGTCCTCTCCCTCGTCGGCAACGTCAAGAACGCGGAGCGCGTCGCCCACGCCGGTGTCGACGCCGTCGTCGCGCAGGGAACGGAGGCCGGTGGCCACACCGGCCGCATCGGCACCCTGCCCCTCGTCACGCAGGTCATCGAGGCCATCGACCCCGTGCCCGTCATCGCCGCCGGCGGCATCGCCAGCGGCCGCGGCATGGCCGCGATGCTGACCGCCGGCGCCGCCGGGGTCTGGGTGGGCACTGCCTTCCTCGTCTCCGAGGAGGCCAACCAGCCCAAGGCCCAGACCGACCGCATCCTCGCCGCCACCGAGGAGGACACGAAGATCACCCGCCTCTACAGCGGCAAGACCATGCGCAACATCCGCAACCCCCTTATCGACGCCTGGGAGGACAGCGGCCTCCGTGCCCTCCCCATGGGCGTCCAGGGCATCGTCATCCGCGATGTCGCCCACTCCCTGCGCCAGGCGGGCCGCGAGGACCTGCTCATGAACGCCGCCGGCCAGGTGGCGGGCATGCTCAACGAGATCCGCCCCGCCTCCACCATCATGGAGGAAATCATCGGCGAGACGGTCGAGATCCTGAGCGACCGCCTCCCCGCCACCGTCACCGCCCGCGTGGAGGAGTAGCCATGCCCGAGGGACCCCTCGCCAACGTCCGCGTCCTCGAATTCACCGACGAGATCGGCGCCTATTGCGGCAAGCTCTTCGCCGATCTCGGCGCCGACGTCATCAAGGTCGAGCCCCCCGCCGGTGAAAACCAGCGCCACGCCCCGCCCTTCCTCGACGGCGAACCCTCGCCCGACGCCAGCATCGCCTTCTGGGCGCAGAACACCTCGAAGCGCTCCCTCGCGCTCGACCTCCACGACGAGGCCCAGCTCGCCCGCGCACGCGAGCTCGCCCTGGGCGCGGACATCATCATCGAGGACCACCTGCCCGGCTCCCTCGCCACCGTGGGCCTCGGCTACGAGGACCTCCGTGGCGAGCGACCCGGCCTCGTCTACACCTCCATCACCGGCTTCGGCCAGACCGGCCCCCACGCCAACTTCGCCTACGACGACATCGTCGGCCAGGCGATGGGCGGCGTGATGACGCTCGCGGGCCAACCCGAGGACCCGCCCAACATCATCTACGGCAACCAGGGCAACATCTGCGCCAGCATCCAGGCTGCGCAGGGAACCCTAGCCGCCCTCCACCACGCCGAGCGCACCGGCCAGGGCCAGCACGTCGACGTCTCCGTGCAGGAGGCCCTCTCCCTCCCCCAGGAGACGGCCATGATGATGTGGGACTTCCAGCGCACCAACCGCGTGCGCACCGGTCCCCTCGGCCTCCTCCGCATGCCCATCCCCGGTGTCGGCGTGTACGACACGCAGGAGGGCTACGTGATGGCCTACATCACCGCCCCGGGCGGCGCCGACTTCCCCGAGGTCGTCGCCTGGATGGACGAAGCCGGCTTCGAGCACGACCTCGACGACGAGGCCTACGCCGAGCTCGTCAACGGCATGAACCTGCGCTTCCTCGCCCAGATCCTCTCCGATCCCGAATCCGCCGCCGGCGCCGCCGGGCAGCTCGCCCACATCAACGAGGTCTTCGCCCGCTTCCTCGCCACCATGACCGCCCTCGAGGCGTACGAGGAGGGCCAGCGACGCCGCCTCCTCGTCGGCCTCTGCTCAACCCCCCGCGACCTTGTCGAGAACCGCCAGCTCCGCGATCGCGGCTGGTACGAGCCCGTCGCCGTCGATTCGCGCGAGGTCGAGTTCCCGGGCCCGCCCTACCGCCTCTCCGCCTCCCCCGCCACCGTGTCC
>VXPF01000008.1 GCA_009839725.1 Dehalococcoidia bacterium | reverse complement strand
CTCCCCGCTCTCTCCGCCCCCGAGAACGCCCCCGAGCCCGGCAGCACGACCGCGCTGGTGGGCATGCTCATGGGTCCTGCCATGCGCACCAGCCCCGACGACTTCGCGCCGGAGGAGCGCCACCGCTACGGCGTCATGGAGGATCGCTGGAAGACGGCCCTCTCCCACATCGCCGTCCACACGACCGATCCCCAGACGCTCGCCTTCGCCCTGCACGACTCGCCCGCCGGGCTCGCCTCCTGGCTCGTCGAGCGCCGCCGCAACTGGAGCGACAACAACGGCGACGTGGAGGAGGCGTTCTCGCGCCAGTTCCTGCTCGATACGGTCAGCATCTACTGGTTCACCGAGAGCTTCGTCACCACCTCGCGCTGGTACTGGCACACCTTCCGCACTCCTCCCCAGCCCGTGTCCGACCCCGAGGCGGCTCGCAAGGTGCCGTTCGGCATGCCCGTCTTCCCCAAGGAGATGATCTTCGTGCCCCGCGCCGCCGCCGAGGCGACCGCCAACGTCATCCACTGGACGGAGCATCCCCGCGGAGGACACTTCGCCCCTGCCGAGGTCCCCGAGGTCTTCACCGAGGACGTGCGCGCCTTCTTCGCCAAGCTCCGCTAAGCGGGGGAGGGTCAGGCGCGCCCCTCGACGAACGCGAGTACCTCGCCCGCGATCTCCAGCGCGCGCTCCGAGTCGGTGGCGTCGTACGCCTCCGCCGGGACTCCGCCCGGAATCGTCGTCGGGTAGCGCGCCCCGAGGTCGTGCTTGTCCAGCAGGATGGCCATCGGCCGGATCGCCTCGAACGACGGGTCGAACGCCACCGCGTCCTCGCAGAGGTCCGCCAGCGCCCCACCCCACACCGCTTCCGCCCCCTGCCCCAGCAGGAACGCCGTGACCGCTTTCTCCCCGCACTGCTGCGCGAGGAAGCACGCGAGGGCGTGCCGCCCCGCCTCCGCCACCAGCCGCCCATCGGCCAGGTCGTGGCGCGCCTGTGCGAGCCAGCGCTGCGCCTCCCGCGCCCCGCTGCGTGGCGACTCAGGCATTGTCTGCCATCGCCCGGCGCAGCACCGGGTCGTCCTCGGCGAGCGACTCGAACTCGGCGGGCGTGTACACCCAGAAGCGTGTCGCCACCCGTGGCTGCAGGTGCGACGCGAAGAAGTCCGCCCGCCGCCGGAACGGTTCCTCGGTCTCCCGCACCAGCACGAGGTCCAGGGCGCTCCCCACCTCCACCGCTCCTCCTGCGAGGTCGCCCGTCAGGTACGAGCGTTCGACTCCCAGCATCGGGAGCTCCGCCGCCATGCGCTGCAGCTCCGCCTCCAGCAGCTCGCGACGGCGTTCGGCGAAGCCGATCATCACCGCCATGGCCGTCAGGTCGTGAAGAGCGTCGGCGCCGTCAGCGGAGGCATGATCTCGTCCGCCTCCAGCACGTACGCCTCCTTCTGATAGACCTGCACCCGGTGCGACCCCAGGTCGGGCACGTACATCAGTCCCCGGCCGTCGACCCGCACCGAGCAGGGAGCCCGCATGAGGCGCTGCTCTTCCAGGTTCGCCATCTCCCGCAGCCGCAGCGTCTTCTGGTTCGCGAGGATGTAGCGCCGCCCGATCGCCGAGAGCGTTGCGTCGCCCCGGAACTGCTGCACGTAGCGACCCGTGTGCGCGAACAGCTGCACCCGGTTGTTTCCCCGGTCGGCCACGTAGATGTCCCCATGCTCGTCGACCGCCACGCCCGAGGGCCGGTTGAACTCGCCGTCTCCGTCGCCGCTCCTACCGATGATGAGCAGCGGCTCGCCCTCGGAGGTCAGCTTCTGAATGCGGTCATTGCGCCAGTCCGCCACGAATACGTCGCCCTCGTCGTCGCTGGTCAGCCCCCAGGGCATGTCGAAATGGCCCGGCTCCGACCCGTGGCCGCCCCATCCGCCGACGTGTTGCCCCTCTGCCGTGAAGCGCTGGATGCGGTGGTTGCCCGTGTCCGCAACCAGCAGCAGCCCCTCCCCGTCGAACGCGAGCCCGGAGGGCCGGTCGAGTTGCCCCGGAGCCGAGCCCTGCTCGCCCCAGGTCCGCACCACCTCCCCATCCGGCGTGAGCACGGTAATGGTGTGCTTGCCCTCGTCGGACACGTACAGGTTTGCGTCCGGCCCCCGCACGATGCACTGCGGCCAGAGGAAGCTCCCGATCGTGCCCAGGTCCTCGTCGTCCTGGCTCAGCCGCCGCACGCTCGCCGCCACCTCCGTGCGGCACACGACGAACAGCATGTCGTCGTCGCCCAGCGCCAGGTCGGTCGGGTACGAGGTCACGCGGCGCATCCCCACGGTCCTCAGGTAGGGGAAGCCCGCTCGCAGCAGCGCGTGCGCCTTCGGCACGGCGGCGCCCTCAGGCCGCCGCCGTCGTGAACGGCGAGATCTGCTCGAAGTCGCCGCCCACGATCGGTGCTGCTTCCACGCCCATCCACTGCTCCAGCATCGTGCCGTAGATGCCGCGGAAGTCGATCGTGTGCTTCAGATCCTCACCGTTCAGCCAGTCCTTCGGCTTCACCGACGGGTACTCCGCGTAGAGCCCGCCCTGCACTTGCTCCCCGAGGATGTACGCGCCCCCGCCCGAGCCGTGGTCCGTCCCCGACCCGTTGTCCTTGATGCGCCGGCCGAACTCGGTGAACACCAGCACCGAGACGTTGTCCGCTGCCTCGTGGTTGCGCAGGTCCGTCAGGAAGTCCGAGAGCGCTCCGCAGAGCTCGTTCAGCAGGCGATCGTGGTTGCCCGGCTGGTGCGAGTGGTAGTCGTAGCCGGCATGCTGTGTGTAGAAGACCCGCGTCCCCAGTCCCGCCGTGTGCACCCGCGACACGTCTCGCAAGGCAGTGGCGATCGGGTTCGTCCCCCACTCGACCGTCGAGGTGTACTGCCCCGGAACCTCCGCCAGCACGTCCGCCCCGGAGAGCACGTCGCGACCGGTGCGGCCGAGGTAGTCGCGCACGAGGCCCGCGCCGACTGCTGGTGTGTACATCCGCCGGAACAGGTCGAGGTTCGCCTCGCGTTCCTGGTCCCGCTCGATGCTCGTCATGAGGCCGTAGTTGTCGAGGTTGCCCACCGAGGTCACGGTCACGCCCGGAGCGGCGCAGGCACGGGGTAGCCCCCGCCCGAAGCTGACCGCCGTGAGCGGATTCTCGCTGCCCGGGTCCAGCTCCCGTACCAGCTTCGCGATCCAGCCCTCCGTCGAGATCACGTCGGGCTCGCACGTGTGCCAGATGTCCATCCCCCGGAAGTGGGAGCGGCTCGAGTTCGGGTAGCCGATGCCCTGCACGATCGCCAGATCGCCACCGTCGAACAGATCCTTCATCCGCGATGCCGCCGGGTGGAAGCCCAGCGGGCTGTCCTCGCCGAGCGGCAGCACCTGCTCCTGCGGGATGCCTACGTGCGGGCGTGAGTCGTAGTACGTGCCCTCCGTGTACGGGATGAGCGTGTTCATGAAGTCGAGCCCACCCGTCAGCTGGACGATCACCAGGACCGGATCGCTCGTGCCATTGCTTGCCATCGCCAGCCTCCTAGGCGAACTGGTACTCGGGTGTCGCCACCACGAGCGTGAGCATCCGTGCGACGCGTTCGCCGTGCTCGCCGGCGCTCGCGCCCGCGAGCAGCGCCTCGCGCGTCTCGTCGCTGGCCTCCAACGGACCCGCCGCCTCCAGGCAGCCCTCGACCAACGTCTCGGCGGGCGCCGAGCCGCCGTTCGCGAGCCGCGCCGCCACCGACTGTGTGCCCGGCGACTCCGGGTTGCCCACCTGCTGGACCGCGAAGTTCACCCGCTCCATGAGCGTGCCCCCGTCGATCCACTCCTTGCCGGTGTGCCACCCCTCGACGCTGGGCGGGTCCATCAACTTCTGGCCCATCGCCCCCATTGCCGCCTGCAGCGCCCCCATCAGTGGCGCCGGGTCCTGCAGCGTCCCCGAGAGCTTGAGCACCCCCGCCACGAACTCCGCCGGCGACTTCACCTTCGAGAACTGCGCCTGCTTGAAGAAGTCGGAGTTCAGCAGCGTTCGCATCACCCTGCGCAGGTCGCCCTCCGTCTCCAGGAAGACCGACGCCAGTTGGTCGATGGCATCCGGGTCGTTCGGACCCTGCACGCTCCAGGCCGCCACCTGCGGCTCGTCCGCCACGAAGAAGTTGTAGAGGTGCCGCGCGATGAAGCGCGCCGTCGCCTCTTGCCGCACGATGATGTCGATCACGTCCTCGCCGTTGAACGCGCCCGTCTCGCCCAGGAAGGTCTTCTCGCTCCCGTCGTGGTCCTCCGGGCGGTACACGAACCGCGCTGGGTAGGCCCCGTGGGGGTAGAGCGGGATGGGCTGCTGGAACGTCCAGCCCGTGAAGGCGCGCCCCGCCATCTTCACGTCTGTCTCGTCGTACGCCCCGATCCCCATCGAGAACAGCTCCAGCAGCTCGCGCCCGTAGTTCTCGTTCGGCGCATCCGCATGGTTCTCGCAGTTGTCGAGCCAGTAGATCATCGCCGGGTCGCGCGAGAGCGCCACCAGCAGGTCGCGCATCTTCCCCAGCCCGTGCTCGCGGAACGTCTGGATCTGGTCCGCCATCGAGAGCATGTGCTCGCCCTTGAACCAGGCCGTCGCGAACACGTGGTGCCAGAACAGCGCCATCTTCTCCTCGAGTGGCCGCTGCGTGTTCACCATGCGGTACACCCAGCGCCCCGCCGAAGCCGCGGTCGTGTCCGGCGCGGTCATCTGCGGGAAATACCGGTAGAGAACGTCGTCCTCCGGCTCGGGGAAGCGCGCCGGGTGGAGCAGGTCCTCCACCACGTCCTCGTAGGGCCGTCCGGCGAGCGCGTCCAGTTCGTCCTGGGTGGCGCCCACCCCTGCCCGTCGCATCAGGTGCGCCAGAAGCGCCGTCCGCTCGTCAGCCATCGTTCCTCTCCCGGCCTGCGTCAGCGTGCTCCCGCACTATACCCAGCCCCGCAAGGCGATTCAGGGGCTCCAGGGGCGACCTACAGCTCCATGTCGCGCACGTCCTCCGCCACCACGAGCGGCGCCTCGGTGAGCGCCGCCACCTCCCCCGGCTGCCACCCCAGCGCGACCTCCGTCAGCGTCAGCCCCGCCGGCCCCACTTCCACCACCGCCAGGTCCGTCACGATCAGGTCCACGCACCGGGGAGCCGTGAGCGGGTACGAGCACTCCCGCACGATGCGCGCCGCCCCGTCCCGCGTCGTGTGCTCCATCGCCACGATTAGCCGCCGCGCCCCCACCGCCAGGTCCATCGCCCCGCCGATGCTGCCCCCGCCCCGCTCCGGCACCGACCAGTTCGCCAGGTCGCCCTGCTCCGATACCTGCAAGCCGCCCAGCACCGCCACGTCGATGTGCCCGCCCCGGATCATGTCGAAGGAGACCGAGCTGTCGAAGAAGCTCGCTCCGGGGTTCAGGTCGACGGGCTGACCGCCCGCGTTGATCAGATCCGGGTCGAAGTCCTCCTCGGTGAAGCCGCCGTATCCGAGGATGCCGTTCTCGGCCTGCAGCAGGATGTTCGCCTCGGGTGGTGCGTGCGCGCCCACCAGCGTCGGCAGCCCGATGCCAAGGTTCACGACGCTCCCGGGCGCCAGTTCCCGCGCCACGCGCAGCGCGATCAGTTCGCGCGTGAGCCCCGGCTTCGCCCTATCCGCCATCCCAGCGCACCTCCACCGGGTCGCAGCGCACGATCCGGTCGACGAACACGGCCGGGGTGTGGACGTCCTCCGGGGCGATCTCGCCCGTCTCCACGATCTCCTCCACCTCCGCGATCACGAGATCGGCGGCGGTGGCCATCACGGGGTTGAAGTTGCGTCCTGCCAGCCGGTAGGCCAGGTTCCCGAGCCGGTCCGCCCGGTGAGCCTTCAGCAGTGCCACGTCGGCCCGCAGCGGGCGCTCCAGCAGCCACTCCTCCCCCGCCCACTCCAGCAGCTCCTTCCCTTCCGCGACCTCCGTCCCCACCCCCGTGCGCGTCAGGAACCCCCCGATGCCCGCGCCTCCCGCCCGGATGCGCTCCACGAACGTCCCCTGCGGAACCAGCTCCAGGGCGACCTCGCCGGCGCGGTATTGGGTCTCGAAGTTCGTCGGCCGCGCACTCGAGGCGCGGATCGCGAAGGTCGCGATCACCTTCGAGACCTGCCGGTCCTCGCACAGGTCGTCGAGCCGGTCCCCCAGCCCGATGTTGTTCGCGATCACCGTGAGGTCCCGCGTCCCCCGCCGCTTCAGCGCCAGGATCAGGTTCGTCGGCGTCCCCGCCGAGGCGAACCCGCCCGCCATCACGCGCGCCCCGTCGGAGACCCCTTCCAGGGCCTCGTCGGGCGTGTCGTACACGGTTACGGTCATCGTTCTCCTGCCCGGTGCTGAGGAGCGCCGTCCAACAGCGTAGGCTGCGCCTTCCGACCCTGCGGGGTCAAAGCGAAGAAGGAGACATTCATGGCGGGAGAACTCGAAGGCAAGGTTTCCATCATCACCGGCGGCGGCTCCGGCATGGGCCGCTCAACGGCCCTGATGTTCGCGCGCGAAGGCGCCAGCGTCGCCATCGCTGACGTCAACGACGAGGGCGGCGAGCAGGTCGCGGCCCAGATCGAGGACAGCGGTGGGAACGCCCTCTTCGTGCACAC
The DNA here is from genome assembly GCA_009839725.1 of Dehalococcoidia bacterium. Lineage (GTDB taxonomy): Bacteria > Chloroflexota > Dehalococcoidia > Tepidiformales > Tepidiformaceae > UBA2991. Next base: position 6,990 of record VXPF01000008.1, on the reverse strand, counting down.
CGACACCTCCAGTGAGCAGGACGTCCTCAATCTCGTCGGCGAGACCGTCGGCAAGTTCGGACGGCTCGACTCGATGGTCACGGCCGCCGGCATCTCCTACGCCAACTACGTCGAGGGAGATGAGGCCACCGACCCCTTCGTCAACCCCGAAGTCGCCACCATCCTGAACAAGCCCACCGAACGCTGGCAGAAGGTCATCGACGTGAACCTTACCGGCGTCATGCTCTGCGCCCGCGAGGCCGCCCGCCAGATGGTGGCCGAGGGCCACGGCGGCACGATCGTCAACTTCGCCTCGATCGCCGCCTACGGCCCCTCCCCCGGCATCATGGACTACTGCGTCTCGAAGGTCGGCGTCATCATGCTGACGCGCTGCTTCGCAGCCGAGTTTGGACCCCACGGCATCCGCGTCAATGCTGTCTCCCCGGGCCCCATCGACACGCCCATGACGGCCTCGCTGCAGCGCACCGGCGCCCTCCAGCAGCAGGGCGGCGCCCTTCCTCTGGGCCGCATGGCACAGCCCGAGGAGGTCGCCGAGGCGGTCCTCTTCTTCACCAGCGACCGCTCCAGCTACGTCACCGGCAAGACCCTCGGCGTCGACGGCGGCACCAGCACCGTCTAGGCCCTGTACTCCCGCGGCGCGATCCCGGAGAAGGAGAGAATCATGGCAGGAGAGCTCGAAGGCAAAGTCTCCATCGTCACCGGCGGCGGCTCGGGCATGGGCCGCTCGACGGCCCTCATGTTTGCGCGCGAGGGCGCGGCCGTCGCCATCGCCGACGTCAACGACGAGGGCGGCGAGCAGACCGCCGCCCAGATAGAGGATCTCGGCGGCGACTCCCTCTTCGTCCACACGGATGTCTCCAGCGAGGAGGACGTAGTCAGCGTCGTCGCCCAGACGGCGGGCAAGTTCGGCCGCCTCGACTCGATGGTGACTGCCGCCGGTATCTCCTATGCCAACTACGTCGAGGGCGACGACGACACCGACCCCTTTCTTCACCCCGAGGCGGCGAGCATCCTCAACAAGCCCACGGAGTTCTGGCGGAAGGTCATGGATGTGAACCTCACCGGCGTCATGCTCTGCGCGCGAGAGGCGGCCCGCCAGATGGTGAACGAGGGCCACGGCGGCGCCATCGTCAACTTCGCCTCGATCAACGCCTACAACCCCTCGACCATCCTGGCCGACTACAGCGTCTCGAAGGCCGGCGTCGTCATGCTCACGCGCTGCTTCGCCGTCGAGTTCGGCCCCCGGGGCATCCGCGTCAACGCCGTCGCCCCCGGCCCCATCGAGACGCCCATGCTGGCGCGCGTGCACAGGGCCGGCGGGGCCGCCGGGCCGAGTGCTTCGTGGGGGCATGTTCCCCTCGGGCGAACGGCCGACCCGGACGAGGTCGCCGAGGCCGTCCTCTTCCTCACCAGCGACCGCTCCAGCTACGTCACCGGCAAGACGCTTGGCGTCGATGGCGGCATCAGCACCGTCTAGCGGCTGCTTCTCCTCAACGACCCACCCAGTACCAGGATTCCGGAGGAAAGAACCATGGCAGGAGAACTTGAAGGCAGGGTTTCCATCGTCACCGGCGGCGGGTCCGGCATGGGACGGGCGACCTCGCTGCTGCTCGCCCGCGAAGGCGCGGCCGTCGCCATCGCCGACGTCAACGACGAGGGCGGCGAGCAGACCGCCGCCCAGATCGAGGACCTCGGCGGAGAGTCCCTCTTCGTCCACACCGATGTCTCCAGCGAGTCCGACGTCGTCAACGTCGTGGCTCGCACCGCCGAGCGGTTCGGGAAGCTCGACTCGATCGTCACGGCCGCGGGCATCTCCTACGCCAACTACCTCGAGGGTGACGACGACACTGACCCCTTCCTCCACCCCACCGAGGCCGGGTCCAGCTTCAACCGTCCCACCGAGTTCTGGCAGAAGGTCCTCGACGTGAACCTCACGGGCGTCATGCTCTGCGCCCGCGAGGCCGCTCGCCAGATGGTGGCCGAGGGTCACGGCGGCACCATCGTCAACTTCGCCTCGACGGCCGCCTACAACCCCTCCCCCAACATGACCGACTACTGCGTCTCCAAGACCGGCGTGGTCATGTTGACGCGCTGCTTCGCCACCGAGTTCGGGCCCCACGGCATCCGCGTCAACGCTGTCGCCCCCGGCCCCATCGAGACGCCCATGCTGGCGCGGGTGCACCGTGCTCGCGGCGACAACGAAGGCTTCCGTTCCCTGCCCCTGGGTCGCACCGCCCAGCCGGAGGAGGTGGCCGAGCTCGTCCTCTTCTTCACCAGCGAACGCTCGAGCTACGTCACCGGCAAGACGCTCGGGGTCGACGGGGGAACCAGCACCCTCTAGGTGGCGATGGGTGTCCGCCCCCTACAGATCATCCAGCGGGTTCGATGAGCCCCCGGCGACGATTTCGTCCAGCGCCAGCAGGGCCTCCAGCGTGTCCTGCACGCGCAACGGCACCGCGAACTCCCTCGGGATCAGGGGCCGGTTGATCGCCGCGAAGAAGAACTCCCGCGCGTACTTCGGCACGTCGTCCTCCTCCAGCAGCAGCAGCCCGTAATTGGCCTGCCGCACGAGCCGCTCCGCCACCTGCTCGTGCGACGGGCCAAGCGGCTGCTCCGAACCGTCATCCAGCCCCAGCGCGATGGGGCGCGTGCTCTCGTGGAATGGCCCCTCGCCTTCGTAGGAGACGCGCATATAGGTGATGACGTGCCCGTCCGCGCTCTTCTCGGTGCACAGTCCCCCGATGCGCTCGAACCGTCCCCGCATCGCAGCCTCCCCTGGCCGCTGCCGGCCCGCCGATCGTTACAGGGTTTGCAGGCAGGATGGCAACCCCTTGGCCGGTCGGCGGGGCGCGATGCCCGCTCCTTAGGCTGACATTACCTGTCCTTAACGTTCGCCATGCGCCCCCGCCGTCCGAGTCGTACGCTGGAAGCAGGCATAGAGGTGAGTGGCTGATGAAGTGCGAATTCCTGACCCTCGCCGATGCCGCCCAGGTCCAGGGCGACCGCATCCTCATACTCGGACGGGGCCTGAGCTGCCTCACGACCGGTGAAGGCTTCCCCTTCAAGCACCACCTCGGCGTGGCCGCGAGCCTCGTGGTGGGGGGCATCGAGACCAACCAGCCCCATCACTACACCTTCCGCCTGAGCCCCCGCGACGCAGCCGGAGAGTCCATCGACGTCGAGGGCGACTTCGAAAAGGAGCGTCCCGTGGACTCGCCCCCGGACGACGACCAGCACATGCTGCTCGCCGCCAACCTCGACCCGAGCTTCGCGAGCGCCGGCGACTACGTCGTCCGCATGTTGGTGGACGGCGAAGAGCTCGCCCACACCGACTTCACCGTCCTCGACTCCGCTGCCGTCGCCGCCTCCTGACCCCACCCATCCCCTCTGGAGCGCCCTCGCCCACCCGTGCTAGGCTCCTAGGGAGTCGCTGGGGACTCGTCTAATGGTAGGACAGCGGATTCTGGATCCGTATGTGGGGGTTCGACTCCTCCGTCCCCAGCCAACCCCACATCCCCATGCAGGACGACCGTGCTGCCTAGCGCAGGACCGCTTCGATCTGCGCGATGTGGTCCTCGCGGTGCTGCCAGCGCTGAACCGCGAACCCCACTCCCTCTTCGGCTAGTGACATTCGCTGCGCTTCCGAGAGACCGGCGATGGTGGCGTCGACCAGCCTGGCGGCGCGCACCGCTTCCAATCCTGCTGCTTCGCCGCGCAGGAGGGGCGCGACTGCCTCCAGCGTGTCGTTGACCGCCTTGTCTTCCGGCGGGAAGCCATCGCCGCGGGTGTAGCCCTGCAGGGCGACGTGCTGGCGCGCGTCCCAGAACGCCAGGTGGGCGAGCGCGAACGCCACCGTCCAGCCGCCCCCGAGGGACCGTTCAAGGTCCGCCTCCTCGAGCCGTTCAACCAACGCGCTCAGGCGGCTGGTGGCCTCGTCGTTCCGTTGCAGGTCCTCGTCGCTCGCACTCATGGGGCCCTTACTCTACGGACGCGCCTTCTACCGTCACCGTCGAAGGGTCCACCCCCAGCCGCACGAGCAAGTCGTCCAGGTCGGCCACGCTCTCAACCTCCCGCACCAGCGCGAAGAACAACGCCAGCTCGCCCGTTTCCTCCCACACCCGCTCGACCTTCGGCCCTATGGGATCGGACGACTGTGGCAGGGTCGCGTACGACCCGTAGAAGGCGAAGTAGGCCTGGTTGATCTTGCGGATGAAGATGCCGTGTTCCGCCAGGTACAGCCGGCGCTCCTCCATCAGCGCCTCCGCTTCCGCGACCCTCCCCGCGGCCAGCAGGTCGTCGACGGTCAGCCGCAGATCCCGCATCACTTCGCTAAAGGAGATCGAGGACCGCTCCCGCGGCGGCGCACGTCCGTCTCCGCCCTCGGGCAGATCGATCGGGTGCAGCTCGCGGGCGATGCGCGCGATCTCCCGCTCGGCCACGTTGGCCACCGTCTCGTTCAGCGTGGCTCCATCGGGCGCGTTGTAGGCGAGCCCCAGCGGGTAGAAGGCCAGGTAGAAGTGGACCCACTCATGCGCCGCCGTCCGCAGGATCGAGTAGTACGACCGGTCCTCGCGAATGATCGCCGGGTAGACGGCCAGCCCCCCGATCGGCAGCACCACCGACACCGTGTCCTCGTCGTCCGTTTGCGCCTCCACCCGCTCGATCGCGGCCAGGGTCAGGTCCGGTTGCAGGAGCGTGTACCCCTCGGAGCGGATCTCGTGCCGGGGCGAGCGCACCAGCACCTGTGGCGGGTTCGTCAGCTCGATGTCCATGGCCGGCCAGAGCATCTTCACGTGGTCGAAGAGCGGGAGCGGGCGCTTCAGGCCCGCCATCACGACCGCGTCCGTTACGTACCGCTCGATGATGCGCTCGACGTCGTTCTCGTAGAGCGCGCGCTCGTTCGTGAGCGCCTCCAGCAGCGCCCGGTCCGGTGACTCTGCCTGTAGCTCGGCCCGGATCGCGGATGTCAGGCGGAAGTACTCTCGCAGCCGCTCCGCCTCCTCCTGCTCGTCGAGCTCCTCGCCTACGCCAAGCAGGCTGAAGATGGACCCGGCCAGGTGGTCGGCCTGCCATCGCCCAATCGAGTATTCGTACTCTGCCAGCGGCCCGCGGCTCAGCGATAGGCTGAGCCCAACCGTCAGCGCGAGCGTGAAAACCGCCGCCGCCGTCGTCGAGAGCAGGACCAGCGGCGGCTGCCAGGGACGCAGGTCCACGGGTGACGTGTCCAGCCCGGAGGGGCGCAGGCGCTTCACTCCACCAGTCTATGGGCTCGCCGCCGCCCCTATCCGGGGCCTTTCCCCGCCGCCCTGCCCCTCTCCGGCGATACAATGACAGGGCTCATGGCGGCAGGCTCAGCGGCAGCTCCGGGAGAGGCGTTCGAACACCCCTCCGCACGCCGGCTGCGCTACGCCTCCTTCGAGATGCGCGTCGCCGCCGTCGCCATCGATGCGCTCGTGCTCTTCTTCGTCGCCGGAGCCCTCATCATTGCCGGTTCGGTCAACCTCCTCCTCTCCTCCGATTTCGACCGCGTGAACGCCTCCGGCGGCTCCATCAATCTCTTCTGGGCGCTTGTCGGGGCCGTTCCCGCAGCCTTCCTTCTCTATTTCTTCCTCGGTCTCGCGTTCTGGGGGAGGACCGCCGGCGCCGCGGTCATGCGCATTGGCGTCGTCCGCTCCGACGGCGCCCCTCTGGGCCTCCTCGGCGCCCTCGCCCGCGTGACGGGTGTGCTCAGCTACGTCCTCGTGCTCGGGATCGGCGCCGTCCTCGCCTATGTGCTCCGCGGCACTCCCGCCGCCGCCGCCTTCCTCGTCGGGCTCAGCCTGCTCATCTGCGTGGCCGGGCTCCTCTGGGCTGTCTTCGACCCCTACCGCCGCGCCCTCCACGACCGCATCGCCGGGACCATCGTGGTGCAGGGCGTGTAGGGTGAGCAGGTGCTGAGCCGTCGTTCGAACTTCCCCCGTCGCGGTCCCGTCAGCGAGCGGATCTTCGGCCGCGCCTACGCCGAGGCTGAGCATGGGGGCACCTGGCTCGCCGCCGGGCTCTTCGCCATCGCCCTCTTCCTCTTCATCGTCTCGCTCAGCGTGTACGACATCACCAGGCCCATTCGCGCGCAGACGCTCCTCGCCGCCGGCATCGTTTCCCTCACCGACATCGACCGGACCCTGGAGAAGAACGTTCCCGCCCTGCGCGAGGAGGCCCGCACTTCGGACGAGGAGAACCTGGAGGTGCCCGGCTATCCCCTCCCAGTCACCCTCAGCCGCGTCGAGGCCCTGACCGCTGATATCCCGACCATCCGCGCCCTCGTCCTCGATCGCTCCGCCAAGCTCGTCTACGCCACCGGCCTCGAGGCCTTCGACGAGACAGGCGAGCAGTCCGCCGACCTCTTCTCCGTCTCCAGTGTCATCCGCGAGCTTGTCGGCTTCCTCACCGGCAATGCTCACGAGCGCGCCCGCTGGGTGGTGCTCGCCAGCCTCGTCATCGCGACGATCACGGGCGCCGCCACGCTCGCCCTCAACCGTGGCTTCGCCCGCTTCACCTCCTTCGGGTTGGCCGTGCTCCTCGCCTCCGCCCCCGGCTACTTCGTCGCCCGCGGCGGGACCTACCTGGTAGACCGCTTCGGCTCCGACGACCCTTTCGTGACCGACCTGCAGGTCATCGTTCAGGCCATGCTCGATGTGCCCGAACGGAATTTCCTCATCGCAGGCTCCCTCGGGCTCATCATCGCGGTCGCCGGCCGCTTCTTCGGCTTGGTCGCCAATCGCTTCTTCTCGGACGAGTCGCTCGACCCGGTCGCCTACGACACGGGCCCCACCCTCCCCTTCGCCGCCGTGCCTGGCCCCACCCACGAGCAGTCCGATCGGGGCGGCCTCCGCCTCCCCACCCTCGCCGGCGTGTCCGGCCCTGTGACTTATAAACATATGACGCAGCCGACCAGAGTAAGCGGGTAGATCGGCGGGGTAGCCGTATCATTAAAAAGATAGGGGGGGGGGG
>VXPF01000051.1 GCA_009839725.1 Dehalococcoidia bacterium | reverse complement strand
GACCTACGCGGCCACCAGGGCTGGCGCTGGCGGTGTGGCTGGGGGCGTCGGGGGCGGTGATCGCGCCCGCCCTGGTGGCCGCGTAGGTCATCCCGGGGGCGAATACGGCCCTCTCCGGGACGAATATCGACGAATTTCGCGATTTACTTGTGATTTCCTTCCCAAAGTCCTTGACAGGCCGATCTCGGGGCTGCTAGCTTCGAGGGGCTCCGCAAGGAGCGTGCGCTCGGTGAAAACCGAAACCTGCAGAGTGCGCCACCACGGCGCAGCGGGGGAACCACCATTAGGGGTGAATGGGACCTCTCCAGTCCCTAGGGCAACCTTCCGCCCGAACCCGTCAGCTAACCCCGTATGCACTAGGAAGGCCTGGCGAGCAGGATGCTCGCTTCGAGGCCGAGATGATCTTGCCTCACGGAACCCAGGAGAAGTTCCCCATGCCTGCCTTGCAAGAGGCCCCGCCCAAGACGTGCCCGAAGTGCAGCGGCTCCATCATCGTGGAGCGCGACTGGCACGGCACCTACGGCAGCTGCATTATGTGCGGCTACGTGCACGAGGTGCTGACGCGGCCGCCGATCGATCTGGCTGCCGAGGAAGCGGCTCTGCCGCAGCGCCAGCGCCGGCGCCAGCCGTCGCACGGCAAGCTGCGCCTGTAATCGCTCGCCACACGTTTGGGACCTGAAGCCCCCGCCCCGTGCGGGGGTTTCTCATGCCCGTCGCCGGCCTGGACCGGGACGGGCATTTCCGTGCCTCGGGGTGGGCCGAACGGGACCGTCGCGACGGATTCCCCTATCCTCACGGTCACAAGCGGCATGAGCGACGAAGAAGACACCGGACTGGAGCGCGCGCGCGCGGAGGCGGAGCGGCGGGGCGTGGGCGGCTACGGGCGCCACGTCTTCATCTGCACGGGTCCCGACTGCGTCGCGCCGGAAGAAGGCATGGCTGCCTGGACGCGGCTCAAGAGCGGGGTGGGCGAGCTGAACAAGCGCGAGGGGGCCACACCCATCTACCGGACGAAGGTCGGGTGCCTGCGCATCTGCGAGAGCGGGCCGACGGCGGTGGTGTACCCGGAGGGGCGGTGGTACGCGGGAATGCGGCGGGAGGCGCTCGACCGCGTGATCGCCGAAGACCTGGGGGAGGGGCGGCCGGTGGAGGATTACCTGATCGGGGAGAACCCGCTCTCGGCTAGTGACTAGTGGCTAGTTGACGCCCCGCTCGTAGCCCTCCCACCAGGGGGCGCGCAGGTTGGTCTTGAGGATCTTGCCGGCGCCCGACTTGGGGAGGGGCGTCTCGTGGAACTCGACGCTCTTGGGGGACTTGTAGCCGGCGATGAGCGCGTGGCAGTGCTCGATCAGGTCGGTCTCGGTGGCGCTGGCGCCCTCGCGCAGAACGACGGCGGCGTGGACGGCCTCGCCCCAGCGCTCGTCGGGGATGCCGAAGACGGCGGCTTCGAGGACGGCGGCGTGCTGGTAGAGGGCGCCCTCGGTCTCGGTGGTGTACACGTTCTCGCCGCCGGAGACGATCATGTCCTTGGAGCGGTCGACGATGTAGATGAAGCCCTGCTCGTCGATGCGGGCGACATCGCCGGTGTGCATCCAGCCGTCGCGCAGGACGGCATCGGTCTCCTCGGGACGGTTCCAGTAGCCGAGCATGACGTTGGGGCCACGGGCGACAATCTCGCCGGTGCCGCCGGCCGGGACGGGCGCATCGTTCTCGTCGACGACGCGGACGGCGACGCCCTGGACCTGGCGTCCGCAGGAGGCGAGGCGCTCGATGCCCTCGGGAGTGTCGTAGTCGAGCCACTCGATGCGCTGGGCGGTGAGGAGGGGGGCGGTCTCGGTCATCCCGTAGGCCTGGGCAAGGATGGGCCCGAAGAGCTCCTTCGCGGCGAGGATGCGGTCGGTGGGCATGGGGGAAGCGCCGAAGAGGAGGGCGCGCAGGGAGGAGAGGTCATAGTCGCGGGCCGCGGGGTGGTTCACGACGAAGTTGATCATGGTGGGTACGAGGATGGTCGCGGTCACTCTGTGGTCCTGGACGACCTGGAGGAATGCGTCTGGGGCGAAGGCGGGGACGAAGGCGTGCGCGCCGCCCGCGGCGGTGACGGAGTAGCAGGCCCAGGCGTCGGCGAGGTGGAACATGGGAGCGGCGTGGAGCCAGACGTCGGGCTCCTCGAAGGCGAAGGTCATCTGGATGTGCTGGGCGTTGGCGACGACGTTGCGCTGGGAGAGCATGACCCCCTTGGGAAGGCCGGTGGTGCCGCCGGTGTAGCAGAGGTTGATCATGTCGTCCTCGCCCCAGTCGCGGGCGGCGGCGGGGAGAGGGGCGTTTCCGGCGACGAGGTGCTCGTAGGCGTGCATGCCGTCGGGGGCCTCGTCGGCGAGCAAGACAACGTGCTCGAGCTTCGGCAGGCGGTCGCGGAAGGATTCGAACAGCTCGACGAACTCGGGGCCGAGGAGGAGGAGGCGCAGATCGCCATCGTTGATGATGAACTCGAGCTCCGGGCCGGAAAGGCGAATGTTCAGGGGGGCGAGGGGCGTGCCCGCGTAGTGGGCGGCGAAGTAGGTCTCGAAGTAGCGGTGGGAGTTGGTGGCGAGGATGCCAATGTGCTGGCCGGGCTCGACGCCCAGGGAGAGGATGCCCGCAGCCAGCGAGCGGATGCGCTCACTGGTCTCGGCGTAGGTGCGGCGCAGGTCGCCGTCGAGGACGGCGGGGCGGTCTCCGTAGAGGAGGACGCTGCGTTCGAGGATATCGCCGACGAGCCACTGCCCCATGTCAGGCGACCTCGATGAGGCCGGCCGCACCCATCCCACCTCCGACGCACATGGTGATGACGGCGTAGCGGGCGCCGCGGCGCTTCCCCTCGAGGAGGGCGTGGCCAACCATGCGCGTGCCGCTCATGCCGTAGGGGTGGCCGATGGAGATGGCGCCGCCGTTCACATTGAGGTTCTCATTGGGGATGCCGAGCTGGTCACGGCAGTAGACGACCTGGCAGGCGAAGGCTTCGTTCAGCTCCCAGAGGTCGATATCGTCCATGGTGAGGCCGGTGCGCTCGAGAAGCTTCGGGACGGCGTAGATGGGGCCGATACCCATCTCGTCGGGCTCGCAGCCGGCGACGGCCATGCCACGGTAGTAGCCGAGCGGCTCGAGGCCGCGCTTCTCGGCGGCGGAGGCCTCCATGAGCGCGCAGGCGGCGAAGCCGTCCGAGAGCTGGCTGGCGTTGCCGGCGGTGATGTAGCCGTCCTCCCCCATCACCGGCGGGAGCTTGGCGAGGCCCTCGGCGTTGGTGGAGGGGCGGTTGCACTCGTCCATGTCGATGGCGACGTCCTCGCGGTTGGTTTCGCCGGTCTCGCGGTCGACGACGACTTTGGTGACGTTGCTGGTGATGATCTCGTCGGCGAAGAGGCCGGCGTCCTGGGCAGCGGCGGTGCGGCGCTGGCTCTGGAGGGAGTACTCGTCCTGGGCCTCGCGGGAGATGTTGTAGCGCTTGGAGACGACCTCGGCGGTCGTGATCATGGGCATGTACATGTCGGGGGTTGCTTCGAGGACGTTCGGGTCCTGGGCGCGGAAGGTGTTCTGGTTCTTGTTCTGGACGAGGCTGATGGACTCGATGCCGCCGGCGATCACGGTCTCCATGCCGTCGATCATGATCTGCTTGGCGGCGGCGGAGACGGCCATCAGGCCGGAGGAGCACTGGCGGTCGACGGACTGGCCGGAGACGCTGACGGGAAGGCCCGCCGCGGCCGCGACCTGGCGCCCGACGTTGAAGCCCTGCGTTCCCTGCTGGAGGGCGGAGCCGACGATGACGTCGTCGATCTCGGCGGGGTCGATCCCGGCGCGGGCGACGACCTCCTGCACGACGGGGGCGGCCATGGTGGGGGATGGGGTGTCGTTGAAGGCGCCTCGATAGGCCTTGCCGATGGCCGTGCGGGCGGTGGAAACGATGACGGCTTCACGCATGACAGGAGACCTCCGGCGGACGGCCATGCCGGGCCCATCCGCAGCGAGGCGAGCCTACCAGAAGCCGGGACGGTAGCGGACGCCGCGGTGCTCGTGGCCGGCCTCGCCGGCCTTGCGCAGGCGGACCAGGTGCTTGCGGCAGAGCTTGATGGTGTCGCGGCGCACGTCGGAGGGGTCGTCCCTCCACATGGAGACGGCGACCTCCTCCAGGGGAGGCTGGGAACAGAACTTACAGCGCCGAAGGGGCACGGGCTTCGCCCGCCTCAGGCCTCGTCGCCGTCGTCGTAGGCGACCCACTGGTCGTAGAGGTGATGGAAGTGGCGAACCTTCCCTTCCTCGTAGGCGGCCAGGTAGATGTAGGGGTCCTGCTTGGTCTTGAGGCCCTTCTGAACCTTGGGCAGGTTGTAGCTGTCCTGGTTGAGGACACGGGCGAGGCCGCCCATCTCGGGGGCCTCGGTCCAGTGCTCGTCCGGCCCGAGCCAGTGGATCTGGGCGGCGGGCGGGCGGGGCTTGTCCTCGGGCCAGGGCGCGAGGTAGATGACCTCCATGATGCTCATGTCGGGGTCATCGCCGTAGGGGCGGAAGCGGTAGACGATGCGGCTGAAGGAACCCCAGGGGTGGAAGTTGGGGAAGAGGTTGTTGTACTGCCCGTCGATGAGCTCGGCGTCGCAGTAGGCATCAACGCGGTCGCCGATGGTCTCGCGCAGGGTCTCACGCATCATGTCGGCCATCTTGTGGCGGGTCGCGAAGATCTCGTCGCGGTCGGGGTGGATGTTGCGGTGGGCGCTCGTCTTGGCGGCCACGGTGACGGCACGGGACCAGTTCCCGAAGGAGTCGTACTGGTGGTTGGCGCCGTCGCCGCCGTAGATCATGAGCTGGGGGTGGGTGGCGATGATGTGGTAGCCCTCCATGAAGGCTTCCTGGTTCGCCTTCCAGTTGGCGCGCACGACCTTGGCCACGTGCATCTGCTTGTACTTCTTCTCGTAGTCGTACTTCTCGTAGTGCTGCGGCAGGTCGCCGAGGAAGTCCTCGAAGGGCTCGCAGTCGGGGTCGGGGTTGATGAAGACGAAGCCGCCCCAGAGGCCGACCTTCGCCTCGCGCAGGTGGCTGGCGTCCTCGCGCACCTCGGGGAAGTCCCACTCCGAGGGGATCTCGCGGAGTGAGCCGTCGATTTCCCAGCACCAGCCGTGGAAGGGGCAGCGGAACTCGGTGGCCTTCTTGCCGTCGAACTCGCGGAGCTGGCGGCCGCGGTGGAGGCAGGCATTGTTGTAGGCCTTGAACTCGTTCTCGCCGGTGCGAACGACGATCCAGGAGAGGTGGGCGACGTCGTAGACGAGGTAGTCGCCGACCTCGGGGATGTCGTCGACGTGGGCGGCCATCTGCCAGACGCGCTTCCAGAGGCGCTCGACCTCGAGGTCGTGCCACTTCTTCTGGGTGTAGCGCTCGGTGGGCACCCTGCGGACGCCGCCCTCAAGGGAGTTCTCCATGCGGAGGGTGTCGGGGATGCGCTCGGGGTACTGGTCGCCGTCGAGCAGCTCCATGAAGGAGATGCCGGAGGAGCGGCGGCCGGCGGGGGTGTCGCGGCCGGGGTCACCGGTGTAGCGGGTGAAGGTGTCGTCGATCTCGCCGGCGAGGGCGGTGCCGCCGGTGTACTGGGCCTCAGCGGTGGCGGCGTCGCGACTGGCGAGCATGCGAGAGGAGCGGCGGGGGTCGTTCTCGATGAAGTCCGGGGGCAGCTCGGGCCCGCCGACCCACTGGAGGAGGTGGGGGTCGGCGTACTTCAGGTCACCCTCGAGGTGGATGCCGTCCCACTGGAAGATGCCGTACTTCTTCGCCTTCTCGACGCGGACCTTGCCGTCGCCGAGCTCGGTGTAGGTGGCGCCGCTGAGGGGGTGGACTTCGGACTTCATAGACTCTCCTGATGTGCTGCTGCGCCGCGCTCAGGCGACGTCGAACTGGACCCAGAGCTCGCGGGGGGCGCGGAAGCCGCCCTCGTTGATGTTGGGTCCGGTGATGCCTTCGTGGGTGGGGAACTTGGGGCGGGGGTTCTTCATGGCCTCGCAGAGGCGCGTGCTCGCGATGATCGCCTCCTGCCGGGCCATGGCATAGCCCATGCAGAAGTGCTGGCCCATGCCGAAGCCGAGGTGGCCGGCGCGGCCGTCGGGGTAGCGTCCGGAGCGAAGTTCGCGGCCCATGTGCAGGTCGTCCCGGAAGACATCGTAGGTCTCGGGGTCCTTGAACACACGCTCATCGCGGTTCCCCGCGCCGAGCAGCAACGAGACGGAGGCGCGCTCGGGGATGACCTCGCCGTACATCTCGATCTCGCAGGTGGTGCGCCGGCCCTGGCCGTGGACGACGGGGTCGTAGCGCATCATCTCGGTGAAGACGTTGGTCCAGAGGGCGTGGTCGCGCTGGACCTCCTCGAACTGGTCGGGGCGGGTGTAGAGCATGTGGTACCACATGTTGGCGATGGCCTTGTCGGTGGTATCGCCACCGGCGGCGAGGAGGAGGGCGACGAAACCCTTGACCTCCTCGACGTTCATGCGCTTGCCCTGGAGCTCGGCGCTGACGATGCGGGAGACGAGGTCCTCACCGGGGTTCTTCATGCGCTCCTCGATGATGGGTTCGAGGTAGTCCCAGATCTCGTCGCGGGCGTGGATGCCGTCCACGTAGTACTGGCCTGAGCCCATGCCGGAGATGAGGCGCTGGTACCAGCTGACGAAGGTGTCCTCGTCGTGCCGGGGGAGGCCGAGCATGTTGGAGATGACGCGCACGGGGAACTGGCTGGTGAACTCGCTGACCAGCTCGACCTCGCCGGTACCGGCGAAGCCCTTCGCGATGTCGTCGGCGGCCTTGCGGGCGATCTTGTCGAGGAGCTCGCGGGCGATCATCTCGATCACGGGGATGAAGGCCTGGAGGCGGTTGCCGACAAACTGGTCGGCGACGATGTTGCGCATCCAGCGGTGCCGCTGGCTGTTGCCGTACTCGAGGATGTTGGGGCCGAAGACGGAGCGCTCACCGAACCTGTAGGGGCCGTCGGGGTTGTAGGTGGCGCGGTCGTAGTGCTCGTTGTCCTGGAAGACGGCGACGATGTCGTCGTAGCGGCTCAGCACCCATCGCCCGTGGAACCCGTCGCGGAAGAGGGGGCGGTGGTCGCGCAGGCGCTTGTAGAGGGGGAAGGGATCCTTGCGATATTCGGGAGAATCGAACTCGCGCGGGTCGATCTCGGTCTTGAGGCGTTCGGCCGCCTTCTCTCCTGCCCTCATGGTCCGGCTCCCGTCGAGCGCACGGCTCGCTGTGACCGATCAGGATACGCCAGTGGGGTGGGGGCTACAGGTTGTTAGCCCAGACGCGAAGGCAATGCCTGATCTTGTCCTCGAGCCACACACGGAACTCGGCGGCAACCGCAGCACGCGCATCGTCGTCAGAAGGCCGGAGATCAAAGGAAAAAGGGGTACCGGTACTCGATCGGCTCGACCAGCCCCCATCGTCCTCTGGGCGCATGAGAAGAACTTCCGAGGCGGCATACCGACGAGGCTGGCCCCCTGCGGGATGTAGCACTATGGCCAGCCGAACGTGGGTCTCTGGGCGTGGAGGCAAGCCGAGCCGGAGAGAGACCCAGCGTGAAGGGCGTTCCGCGTCGAAAGAGCCGTGGCGCCCCACTGCTTCCAAGCTCTCCCTGGGCCACGAGACCTCATTCGCATCACCGTCCGCAACCAGGGCAGCAACCACAACCCCCTCCGACTCGAATGCACGCTGCGTCTCGGCTACAACTTCTTCGAAACGGACCGACGCTACGCGTACCAGTTCATCCAATGCCCCTGCCACCCGTGGCAACGTGGCGTCCCGACTCTGACGCGCGGCTGCGGCTGCGGCCTCAATCGCCTGTACGGATTCCTCCCCACGGAGCTTGCGGATGACCTTGAGTGACTCCTGGAGATCGGAACGCTGAATGTTCGCAAAGAGGTCTACCAGCGGCTTCAGATCGCCGTGGTCAGCCGATTCCAGCGCAGCAATGTAGCGCTCGCGGTGCTCCTCCTCGCGCACGACGAGCACCAGATAGTCATCCTTAAGGAAGATCATCCCGGTGAGGGCACGAGCAACACGACCGTTGCCGTCCTGGAAGGGGTGTATCTGGGCGAAACGGTGGTGAAGCCAGGCGGCCTCAACCTCGGGACAGACATCCAGAGCCTCGTGTTGCGTTCGCCACGCCAGCAGCCGCTCAATCTCGCCCTGAACCTGCTCCGGGGGACAGTACTCATGCATGGTCCCGTCGGGCCGGCGTGGGTTGTTCGGTTGCACCTTCCACTCGCCCCTGAGCAAAGGAACTTTGACGACTTCGCCAAACTGATTCTCCGCTTCGCAGTTCTCCTGACTCAGCGTCAGGCGCTGATGGAGTTCCTTGATGGCGAAAGGCGTCAGTTCGCGCTCTTCGGTTCCTATGAGGTCCATAACCAAGTCGAGCGCAGCCCTGTGGTCCTGAATCATGGCCTCGGCATCAGCGGAAATGAGCTGGTCCTCGTGAAACTGCGCAAGCGCTTCCAACCCAGCTTCGAGAATCTGAATCGTGACACCGCGGTCGACGCTGTAGAGGCGCTCGATGATCCCGGTCTCCACCGCCCACAGTGCGTAAAGCCGCTCCTGCAACTCCTCCAACTTCGACTCGTCCTTGATGAGCTTGCGCTCCGCCAGCCACTGACGGTGGACAGCGTGGAGATCGGGGCGGCAGAGGTCCTGCCAGTTGTCGGGCAAGTCCTGGATCGGCTCCCATTTGTGGGCGATGGGCGGTTGCTCGGTCATCGGCTCTCAGTGCCAGATTCCCACCCCACCCCCACGGGCGCAATCCCAAGCTTCAGGCGAAGGCGCTGAGGACCTCGTCGTCGAGGCGCTGGTAGAGGCGGGGGTTGTTGGGCATGCGGGCGAAGATGGCCTCCTCGACGCCGACCTCCTCGTAGCGATGGAGGACCTCGACGATGCGCTCGGCGGGGCCGATGGCGAGGTCGCGTTCGCGCTCCTCGGGAGTGAGGTGGCCGCCGTAGCGCTCGCGCCACATGGCGGCCTTCTCGGGGTCGTCCTGGAGGACGCAGGTGAGCTGGATGGACTTCTTGATTTCGGCGGGGTCGCGGCCGATGTCGGCGCAGTGGCGTTCGAGCACCTCGATCTTGCGGCGGACGAAGTCGGGCGGGCCGTCGACGTTCATGATGTCGCCGTAGCGGGCGCAGGTGCGGAGGGTCCGCTTCTCGCCGCCGCCGCCAACCATGATGGGGGCGTGCGGCTGCTGGATGCACTTGGGCTCGAAGGGGGTGTCGTCGAGCTGGTAGTACTCGCCCTCGAAGGTTACGGGGCCCTCGGTGTCGAAGAGGAGGCGGATGACCTGGACGGCCTCCTCGAGGCGGTCGAGGCGCTCCTTGAGGGAGGGGAACTGCCAGCCGAAGGCGGTGTGCTCGCGTTCGAACCAGGCGGCGCCGATGCCGACATTCATGCGGCCGTCGCTCATGTCGTCCATGGTCGCGATCATCTTGGCGACGAGGGCCGGGTTGCGGTACGTGTTGCCGGTGACGAGCGTGCCGAGGCGGACGCGGTCGGTGGTGGCGGCGAGGCCGGCGAGGAGGGCGTAGGCCTCGAAGGTGGGGATCTCGTTGCCGAGGTTGGGCACGGGCGGGAAGAAGTGGTCGTAGACCCAGAGGCTGGACCAGCGGCCCGCATCGACGGTGCGGGCGACGGCGGAGATGTCCTGCCAGCTGGTTGAGTTGTTGTGGAGCTGGGCGCCGATCTGCATATCGCCCTCCCGTGAAGTGGGGCGAGTCTACAGGGGGGTCGAGGGGCGTATGCTCGCGGCCATCACGAGGCGGCCCGGGGCCTGCCATGGTCCGCCGCCAGGAGGACCGCCATGGGCGTCTCCCACACCGTTTTCCTCAGCTTCAAGGAGGGCGCCGACGAGGCCCTCATCCAGGAGTTCTGGGACAAGCTCGACGAGTTTCCCTCGCAGAAGCCGGGGCTGCGCCGCTGGATCTCGGGGAAGCCGGGGAACTACTACCCGATCTCGAGCGACGCGTACGACCTCGCCTTCTCGGTAGAGGTGGACTCGCCGGCAGCGATGGTCGACTACGCGAAACACCCGTTCCACATGGACGCGGCGGCGCTGATGGGGCCGATCGTCGAGGACGTGCTGGTGGTGGACTTCGAGTTCACGGCCGTGCAGCAGAGCGCCATCGCCTACAAGGCGCCGCGCGAGGGTGACGACAATGTCGCGATCGCGCACGTGACCTGCCTCGCCTTCAAGGACGACGCGAGCGAGGAGGACATCGAGGAGTTCACGCTCGCGCTCGATCGCTTCCCACGGCAGAAGCCGTTCATCCGGCGCTGGATCCTGGGGAAGCCGGGGCCGTACTACGGCTCGGCGACGGACCGGTTCGACCTGGTCTTCATCGCGGAAGTCGACTCGATCGAGGCGATGGAGGAGTACGCGCGGCACCCGTACCACACCGAGGTCGTCGGCCCGATGCTGGGGCCGATCATGAAGGACGTGCTGGTGGTCGATTACGCCTACTCGCGGGTGATCGAGAGCGCCGTCGACTACGCGCAGATCATCCCGTACCGGTAGGGGGCGGCCTCAGGGGTAGCGGTACTCGCGGAGGGGCCGCCACATCCGCCAGATAAGGAGGGTGGCGCCGAAGGCGAGGAAGGCGCCGAGCGTCATGGTGGCAGCCTCGCCGATCCATTCGGACCAGAGGCCCACCCAGAGCGTTCCGACGTTGTTGGCGGTGACGGCCGCGAGCACGAGGAAGGCGGTCGCGCGCCCGCGCATGTGGTCGGGGGTGGTGAGCTGCACGGTCGTCTGGCGGACGGCCACGGTGACGGCGTCGGCCAGGCCAAGGAGGGCGATGGTGATGGCGCCCGCCCAGAGGACGGTCACGTTGGAGAACACGAGGAGGACGACGGCGTAGGCGAGGGAGGCGTAGATGACGAGCATTCCCTTGGAGCGGTAGCCTGCGAAGAAGAGCGCGCCGAACGACCCGGCCACGGCCCCCGCGCTGTTCGCGGAGCCGAGAACGCCCACCGCGCCCGCCCCTCCCTTGAAGAGCCCCTTCGCGATCACGGGCAGGATCTCGCGGTAGAAGGAGACGACGGTGATGCCGATATCGAGGAGGAAGAGGCCGGGGAGGATGGGGTGGCGGATGACGAAGAGGAAACCCTCCCAGACGCGCCGGACGGTCGAGCCCTCGGCGCGCTGCTCGACCTGGCCGCGGGCGTGGATGAAGAGGGGCAGGAGGGCGGCGGGGGCGGTCGTGCCGGCGGCCACGAAGAAGGCGGCGGTGAGGCCAAACCACTCGGCGACGCCGGCGAAGAGGAGGGGGGCGAGGATGGAGCCGGCGTTCATGGTGGCGGTCTCGCCGGTGATGGCGAGCATGAGGTGGCGGCGGGGAACGACGGCGGGGGTGAGGGCGGCGGCGGCCGGCTGCGAGATAACCTGCGTGGCGGCCGTGATGCCGATGGCGACGTAGACCTGCCAGACGGTGAGCAGGTCGGCGGCGGCGAGGAGCCCGAGCGCGAGGAGCACAGCGAACGTGACGGTGTGGGCAACCGCCACGAGGTGCTTGCGGTTCATGTAGTCGGCGAGGGCGCCGCCCCAGAGGAGGGCGGGGATCTGGACGACGAGCTGGACGCCGCCGATAAAGCCGAGGAGGGCGGCGGAGTCGGTCTCCTCGAAGAGCCATTGGGCGGTAACGAGGATGCGCATCCAGCGGGAGACGACGGTGGCGAGGCCGGTCGCCCAGAGGTAGCGGTAGTCGCGGAAGGTGAAGGCGGCCCAGGGCCGCAGGCTCTGCGGCCCCTCGTCCTCGATCTCGACCTGGTCGGTGGATCCCTGGTTCGTGATCAGCCGGCCTCGACTTCGGCGCCCTCATCAAGGAGGCGGAGGATGGTGGTGGCGACCTCGCGGGCGTCCTCGGGGGTGAGCTCGACGGCGACTCGGGCGCCCGTTCCGAGCGCCTCGTTCACGAAGTCGAGGTTGAGGGCGTGCTCGCGCTGGAGGTGGAAGGGGTGGTCGTAGGAGACGTAGGTCTGGGCGATGGGGAACCAGCGGTCGCTGGACTTGCCGCTGCCGGCGATCTGGACCTTCTCGGCGATCATGGTGCACATAGCGTCCCCTCCTTAGCCCAGCTTCCGCTCGAGGAAGTCCCAGATCTTCTCCCAGCCGTCGACGGCGGCCTCGGCGGCGTAGGCCTGGGGGTAGTTGTAGTAGAAGAACCCGTGCCCGGCGTTGGGGTACATGTGGAACTCGAAGTCCTTGCCCTCGCGCTGGAGAGCGGCCTCATGCTCGGCGACCTGCTCGGGGGTGGGGCTGAAGTCGTTCTCCCCGAAGAGGCCGAGAAGGGGGGCGGCGAGGTCGGCGGTGTAGTCGATGGGGGCGACGGGCTGGCGCTCCGAGAGGTTCTCGGGGGGCGTGACGACGTTCCCGCCCCAGCAATCGACGACGGCATCGACGCCCTCGCTCGAGCGGCAGCCGACGAGGAAGGAGTGCCGCCCGCCGGAGCAGGTGCCCATCACGCCGACCTTGCCGGTCACGTAGGGAAGGGAGCGGAGGAAGGCGATGCAGCCGTCCGCATCGCCGACGACGCGGTCGTCGGGGGCGCCGCCCTCGGCGCGGACCTTCGCGGCGACATCCTCGGGTTCGCCGTGGCCGTCGCGGTAGTAGAGGTCGGGGCAGATGGTGACGTAGCCGTGGTGGGCGTAGCGGCGGGCGGTCTCCCTGTACCACTCGTCCCAGCCGGGGATGTGGTGGAGGAGGAGCATGGCGGGGAAGGGTCCCTCGCCGAGGGGACGGGCGAGGTAGGCGTAGATGGAGTCGCCACCGTCGCCCTGGACGGTGATGGTTTCGGCGATCAGGCCTTCGTAGGCGCGCGTGTCGGTCATGGAGAGCCTCCTGCGGTGGTGCGCGAATCCTACGGGGCGTGAGGGGCGGTGGGGAACGCGCGCGGCGGGCGTGGTTTCGGGTAGGCTGCGCGGGCCAGCGAGGAGGACGACATGGGAGCACCGACGGTTGAGGACTACACCGCCCTGCGACAGGTGGCGGAGCGTTACGTGGACGCGGTCAACCGCTTTGACCCGGAAGCGTGGGGTTCGACGTGGGCGCCGGACGGAACGTGGATCACGCGCACGGCGCGGGAGGGACGCGACGAGATCGTGGCCGACTGGACGCGGATCATGGCGAGCATCCCGAACGTGTACATGCACGTGTACTCGGGCGTCATCGACGATGTGACGGGCGACACGGCCACGGGACGCTGGTACATGGGGGAGTTCCTGAACCGTGAGGCGGGGCGCACCATGAACTCGCTTTGCTACTTCGATACGTACACGCGCATCGACGGACAGTGGTACATCCAGACGCGGCGGCTGGAGGCGCTCTACCGGGGGCCCGCGGACCTGAGCGGCGACTGGGGCAAGCTCTCGGTGTAAAGGGGGCGGGGGCCCTTCGCGCTCGCCTAGAATCGATCCATGGCCGACGGCGACCAGCCCAGGGAACTCCGCCCGAGGGAGGGCGCGGGGGCGACTTCGCGGCTGCTCGAGGAGTTGCTGGCGGCGGGGAGGCCGGTAGCGGAGATCGCGGTGCGGCTGGGGATCAGCATTCCCGACGCCCACGCGCGGATCGGGCTGACCCGGGGCGGGGAGACGGGCGGGGTAGAGCCAGCCGAGCCCGGGGGC